>CAMNKK010000056.1 GCA_946542235.1 uncultured Clostridia bacterium | reverse complement strand
CCTTGACGAAAAAGCCGCTGAAGACTATAATTCATACATTGCGTTTACATAAAGGAGGATGCGATTGTCATGAAATCCCAAAAGAAGCGCGGCAGCAGAACCGGTTCGATTGTCGCGCTGTGCATTGTGCTGGTCTGCACGGTCGTTCTGGGCGTGCTGGGCGCCGGCGGATGGGCGATTCCGCCCCGGGGCCTGTACAGGGTGATGCCCTGGCTGCCCTCCACCAACGCGGAGAGCTGGCCTTCCGTGCTCTCCCTGGGCCTGGACCTGCGCGGAGGCATGTATGTGGAATATTCCGCCAAGGCGCCGGAAGGCTCCGAGGCTGATTTCGGCTCCCTGATGAACGGAACCATTTCCATCATTCAGCAGCGCCTGGCCGACAAGGGCTTCACGGAAGTGAACGTCCAGCAGATCGGCGGGGACGGCATCCGCGTGGAAATTCCGGACGTGCAGGACGACACCGTGCTGGATCTGATCGGCGCGGCGGCCAAGCTGGAATTCCGGGATCCCAACGGGGAAGTGTTCATGACCGGTGAAATGGTCAAGACCGCCACCTACTATTATGCCGAGGGCGACCATCAGGTGGCCTTCACGCTGACGGACGAAGGCGCGAAGATCTTCGGCGAAGTGACCTCCGCCAACATCGGCCGGCGGATCGCCATCTACCTGGACGGCGAGGAGCTGATTTCCCCCACGGTGGAATCCGCCATTACCAACGGATCCGGCGTGATCAACGGCATGGGCAGCGCGGAGCGCGCCACCACCATCGCCGCCAAGATCCAGAGCGGCGCCCTGCCCCTGGAGCTGACGCAGCAGAAGGTGGACAAGGTTTCCGCCACCCTGGGCCGGGACGCCCTGAGCAGCTCCGTGCTGGCGGCCATCATCGGCATTCTGCTGGTGATGCTGCTGATGATCGTACGCTACCGCCTGAACGGCGTCATCGCCTCCTGGGCGCTGTCGATCTACACCATCGTGCTGTTCATGCTGATCGCGGTGTTCCACATCCAGCTGACCCTGCCCGGCCTGGCCGGCGTGGTGCTGGGCATCGGCATGGCCGTGGACGCCAACGTGATTATCTTTGAGCGCTTCAACGAAGAGGTCCGGGCGGGCAAGAGCGTGAAGGTCGCGGTGCGCACCGGCTTCAAGAACGCCATGAGCGCCATTCTGGACTCCAACGTGACCACCCTGATCGCGGGCGTGGTGCTGCTGATCTACGGCACCGGCTCCATCCAGGGCTTTGCCAAGACCCTGCTGCTGGGCGTGGTGGTTTCCATGTTCTCCGCGATTCTGGTGACCCGGTTCCTGATGAACCGGTTTGTGAACGCCGGATGCGTGAAGGAGAGCCTCTACACCAAGGTGAGCGCGGAGAAGAGCGCGGAACCGACTGTGGAAAAGAGCGCGGTACCGACTGTGGAAAAGAACGCGGAACAGAGCGTGAAAAAGAGCGCGGGAAAGGAGGTTGAGGCGAAATGAAAATCAAGGATCGTTCCAAAACCTGTCTGATCGTTTCCTGCGCCATTATGGTGATTGCCCTGATCCTGACGCTGTTCGGCCATGGAATCAACCTGGGAATCGATTTTGAGGGCGGCCTCTCCATGGAATACAACCTGAAGCAGACCGCGGTCAAGGGGGATCTGGAAGGGATCCTCAGCGGAATGAACGTTTCCTCCTTCACCGTGACCTACCAGGGCGCGGGCGAGAGCGAGGCCGTGATCCGCATCAAGGATGTGGCTCAGGACGATATCCAGAACATCCAGAGCCAGTTTGAGGAAAAGCTGAAGGAAAAGTATCCGGAAGCCGAATCCGTCGGCGACGTGAACTATGTGGGCCCCGTGGCCGGCGCCACGCTGGTGCGCAACGCGGTGATCTCCGTGCTGCTGGCCTCCGTGCTGATGCTGATCTACATCGCCATCCGCTTCGACCTGAACAGCGGCCTGAGCGCCGTGTTCGGCCTGCTGCATGACGTGCTGATCATGCTGAGCTTCATGGTGATCTTCCGCAGCGTGATTCAGATGAACTCCTCGTTCATCGCCGCGGCGCTGACCATCGTGGGCTACTCCATCAACAACACCATCGTGATCTTTGACCGGATCCGGGAGAACGCGAAGAAGTATCCCTCCATGCCCCGGGCGGAAGTCACGAACATTTCCATCCAGGAGAGCCTGGGAAGGACCCTGACCACCACCGCGACCACGCTGATCACCATCGTGGCGCTGTGCATCCTGGGTGTGGCCAGCATTCGGGAATTTGCCCTGCCGATCATCGTCGGCATTCTGAGCGGCGTCTACAGCGCCAACATGATCAACGGCTATGTGTGGGCGTTCCTGGAGGAGCGCCGCCGCAGCCGCAAGGCGAAGTAACGGAGCTGATGATCAATCCCGAGGAGGCCGCGCTAAGCGGCCTCCTTGCGTTATTCGGAACGGAGAAACACAGATGCAGGAATTCAGGAAGCGGTTTACCGGAGAGGCGGTCTCGATTCCGGGCCTGCCGGAATGGGAGAGCGAGCTTCTGTGCGCCCGGGGGATTGACTCGGCGGAAAAGGCGGAGAAATTCCTGCACCCGGCCCTGGAGGACCTGCTGGACCCGATGCGGATGGCCGGGATGGACCGGGCGCTGCGGCTGATCCGGATGGCGATCCGCCGGGGGGACCGGATTCTGGTGTACGGGGACTACGACGTGGACGGCATCTGCGCCGTGACGGTGCTGCTGGAAACCCTGCTGGAGGAAGGCGCCCGGGCCTCCTTCCGCATTCCCGCCCGCCATACGGAAGGATACGGGCTGAACGAGAAGGCGGTGCGGGAGATCGCGGAGGAATATCAGCTGCTGATCACGGTGGACTGCGGCATCGCCAACGTGAAGGAGGTCCGGCTGGCGAAGGAGCTGGGAATGACCGTGATCGTGACGGATCACCATGAAATCCCCGAGGAGCTGCCGCCGGCGGACGCGATCCTGGATCCGCTGCTGGGGGACTACCCCTTCCGGCGCCTGTGCGGCGCGGGGGTCGCGCTGAAGATCTGCCAGGCCATGCAGGGCATGGCCGGGGCGGAGAAGCGGCTGGAGGTCGCGGCGCTGGCCACCGTGGCGGACATCGTGCCGCTGACGGAGGAGAACCGGATCATCGTCCGGGAGGGCATGCTGCGGATGGAGCACACGGAGCGGCCGGGCCTGCGGGCGATGATGGAAAACGCGGGCATCGCCTTTCCCATGCACGCGGACGACATCGCCTTCCGGCTGGGGCCGCGGCTCAACGCCGCGGGACGGCTGGAGGAAGCGGGCCAGGGCGTACGGCTGCTGATGACCCGGGATCCCGGGGAGGCCCGGGAGATTGCGGACCACCTGGAGGAGAACAACCGGAAGCGGCAGCAGACGGAAAGCGCCATCCTGACGGAGGCCATGGAGCTCTTTCCCCGGCAGGTGGACCTGCGGAAGGACCGGGTGATCATCCTGGAGGGGGAGGGCTGGAATACCGGGCTGATCGGCCTGGCGGCGGGCCGGCTGTGCGAAAGATACCACCACCCGGCCATCGTGCTGAGCCGGCAGGGCGACAGCGCGGTGGGCAGCTGCCGGTCCATCCCCGGGGTGAACATCTGGCAGATGCTGAACAGATGCGGCGACCTGCTGATCCGCTTCGGCGGGCATGAGCAGGCGGCGGGGCTGACGATCGCCGCGGAGCGGATCCCGGAACTGCGGAAGCGGCTGAATGAAGCCGTGCGGGCGGAATGCAGGGACAGCTGCTTCCTGCCGGTGAAGGAATACGACAGCTGCCTGTCCCTGGGGCAGGTGACGCTGGAGACGATCCGGGATCTGGAGGCGCTGGAGCCCACCGGATGCGGAAACCCGGCCCCGGTGTTCCTGTGCAGGGACGCCGGCGTGCAGGAGGCGCGGCGGGTCGGAAGGGACCGGAGCCACCTGAAGCTGACGCTGCTGGAGGGCGGAGAGCTGCGGGACGGCATCGGCTTCGGGCTGGGGAGCGCGGCGGACCGGATGCTGCGAAGGGCGGACGTGCTGTTTCGCCCCGTGCGGAACGAGTTCGGCGGAAGGGTTTCCCCCCAGCTGCAGGTGCAGGCCATCCGGCCGGCCGCCGGGCAGGCGGAAGCAGGCGGGAAGGAGAATCCGGAGGGCTTTTTCCTGGACTGCCTGCAGGAAATGAGCCTGCTTTCAGCGAAAGAAGAAGAACAGTCCCCGGCGGAGGCCGGCCTGCGGCCGGAGCACCTGCTGAAGGAGCGGCTGGAAAGGGTGGATCCCTCCCGGGAAGCCCTGGGGGAGATCTACCGGAGGCTGAAAACCTTCCGGGGGGACAGCCTGGAGGCCCTGGCGGAGGAGGCGGGGGCGCCGGAGGAGCAGATCCTCTTCGCGCTGACGGCCTTCGCGCAGCTGGGCCTGGTCCGGTGGGAAAGGGAACCCTTCCGGGCGGAGATGCTTCCCGCGGCCCGGAGGACGGACCTGGAGCAGAGCCCCGCGGTCCGGTACATCCGGCAGCTGCGGCAGGAAGCGTGAGAGAAATGGAACCATCCGGCGTACGGCCGGACAGAAAGGGGGGAATGAAATGAGCTTCGCGTCCTATGAATCCATGACGCTGAGCACGATGATCGCCCGGATTCAGAAATATCACCCGGGAGACGGGTATCGGCTGGTGGAAAAGGCATGGCATTTTGCCGAGAAGGCGCATGAGGGACAGGTCCGGAAGAGCGGAGAGCCCTATTTCATCCATCCCTGCTTCGTGGCCAGCATCCTGACGGATCTGATGATCGATCCGCCGACCATCGCGGCGGGCCTGCTGCACGATACGGTGGAGGACTGCGAGGGCATCACGCTGGATACCCTGAAGGGGGAGTTCGGCGAGGAGGTTGCCGAGCTGGTGGACGGGGTGACCAAGCTGAACAAGCTGGACTTTGCCAACCGGGAGGAAGCCCAGGCGGAAAGCGTCCGGAAGATGATCCTGGCCATGGGGCGGGACATCCGGGTGGTGCTGATCAAGCTGGCGGACCGGCTGCACAACATGTACACCCTCCGGTATCAGCCGCCGGACCGGCAGAAGGCCATCGCCCGGGAAACGCTGGATATCTATGCCCCGCTGGCCCACCGGCTGGGGGTTTACGCCCTGAAGCAGGATCTGGAGGACCTGAGCCTGAAATATCTGGATCCCGACGGGTACAACAACATCGTCCATCTGATCGGCATGAAGCGGGCGGAACGGGAGGAGAGCATCCGCCTGGTCATCGACGAGCTGAGCGAAAAGCTGGACGAGCAGCATATCCATTTCGACATTGACGGGCGGTCCAAGCACTTCTATTCGATCTACCGGAAGATGGTGCTGCAGCACAAGACCTTTGACCAGATCTATGACCTGATTGCCATCCGGGTCATCGTGGACACGATTCCCGACTGCTACACCGTGCTGGGGATCGTGCATACCCTGTGGAACCAGGTGCCGGGGCGCTTCAAGGACTATATCTCCGTGCCCAAGGCGAACATGTACCAGAGCCTGCATACCACCGTCATGGGCGGGCGGAAGATGCCCTTCCCCTTCGAGGTGCAGATCCGGACCTGGGAGATGCACCGCATCGCGGAATACGGCATCGCGGCGCACTGGCGCTACAAGGAGGGAACCTCGCGGGCGGACGACCTGGACGCCAAGCTGACCTGGGTGCGCCAGATTCTGGACTGGAGCAGCGACACCCGGGACAGCCGGGAATTCATGGATACCCTGAAAACCGACCTGTTTGACGACGAGGTCTTCCTGTTTACCCCCAAGGGCGACGTGATTTCCATGCCCAAGGGCTCCACGCCGCTGGACTTTGCCTACCGGATTCACTCCGCGGTGGGCAACAAGTGCGTCGGAGCCAAGGTGAACGGAAAGCTGGTGCCCCTGGAGACGGAGCTGGCGACCGGGGACCGGGTGGAGATTGTGACCTCCGCCGCCAGCAAGGGCCCCTCCTCCGACTGGATCCGCATCTGCAAGACGCCCCAGGCCAAGGCGAAAATCCGGCAGTACCTGAAGAAGGAGCTGCGGCAGGAAAACCTGACCCTGGGGAAGGATATGATCGAGCATGAGTGCGCCCGCCGGGGAGTGAAGCTGGGCGAACTGGTGAAGCGCGAAAACTATGAAGCCATGCTGAAGAAGTATGGGTTCAATGAGTTTGACGATATCTGCTGCGCGGTGGGATACGGCGGCATGGCGGCCCAGTATGTGGTCAGCCGCCTGATCGAGGAGCAGCGGAGCCGCGAGACGCCGGTGATGCCGGAGATTCCGGAGGAGATTCCGGAGGAGGTCAGCGAAAAGCAGCTGAGCCAGCGGCGGGCCAACCACGGCATCGTCATGACCGGCAGCGAGGATCTGGATATTCCGATCCGGTTTGCCAGGTGCTGCAGCCCGGTGCCGGGGGACGAAATCGTGGGATACATTACCCGGGGCCGGGGCGTGACGATCCACAAGGCGGAATGCCCGAACGCCGCCAGCGCGGAGCCGGAGCGCCGGATTCCCGTGGAATGGGCCACGGACGGCGGAGGCTCCTTCTACGCGACGATCAAGATTCTGGTATACGACCGGGTGAACCTGCTGGGCGAAATCGCCTCCATCATCGGGGAGATGAACGTATCCATCAAGGCGGCCCAGGTGCAGTCCGACGACAGGACCCGGATTTCCACCCTGAAGCTGACGCTGGACGTGACCTCCCGGGAGCAGATGGACCGGGTGATCCACGCGATCCAGAACAAGGCGGACGTGCTGGACGTGTACCGGGTGACGGGATAAGCGCTGCGGCCGCGGCGGGAAAGGCCTGAAAGGAAACGGGAATGAGCCGCTTGGAGGATTATCTGGAAACCATTCAGCCGGAGCTGATCAACACAGCCCGGCTTTTTGGCATGGAAGAAAAACTCCCCCTCTTCCGGATGGAAGCGGAGGAAGAAAAGGATCTGTACCGGATTTGCTTCCGCTATGAGGACGCCGCGGCGGAGCGGAGCGTGCCCGTGCCCTCGGATCCGGATCCCCGGGTGCGGGAGCTGCACCGGAAGCGGGCGGCCCGCCGGCTGTGCAAGCAGGCCTGCTACGACCTGTGCCGGAAAATCAGCGGCATCCGGCCGCCCTGGGGCAGCCTGACCGGGGTGCGGCCGACGCACCTGATGCTGGAGGCGCTGGGGGAAGGGCTGACGCCGGAGGCGGCGGTGGCCCGGCTGACGGAGGAGTTTGACGTGACCCCGGAAAAGGCGGAGCTGCTGGCCCGGATCGCCCGGGTGCAGGGAGAGCTGCCCGCCCCCGGGGATGGGTGGATGGACGTGTATATCGGCATTCCCTTCTGCACGACCCGGTGCGCCTACTGCTCCTTTTCCTCCGGGGAGATCGGCAGCGGAAAGCTGGTGGCGCCCTATCTGGGCGCGCTGGAAAGGGAGATCGGGGCCGGGGCGGAGATCCTGCGGGAGAGCGGGAAAAGGCTGCGGGCGCTGTATGTGGGCGGCGGCACGCCCACCGCGCTGCCGGAGGAGGAATTCCGGAGGCTGCTGGACTGCCTGCTGGGCGCCTTTCCGGATGCCCGGGAATATACGGTGGAGGCCGGAAGGCCGGACACGATTACCCGGGATAAGCTGCGGGCCATCCGGCAGGGCGGCATCCGGAGAATCTCCATCAATCCCCAGACCATGAACGACCGGACCCTGCAGGTGATCGGCCGGGCGCATACCGCCCGGCAGATCCGGGACGCCTATGCCCTGGCCCGGGAGGAGGGGATTCCCCAGATCAATATGGACGTGATCGCGGGCCTGCCCGGGGAAGGGATGGCGGAGTTTTCCCGCACCATGGAGGAGGCGGTGCGCCTGGCGCCGGAGAGCCTGACGGTGCATACGCTGGCCATCAAGCGGTCCTCCGCCTTCGGGGAGAAGCAGACGGCCTTCCGCCAGGGGCGCGGGGAGCCGGCGCTGCTGCCCTCCGGGGAAACCGCGGCCGAAATGGTCCGGCTGGGGCGGGATACCGCCCAGGGGATGGGCATGCGGCCCTATTACCTCTACAAGCAGAAATACATGGCCGGCAACCTGGAGAACACGGGATATGCCCTGCCGGGGGCCGAATGCCTCTACAATGTGGACATCATGGAAGAGACCTCCCATATCCTGGCCCTGGGCGCCGGCGGAATCTCCAAGCGGATCTATCCGGAGGAGGGCCATATCGGCCGGGCGCCCAATGTCAGCAATATCGAGGCCTATATTTCCCGCGTGGAGGAAATGATCCGGCGCAAGCGGGAGCTGTTTCTGGAGGAGAAGGGGTAAGCAGCCGGGATCAGAAGGCCTTTTCCGAATCCAGCAGGATGGTGACCGGGCCGTCGTTGACCAGGGAAACCTGCATCTCCGTGCGGAACCGGCCGGTTTCCACCGGAATGCCGGCGGCCCGCCAGAAGGCGATCAGCTGCTCATACAGGGCGTTGGCCTCCTCGGGGGGCGCGGCGCGGAAATAGCTGGGCCGGCGCCCGCCCCGGGCGTCCCCGTACAGGGTAAACTGGCTGACGGCCAGAAGGGCGCCGCCCGTATCCAGGACGGACCGGTTCATCACGCCGTTTTCATCGTCAAAAATGCGGAGATGCATGACCTTCTCCGCGATATATTTCAGATCCGCCGGGGTGTCCTCCCGGGACACGCCGATCAGCACCAGGAGACCGGGACCGATGGCCCCGGCCGTTTCGTCTCCGACGGTGACGGAGGCGGAGGTGACTCTCTGTACCACTGCGCGCATGGCTGCCTCTCCTGTCCGCTTATTTCAGAAAATCCTCCCGGCAGGGCGTGAACACGTCCAGCAGGGTGCCGGCTTCCAGGCAGACCGTGCCGTGGGGAAGGCCGCCGGGAACCACGATGGAATCCCCGGGCTCCAGCAGGGCGCTTTCCCCCTCCACGGAATAGCGGAAGCGGCCGGAGAGCACATAGCTGCACTGGACATGGGGATGGGTGTGCACGGCGCCCTCCGCGCCGGTTTCAAAGCTGACCTCCACGGCCATGAGCTGCTCATTGAAGCTCAGCACCCGGCGGGCGGTGCCGCCCCCCAGATCCTGCAGCAGGGTATCCTGATGATGCTTCACAATTCCCTTCATGATTCCGACTTCCTTTCTGCGCCGAAGCGGGCCTCCGGCCCGCGGGGCCCGGAGCCGGCTTCTTCTTTCGTCCTGAAAGCAGTATACCGGATCCGGACCCCGCTTTCAAGCCTTTTTGGATGTTCAAAAGACGGGAGTTGTGGTAGAATCAGGGCGGAGGGGAAACCACAGCGATTTACGGATGCAACGGAGAAAGGACGGGGAATGCAGATGGAAATGATTGAACTGAAGTACGGAAAGACGACGGCCCGGGTGCGGACGAAGGGGGCGCAGATCGTGTCCTTCCGGGGGACGGACGGCCGGGAGGTGATCTGGCAGGCGGATCCGAAGGTATGGCCGCAGCACGCGCCGGTGCTGTTTCCCGTGTGCGGATCGGTCCGGGACGGGCAGATCCGGATTGACGGGGAAGTATATCCCATGACCAAGCACGGGTTTACCCGGGAGCCGGATTTCGAAATCTGCCACGTGGGCGAGGATTTCGTGGACCTGGTGCTGACCGCCTCGGAGCAGACCAGGGGCATGTATCCCTTCGACTTTGCCTTCCACGTGACCTACCGGCTGTTTGAAAACGGATACACGACCACCTTCCTGATCGAAAACCGGTCGGAAAAGACCATGCCCTGCTGCGTGGGCGGGCATCCGGCCTTTATCGTGCCCATGGAGGCGGGCGCGAAATACGAGGACTATCAGATCGTCTTCTCCCGGCAGGAGGAAGGCAGGAACAGCCTGGCGCCGGGCGGATACCTGATCGACGGCGAGGAGAAGCTGGCGGAGCTGAAGGACGGGCGGGTGCTGCCCCTGAGCCACGCCCTGTTTGACGAAAGGGACGCCCTGGTGTTCGCCGGGCTGAACAGCCGGAGCGTGGACCTGGTGCACCGGGAGAGCGGGCACGGGCTTCGGTTCGACTATCCGAAGATGGAAGTGCTGGCGATCTGGAGCATGCCGAAGAAGAACGCGGACTACGTGTGCCTGGAGCCCTGGCACGGCATGCCCGGCCGGGTGCAGGACAGCGACAACTTCGAGGACAAGCCCTATGTGACGCTGCTGGGGGCGGGAAAGGTGTATACCACCTGGTTTACGGTGACGCTGATCTGAGGGATTTCCGCGCAGCCGGGATGTATCTGAAAAGCAAAGGAAAAGGGCCGCTCCCGCGGGGGAGCGGCCCTGCTTTCATGCCTGCAGGCAGGCAGGAAAGAAATCAGTTCTCGGCGTCGTAAACCCTGGCCTTTTCCTCATGGATTTCATCCAGACCGGCGGCCTTGTATTCCGCGACCAGGCTGTCATACAGCGTGTCGAACTCTTCCTCGGGGCAGGTGATGACCTGGGCGGAGATCGCCTGGAAGCGGGCCCGCAGATCCTCGCCGTATTCGCTCTGGCTGACGATCGGGGTGGTGAAGCGATAGTTGTGGATGTAGGTCTTGTTGGCGTTGTTCTCGAAGATCTGATCCATCAGGTATTCATAGCCGATGGGGCAGTAGGTCGCGGCCATGGCTTCCCGGGAGGTGGCATCCCGGCGGGTCTGGGAGACCATGATGAACAGGTCGATGTTGGCGTTGGTGGAGCAGAAGCGGTCCGGTCCGTCATAGTCGGAATTCAGCACCTTCAGGCCGTTGACCAGGTTGTAGTGCTTGCCTTCCTCGCCGTACTGCAGATACTCCAGCACTTCGGGCTGCGCCATCCAGTTGATGTACATCATGACGGCTTCGGGATGCTTGCAGCGGGCGGAGATGCCGGTGGAGATGCCGATGGGATCCGCCTTGTAGTCATACAGGGTTTCGCCTTCCGGCACGCCGGAGCGGGCATCCAGGATCGCCAGCTTGGCATCCGGGCAGTTCTCCATCAGGGTGGAGATCACGTCGCTGTTGGAGGACAGATAGAAGCCGTACACGCCGGCCTTGCCGTTGACGAAGTCAGACTTGGCCTGGCTGCCGTCGGAATCCAGCGCGAACTCCTTGGAGATGAGGCCTTCGTTGTACATGGTGTTCAGCACCCGGTAGTTCTTCTTGATGGGCTCCCAGTCCAGGGAAACGACCTGCAGGTCGCTGTAGATCGCGATCTCGCGGGGGTCGGTATGACCGGTGCGGTAGGAGTCGGCGCGCATGCCGGTGGTGCTGGGCAGGCCCTGCGTGGCGGGGACGGTGTAGTCGCCGCCCAGGTTGGCATCGCGGAAGGCGCGCAGCACATCCAGGTATTCCTCCACGGACTTGGGCATTTCCTTGCCGACCTTTTCGAGCCAGTCGGCGCGGATCACGGTCGCCCAGTTGTCCGCGTCATCGCGGGCCGCGGGGAAGTACATCTGGACCTTCTTGCCGCCCACGTTGTACTTGCCGGCCTGATAGGCTTCATCGCCGACATAGTTCAGATAGTCGGGCATGAATTCCTTCACCATGTCCTCATCAATCTGCTGCACGAATTCCTGATCGATGTAGGCCAGCAGCTGGGGGTTGTCATAGTGGAAGATCATGTCGGGCGCGGTCTCGTCGGAGCCCATCTTCATCGTGAAGTCGGAGACTTCCTCGGTCCGGGAGATCGGGACATAGGTGACCTTGATGTTGTACTTGTCGCCGAAGTTTTCCTGTACCCAGTGGGTCCAGTAGTTGTCCTCGATGGGATCCTTGATGCCGTTGCGCTGATAGATCGGAACCTTCAGCTCAATCTGTTCGCCGTAGGTGATGACCTTGGCGCCCGAGGCGGTGTAGCTGACCTGATCCTCGGCAAGGGCGGGGAAGCTGACCAGGGACAGTACCAGGGTAAGCATGAGAAGCAGGGATACCAGTCTTTTCATAGTGGGTTTCTCCTTTCCTTTATATCCTGCGGCTGCGGCCGCACAGATTCTGAAGCGGGTTATCCCTTGACGGCGCCGATCATGATGCCGGTGACAAAATAGCGCTGGAGGAAGGGATAAAGGATGATGATGGGCAGCGTGGCAAACATGACGCAGGTGGCCTTGATGACCTCGCCGGTGATGTAGTTGGTGCTGCCGCCCTCGGCCAGGGTGGCGGCATCGCTGGCCATGCCCATCAGGTAATACAGCTTGAGCTGCATCGGGTACAGCTTGGAAACGGAAATATAGTACAGCGCGTCGCCGTAGGCGTTCCACCGGCCGACGGCGAAGAACAGGCACAGCGTCGCCAGCACCGGGGTGGACAGGGGCAGCACCACCCGGAAAAGCACGCCCCAGTAGCTGGCCCCGTCCAGGAAAGCCGCCTCCTCCA
>CAMNKK010000055.1 GCA_946542235.1 uncultured Clostridia bacterium | reverse complement strand
GCAGGAAAGGATCATCAATATGATGTGGAAAAAAGTGATTCCATGCATACTTCTGGGACTGGGCATGCTGATCTGCGCCTTTGCCCAGGCGGAGACGAATCCGGTGAGCGAAGCCGAGATCGCGGATTTCGCGGAGCGGATGCTGGAGCTGGCCGGCGGAGAAAAGCCGCTGAACGATCCCACGGCGGAGGACGCCCTCTCGGAGGACGGATACGCGTATCAGTATGATTTCGGCGTGGTTTACCGCGACGCCGCCTCCCTGACGGAGGAGACCCGGGCCAACGCGATTCTGGTCATGGATCAGGACATCGAAGGCCCCCGGGGAATCCGGATTGACTGGGACGTCAACCGGCTGATGGAAGCCGTGCCCTGCGAAAACGGGCAGATGTACGGGACCTATGAGGAAGCGGCGCTGTACCTGCAGGGGGATCCGGACAGCGGATTCCTGTACGGGCGGGTGCACCGGGACGGACAGCGGATTTCCGCCATGGAATACGGGGCGGTGAATCCGGCGGAGGGACGCGTGATTTCCCTGGCGCTGGAGATCAGCGGGGACGGAATCAGCTCCATGCGCATGGAGGGCCTTCAGGACACGATCGGCGCCGAGGATGCGCGGAATCTGTACCGGGAGCTGGAGGAGCTGACCCGCTGCTTTGCGTATGCCAGGGTTCCCCGGAGCCTGGACGGAACGCAGCTGACCATGTTCAGCGAAGAGGATCTGGACTTCATGTCCCTGAGCTACCTGACCGCCGATCCGCGGATGTTCGGGGACAATGTGGAAGATATGCTGATAGACAACGAGGACGGAACCTGGCTGCGGAGAGTGGACGGGGAGGGCTTTGAAGCGGTCTTCTCCTGCGACAGCCAGGGGGAAAACGCGCTGCTGGTCAGCTACATGATTCTTTCGCCCGAGCTGGAGGGGCCCCGGGGGGTCCGGCTGGGAGACCTGTTCCATGAAGATTTTACCCGGTTCCGGAGCGGCGAGGGAGAGATGGACGCCAGCGGCCAGATCGAGGTGCTCTACGGGACGCCGGGAATCGCGCCCTACGGCCTGGCGGAATACGGAAACGGGAGCGAGATGACGCTGCGCTATATTACGCCCGTGCTGGGAAGGCCGGATGTGGAGCTGATTCTGCGGTATGAGGATACGGTGCTGACGGAAATCATTCTGCATACGCTGGAAGAGGATGGAACAGATGCGGATTGACCTGAACTGCCCCGCGGAGGTTGTGCGGACAGAGCTGTACCGGGAGAAGGAGGGAAGCTGGGTCCGGCTGATTCTGATGGATCTGGCGGACCGGAGCATCGACTCCTGCGAGGCAACCGTCCGGATTCTGGACCGGGAAGGCAAGGAGACGGGCAGGACGGTGCACCGGGCCAGAGCCCTGAAGGGCCGCCCCCATACCACCTTCCCCATGAACGTGCCCGTGGAGCTGCCGGAGAACGCGGTTTCCGCGGAGGCGACGCTGGACAAGATCTGGTTTGAGGACAGGGACGTGTGGCGCCGCAGCCGGGACCGGGAGAAGGAATATGAGCCCAATCTGCTGCCGCCGGGCAACGAGCTGAACGCCCTGAGGTATGTCGCCGGGAACGGGGCGGTCGGCTTTCCGAGCCAGCAGGCGGAGATGTGGATCTGCGTATGCGGCCGCCCCAACGGCAATGAAAGCGCCCTGTGCGCCAGATGCCGGCGGCAGCGGGATCTGATTTTCCGCCAGTATAACCGCAATGCGGTGCTGCGGCAGGTCAGCCAGCGGGAGCGGCAGCTGGATCTGCAGACCCGGGGCGCCCGGGAGGAAGCGGCCCGGCTGCAGCGGATCCGGGAAGAGGAATACGACCGGAAGCAGGAAAGACACCGCCGGCGGCGGAACCTGCTGATCGGATGGATCTGCGCGATGGCGCTGGCGGCCGGCATTTATTGGGGGCTTGAACCGGCCCTCCGGCTTTGGAGCGCGGACACGGCCCTGCGGGAGGACCGGCTGGAGGACGCCCGGGAGATTCTGAGCGGGCTGGAGGGCTTTCCGGGGGCCGAGGCCCGCAGCGAGGAGACGGAAATCCGGATTGCCCGCCGGGACGGCGCGGCTGCCGCGGCGGACGCCGGGGCATTCTCCGTCGACAGCATGGCGGAGACCGCGGCGCGGCTGCGGGAAAAGGGCAGCCCGGAAACCGACGGAGCCCTGGCGGACCGGGTGGATCTTTCCCGGGCCAGAGCGATGATGGAGGCGGGGGACCTGACCGGGGCCGAAGAGCTGGCGGAGAGCCTGCCGGAAGCCCTGGAAGGCCGGGCGGCGCTGCTGGAGGAATGCAGGTATGCCCGGGGAGAAAAGGCCCTGGCGGAGAAGGACTACGCCCGGGCCGAAGAAATCTTCCTCAGCCTGGGAGATTATCCCGGAGCGGCGGAAAAAGCCCGGGAAGCGGTGTACGAGCCGGCCCTGGTGCAGATGGAGGAAGGGAACTACGAGAGCGCCATTCAGGCTTTCTCCTCCATACCGGACTATCAGGACAGCCGGGAGCTGATTTCCAGGTGCTGGTATCTGAAGGGATATGTGCTGGAAAACCAGGGCATGGCCGAGGAAGCGAGGCAGGCCTATCTGTCGGCGGGCGAATATGAGGACGCGGCGGAGCGGGCCCGGACCATCCGGTGGAACCAGGCGGAAGCCGCGCTGGAAGCGGAGGATTACGCGGCGGCCCTGCCGCTGTACCGGGAGATGGACGGATACGCGGACGCCCGGGACAAGTGGATTCTCTGCGCCACGGAGCTGGCCCGGGTCTCCTACAAACAGCGGGAATATGCGCAGGCGGCCGCCTGGCTGGAGGATCTGCCGGAGGATACGAAGAGCACGATCCAGATCAGGACCCGCGCGCTGTACCTGGGCGCCAAGGCCGCGGCCAGCCGGGGCGAGCTGCCGGAGGCCATTGAGATGATGGAACGGGTGGCGGATTACGGCGACGCGGCCCGCAATATCCGAAACTGGAGAATCAGCCTGGCCCAGCAGAAGATGGACGGCGGGAGCTATGCGGAAGCCCGGGAAATCCTGGAGCCGGTGGCGGAAAACTACACGGCTCAGCAGCTGCTGAAAAAAATAGAGGAAGCGGAAGCGGCCGGGGCCGAAGCGCCGGCGGAGCCGTGACCGCGGCCGGCGGGGAACAGGGGAGCGCCGGGGAAAAAAACGAAACCGGGGGAAGGAAGCGAGGACGGGTGGCGGAAAGGACGGACAGGCGGTGGATACCGGAGCTGGACGGGCTTCGGACGCTGATGATCCTTCTGGTCAGCTGGTACCATATCTGGCAGCAGAGCTGGCTGACGCCCGTGCTGGGAAACTATTCCCTGGATTATCTGATGCGGAGCGGCTACGTATGGGTGGACGGAACGGTGCTGATGAGCGCCTTCCTGCTGTACCGGCCCTACGCGGAAACGATCCTGCGGGGATCACCGCTGCCGGATGTCCGCCGCTTCTACTTCCGGAGGGCCCGGAAAATCCTGCCGGGATACTATTCGATCCTGGCGATGACCTTCTTCGGGATCTGCCTTCCCTGGGGGCTCTATTACAGCCCCCAGTACCTGGTCAAGGATGTGGCGACCCATCTGACCTTCACCTTTCCGTTCTTTCAGGATACCTACATTCAGACGCCGCTGGGGGCGGCCTGCTGGACGCTGGCGATCGAGGTGCAGGCCTATCTGCTGTTTCCCTGGATGGCCCGGGCGTCCCTGAAAAAGCCCGGCTGGACCTTCGGCATCATGCTGGCCGCCTGCTTCGGGTTCCGGATCTGGTGCATCTGGAGCCTGGACGACTTCAACATGGTGGTGAACCAGCTGCTGAATTTCCTGGATGTGTACGTGCTGGGATGCCTGCTGGCGGTGGGCTATGAGCGCATGAAAATCCGGGCGGAAACAGACGGCTCCCTTTTCCGGGGCAGCCGGTGGGTCTGCACGGCCGTCTTTGCGCTGGCCTTCTGGGGGCTGCTGCGCATGCTGCGGATTCAGGCGGCCTCCAGCGTGTATACGGTCCGGAGCGGGCTGGCGGGATGGATCGGACAGATCCTGAACATGGCGCAGCCCTCCAGCAATTATCCGGTGATCCAGCGGAACCAGATGCTCTACCGGCCGGTGTACGGGATCCTGTTCGGCGCGCTGATGATCTGCGCCCCCTTCAGCCTGAAGCCCCTCCGGAAGCTGCTGGGCAACCGGGTGACCCATTTCCTGGCGGGCATCAGCATGAACTATTACCTGGCGCATCAGACGATCATTGTCCATATGCGCCGGATCGGCTTTCCTCCCAGCGAGAGCGACTACCCGAATCAGGCGGGGGAGCAGCCCTGGCAGACCCAGTATACGCTGCTGGCCTTCGGACTGTCCCTGCTGGCGGCGGCGGCGATTACCTGGCTGATCGAAAAGCCGATCCAGAGGCTGATTGACCGGAGAAGGGAGAAAAAAAGCCTCCCCGGGAGAGGGGAGGCCTGAAGAAGCGGGAAATCAGGTTTTTTTCACCTTCGGGGTGGCGCCGCGAATGGTCGCGTTGGGGGCGGACGCCTGCTTCATGAAGGCGCTGGGACTGATGCCCACAATGTTCTTGAACTGCTTGGAAAAGTGGTAGGGATCCTGCATGCCGACTTCGATGCCCGCCTGGCGGACGGAATAATTCTGATCCCGCAGAAGCTCCTTGGCCCGCTCCATCTTGCAGTGGAGCACGTAGCTGAGGGGCGGCATGCCGACCTCGGCGACAAAGCGCTTCCGGAAGGTTTCCATGGGCATGCGGGAGATGGCGGCCATCTCCGCCAGGGAATAGTTATCCCGGTACTGATTGGCCCGGAGGGTATCCACCACCTTGGCAATTTCGTGGCTGAGCATGGCATCCATGGCGACGGGCTGGCCCCAGTGGCTGGCAATCATCCCGTACAGCAGGTGCTGGAGCTGATAGGTCGCATCGGAGGTGCCGGTATGGCGGACGATGACCTGCACGATCTGGGAGGCGAGATACAGCTGGCTGGGCAGGGCTCCCTGCCGCAGGGGCATATGCAGCAGCGCCCCCATTTTCCGGACAACCAGAGGGCTCAGCGGCCCTTCCAGCGCGATCCAGAGGCAGCGGGCGTGGCCGTCCGTCTCGATCTCACAGGGATGCGAGCCCCCGGGGAGGAAGCAGGTGGAGCCGTTTTTCAAGTCCAGAACATGCTGATCCCACCGGAGAAGGACATCTCCCGTCTCCACGGCGAGCCAGACCCATTGCTCATGATCCTGCAGCGCATAGGTTCCCTGCTCCAGCACAAAGCTGCCGGCGGCATGAATCCAGGCGCCGCTGGCCAGCGTGAGGCTGCCGGGCTTGTGAAAACCCTCGACGGCCAGGGAGGCAAGTTCATCTGGGATGGTCTTCAGGAGATAGGATTGCATGTCTTTCCCTCCGTTCAAAGAGACCATATTTTACAAATCAGGTTCAGTATATCCTCTAACCAAATAATTGTCAATGGGTTTTGGAAATATATTCGGGAGAAAATGAGCGCATGAACAGACTCAGCAGACTGAAGGAATACGCGGATACCCACGGGATCGGCTACACGATCAGACGATGCGGGGAAAAGGCCGGGCAGGTGATTCTGGGGACCTGGGACCGGGAATGGAAACGGGAGAAGGCCTCGGAGGAGGAGCTGCGGAGGCAGCGGGAGAATCCGCCGGAGGCGGGGCTGATCAGCATTGTGATTCCCGTGTTCAACACGCGGGAAAGCTTTCTGCGGGACCTGCTGGAAAGCCTGCGGAAGCAGAGCTATCAGGACTGGGAAGCCATTCTGTATGACGGGGGAAGCACCCTGGCGGAGACGGCGGCCGCGCTGGATCGGGCCGCGGCGGAGGACCCCCGGTTCCGGGTGATTCACGCGGAGAAAAACCTGGGGATTGCCGGGAACACGAATCAGGCCATTGCCCTGGCCCGGGGGGAATATACCGCCCTGTGCGACCATGACGATATGCTGACGCCGGACGCGCTGTGGCGCATGGCGGAAGCCATTGCAAAGGAGCATCCGGATCTGCTGTATTCCGATGAGGACATGACGACGGAGAACGGCCGCCGGCATATGGATCCCCACCGGAAGCCCGGATTCCAGCCGGAGACGCTGGCGGCGGACAATTACATCAGCCACCTGGGGGTGATCCGGACCGAACTGCTGCGGGAGATCGGAGGCCTCCGGGAGGGATACGACGGAAGCCAGGATCACGAGCTCTACCTGCGGATTGCGCTGAAGACCGATCGGATCCGCCACGTGCCCTATATTCTGTATCACTGGCGGAAAGCGGGGTCTTCCCTCAGCCGGCAGCACCTGGATCAGTGCCTGGAAGCGGGATGCCGGGCGAATCAGGACCTGTCCCCGATTCCGGTGACCGCGGTGCCGGTAGACCGGAAAATCCGCCTCTGGTATGATTTCCCCAGGGGAAGGACGATGGAAGCCGTCATCTTCAGCAGCGACGAGGAAAGCTGCCGGGAAGCGCTGGCGGATCTGGAGCTGCAGGCGCCCTGGCCGAACCTTTCCTCCACCCTGGCGGTGACGGATCTGGAAAGCCTGCGGGATACCCTGAATCAGGCCGCGGCGGAAAGCAAAGCGGACTATCTGCTGTTTCTGGACGCGGCCGGCATGGTGGAGAGCCGGCATTTCTTCCGGGAGCTGATCATGTACGCCCAGATGGACGGGGTGGCCGGCGTCATGCCGGTGATCGAGGACCGGAAGCACCGGATCACCTTCGGCGGATGGGTCGGCGGCAGGAACGATCAGGCGGGGCTGAAAAACGGCGCCGGAGGTCCCCGGGACCGCATGAACAAGGTGCATAACGTGGAAGGCTGCAGCCCCTGCTGCATGCTGGTGCGGAGGGACCAGTTCGTGCCCTTCGGAAGGCGGGACCCGAAGAAAAGATATGTGTACACGCCGCACGCGGCCTTCCTCTGCGAGGATACGGCGGTGCTGATGATGCCTCCCTTTGATCCGGAGGCATAAAGAACGATCCCCGGCACAGAATGCCGGGGATCGCTTTTTACCCTATGGACGCTTTCAGCCGGAAAGCGGGGAAGGGGATTACTTGTGCCCGTTGGGCGCGTTTTCGTAGGCGTACTGGATCGCTTCGGTGTGCAGGCTGTCCACCTTCTTGCTGCCGTGGGTCCAGCTGTTGGTAAAGTGCAGGCAGATCTGGCCCTTCATGTCGTTGGTGGCAATGGTATCGCCTTCCGGATAGTTATGCGGTACGCCGTAGAGCGAACAGGCAAAGGTGCGGTTGGCGATGGTGACCAGGGAAGGACGCCGCTGATACAGATTCTTGCTGGCGATTTCCGAGGCGGCGGTTACGCCGTAAGCCTTGCACAGGCGCGCGGTATCGGCGGCCGTCAGCGGCTCGCAGTCGACGTGGTATCCGCCGGACCAGCGGTGAGCCCACCAGACGATGCCGGTCTTTACGTCATACACCTTGCAGTTTGCGCCCTTGGCCCAGAGCTCGTTGATTCCGCCGGTCCACCAGTCGATCTTTTCGGCGGGGTAGAGCGTCATGGTCAGATTGCTGGTATCGGCCGCGCCGACGGGCACGGTGCCGTACAGCGCGTGCTGCGTCGCGGCGCCGGCCACGCCGTCCACGCTGAGGTTGGCAGCCTTCTGGAAGGCCTTCACGGCTTTTTCAACCGTGGTCGTATACTTGGAGGTGACGGCGCCGGAGTAATATCCCCGGTCCTTCAGCGCCTGAACCAGATTCTTGACGGCCGTTCCCGTGGAGCCCAGCTTCAGGGTGGAGTAGCTGGCTTCCACCTGAGAGGTCGTTCCGGTGACCACCGCGCCGGTCGGGGCGGCGGTGGGTTCGGGCGTCGGGGTCGCGGAGCCGTCCGCGTTGACCACGGCCACATAGCTGCCGTGAATATAGCCGTATCCGAGGGTGCTGTGGTACACCCGGTACCAGGTTACGCCGTTGACGGTGGTCGGATCTCCGTAATAGGGCATCACGGTTCCCCTGGCCACCCGGCCCAGCATGGCGGAATAACCGGCTTTGGTCCGGAGGTTTACATCCGTGGCCGTTGTTTTGACATATCCGGCAGCCGCGGGATCCGCGGTGAAATTCGGGGCGGCGGTGACAGGCGAATCCGAAGAGGAAACCACCGTGACCACGTCACTGCGCAGATAGCCGCGGTTTCCGTTCGCATCCACATAATACCAGGTATATCCGCTCTTCTGCACCGGGGCGAGGAGATAGGGGAGCACCTGGTTCTTGGCGATCTGCCGGACGGTGGTGCCGGCGGGCGTCGCCCGCAGATTGCAGCCGCCCTTCGTGGTCCGGACGTAGCCCAGCACCGTCGTAGACGTGGGCACGGGGGTGACGACGGCCGTGGGGGCCGGCGTGGCGGTGGGAGAGGAGGTCACGAGCGAGGTTTTGATCAGCTTGACGCAGTCATCCCGGACATAGTAGACCTTTCCGCCGCGTTCCACGGGATACCAGGTATGGCCGGCCGTCCTGACCGCGGTTCCCGACAGGGGCAGGATGGATCCGGTGCCCAGCCAGTCGTTGTCGCGGTTATAGGTTCCGTTGGGCGAGGTGCGCAGATGCGCGGAGGACAGAATCAGCTGAACCGCGTTGTACCCGGCGGTGCTGGGAGGCGGCGTCGGGGTGGCGGTGGGGCTGATGGTGACGGTGACGGATCCGCTGTTGTTGATGACGCGGATAAACTCGCTGTTGATATAGCCGTTCAGGCCGGCATAGCTGACGCCGTACCAGTATTCTTCGCCCACGCCGTTGGGCACGCTGGTGATGGTGACGACCGTACCCCGGTCCAGCTTCATCATGCTGCGGAACTTCTTTCCGGCGCCCTCCCGGAAATTGGTGCCGCCGTTGGTCACGGAACCGGTGGTTCCGGTGACGGCAACGGACGTGCCGGAGGAGGCAGCCGAAGCGGAGGCGGAGGAGGAAGCCGCGGGAGCCGCCGTCGCAGCGGCAGCCGCAGGCGCGGCCGCGGAGGAAGCGGTGCTTACGCTCCGGGTGGCAAGATACTGCGCGGTTTCCTGATCCGTCAGGGGACGGAAGTACTCATCCGTAATATATCCCCAGTAAGTCCGGGCTGTGGCCGGATTGCTGGCTTCCGGATGGGGCGCGATTACCCGATACCAGTGCTGCCCGCCGGAAGTTTTTTCACTGTGAATCGTGCATACCCATCCCACGGGCAGCACAAACCAGTAGTCGGAACCGGCGGTCGCCTCCTTGCGAAGCCGCACGTTTCCGTTGATGACCATACCGTAGGATTCGGCATGGGCAGCGGATACGAATCCGGCTTCGGGAATCAGGGAGATCCCCAGGCAGATCGCCAGGAAGAGAGCCAGCCACCGGCTGCGATTTCTCGTCATCGTGAATCACCTCGAAAAAATAGCATTTCACAGCGTCATTTTATTTCAAATGTGTTACGATGTCAATATGAAATTTTAAGAAAATGAGAGCAAAGAGAAAGTTTTTTTCGCTTTCTTTGTAACAAATTTCAAAGCTGCCGCGGCCGTTCCTTCCTATTTCATCAGGAACTGGGATTTGGCCGGACCGGTCTGGCAGTGGGTGATGGCGCAGGCGATCGCATCCGCCGCGTCGTCCGGCCTGGGGATGGTATCCATCTTCAGCAGCAGCCTGACCATCTGCTGCACCTGCTTCTTATCGGCTTTTCCGTACCCCGTCACCGCCTGCTTGATCTGCATGGGCGTGTATTCATACAGATTCTCCGTATATTCCGCCGCGGCGATGATCGCCGCGCCGCGGGCGGCCCCCACCATGAGGGCGGTGGTCACATTGCGGGCGAAGAAAAGCTCCTCAAAGGCCACATCATCCGGCTTGTAGATGCGAAGAAGATCCCGGACGCCCAGCTGCAGGGTGCGCAGGCGCGTCTGCATGGGCACCCCGGCTTTGGTTTCCACGCAGCCATAATTGATCAGCCGCATACGGCTGCCCTGGCTTTCCACCACGCCCCAGCCCATCAGGGCATAACCGGGGTCAATTCCGAGTACGATCAAGGGAACAGGCCTCTCTTCATTCAAAGTCTGCGGAATATGGTAATCGGAGCGGCGGAAAAAGTCAAGATGCCGCCTGCGGGAGGCTGCCAGGCGCCGGATGCGGGCGGCCTATAAAAGAGGAAGGGAACCGGAAAGCGCAGGAGGGCGCCGCTGCCGCCGGCGGGTTTTTTTCCGGGATACGGACGAAGCGGATCGGAGGCGAAAAGCGAAGAGGATTTTTTGCGAAAAGCGTTGACAAGACAGGGCTCGGGTGTTATGATACCTAAGTTGTCGCATGCTCCCGGGAGAGTGCGCCCTTTTCAGAGCGCGCCTTTTCAGGGAAAGGGAAGGAGGTCTGACGCCATGGAAATGTTGCGTTCCGCCGCGAAAAAAGTGGTGGGCACGAAACAGGTGACCCGCGCCTTGAAGGCAGGGACGGCCATGCGGGCCTATGTGGCCAACGACGCGGATACCTTCATCTTTCAGCAGGTGATCCGCGCGGCGGAGGAAGCAGGCGTTCCCTGTGTCCGCGTGGCGACAATGAAGGAGCTGGGAATGGTCTGCGGCGTGGAGGTTTCCGCCGCGGCAGCCGCTGTTCTCAGGTAACAAAGTCCGGCCTCTTCCGAAAGGAAAGGGGAGGACAGGAGCGGCCCCCGGCCGCCCGGCGCCGGAAGGCGCAAACCATCTTGCCTTATGGATCCTGAGGGTTGCAGGGTCTTGGGGATATTTTTCAGGAGGTGCGCAAATGCCCACTATTAATCAGCTTGTCCGGAAGGGACGTGAACGGGCGACCAAAAAGTCCACCGCTCCGATTCTGCAGGGTTGCCCCCAGAAACGCGGTGTGTGCCTGAGTGTGAAAACCCAGACGCCGAAGAAGCCTAATTCCGCCCTGCGGAAGATCGCGAGAATCCGCCTGACGAACTCCATCGAAGGTACCTGCTACATCCCCGGTATCGGCCACAACCTGCAGGAGCATAGCGTTGTGCTGATCCGCGGCGGCCGTGTGCGGGATCTGCCCGGCGTTCGTTATCACATCATCCGCGGTGCTCTGGATACCGCCGGTGTGGCCAAGCGGATGCAGGCTCGTTCCCTGTACGGCGCGAAGCGCCCGAAGAAGTAAGCTTCTGCAGCTGCCGACGCAGCCTGAACCGGCATCTTTCCGCCGCTTTTGTGACGGCCGTATTCGGGTCGGAGACCTGAAGGGCGCAGACACGGAAATCCTTCCGGAAGAAACGGACGGCTTTCCGGAATCCGGGGGTCCTTTGGAACTGGGATCTTCGGAAACGAAGCGGGAGCGGATCTGCCGGCCGGCCTGACCGGGCCGGAATCCCGTGATGCTGACGCGGGATGACAGGGAGAGGGAGCAGAGAACACTTACATCAGGAAATGAAATTGAGGAGGGAAACCTATGCCCCGTCGCGGTTTTGTACCGAAGCGTGAAGTGCTGCCGGATCCTGTATATGGAAACACGGTAGTGACCAAACTGATCAACCAGATTATGCTGGATGGCAAGCGCGGAGTCGCGCAGACCATCTGCTATACTGCCTTTGGCACCGTGGCCGAGAAGACCGGCAAGGATGCCAACGAAGTTTTCCAGGCTGCGCTGAACAATGTTGCTCCCCAGCTGGAAGTCAAGGCCCGCCGCGTGGGCGGCGCGACCTATCAGGTCCCGATTGAGATCCGGCCCGAGCGCCGGCAGACCCTGGCCCTGCGCTGGATCGTGGAATTCGCCCGCAAGCGCGGCGAGAAGACCATGGCGGAGCGCCTGGCCGGCGAACTGATGGATGCCGCCAACAACACCGGCGCCGCCGTCAAGCGCAAAGAGGAAATGCATCGCATGGCCGAGGCGAACAAGGCATTCGCTCACTATCGGTGGTAATATCATGGGCCTGACCCGGATGTTCCGGGAGATGAAGAACCGTGATCCCTCAAACTTGAAAGGAGCTATTGCCTGTTATGCCCAGAAGTCACCCGCTTGAAAGAGTACGCAATATCGGCATCATGGCGCACATCGATGCCGGCAAGACCACAACCACCGAGCGCATTCTTTTCTATACCGGAAAGAATCACCGCATCGGCGAAACCCATGAAGGAACCGCCACCATGGACTGGATGGCCCAGGAACAGGAGCGCGGCATCACGATTACTTCCGCCGCCACCACCTGCTTCTGGCACGATCCCCATGATCCCGGCAACAAGGACAAGCAATACCGGATCAACATCATTGACACTCCCGGACATGTGGACTTCACCGTAGAGGTGGAGCGCAGCCTGCGGGTGCTGGACGGCGCTGTCAGCGTCTTCTGCGCCAAGGGCGGCGTGGAGCCCCAGAGCGAGACCGTCTGGAAGCAGGCGGAAACCTACAAGGTTCCCCGCATGGCGTATGTCAACAAAATGGACATCACCGGCGCGAACTTCTTCCGCGTTGTGGATATGATGAAGGATCGGCTTGGCGCCAACGCGGTTCCGATTCAGCTGCCCATCGGCGCGGAGAACACCTTCCGCGGAATCATCGACCTGGTACGGATGCGGGCTGAGGTCTATTACGATGACCTGGGCCAGGACGTGCGGGACGAGGAGATCCCGGACGATATGAAGGAGATCGCGGCGGAATACCGCGCGAACCTGATCGAGAAGGTTGCCGAGACGGACGACGCGCTGATGGAAAAGTACCTGGAAGGCGAGGAGCTGACCGAGGAAGAAATCCGTGCGGCTATCCGCAAGAGCACCGTTGCCTGCACCATGAACCCCGTTCTGTGCGGCACCAGCTATCGCAACAAGGGCGTGCAGCCCCTGCTGGACGCTGTGATCGACTATATGCCCAGCCCGCTGGATATTCCGGCCATCCAGGGAACCGATCCGCACGATCCGGAGAAGGTCATGGAGCGCCATCCCAGCGATGAGGAGCCTTTCTCCGCGCTGGCCTTCAAGATCATGGTGGATCCGTTCGTCGGCAAGCTGGCCTTCTTCCGGGTTTATTCCGGAAAGCTGGAGTCCGGCAACTACGTGATGAACTCCACCAAGCAGAAGCGGGAGCGCATCAGCCGCA
>CAMNKK010000054.1 GCA_946542235.1 uncultured Clostridia bacterium | reverse complement strand
AAGAAATCAGCCAGCCGCCCGGGAGGGCGGATGGCGCCGATTGAGTGTGCGGAAGAAGGAAAGAAATGATTCAAAAAGTAATCCGCGGGCGGGAAAGCCTGCGCCGCGTTCCGGAGCTGATGGAAAAGCTGGGGATGAAGCATCCCCTGATTGTGGGCTCGGAGCGGCTGATACCGGGACTTCTTCGCCAGGAAGGGCTGCGGAACGCTCCGGCCTTTACCGGATACCATCCAAACCCGGACCTGGCGGACGCGGAAGCGGGGGTAAGGCTTTTTCAGGAGAAGGGCTGCGACAGCCTGATCTCCCTGGGCGGAGGCTCCGCCATGGATACGGCCAAGGCGGTGAAGAGCTGGCTTTGCGCAGGCAGCCTGGAGCAGGTGCGGATGAACCGGCTGGAGGTTCGGCCGATTCCGCATATCGCGATTCCCGCCACCGCGGGCAGCGGAGCGGAAGCAACCTTCAACGCGGTGGTGTATGAGCAGGGCCGGAAGCTGAGCCTGAGCCACGAGAGCCTGCTGCCGGAGGGCGTGATTCTGGATGCGTCGCTGCTGGAAACCCTGCCGGAATACCATCAGAAATCCTGCGCTCTGGACGCCCTGAGCCAGGGGATCGAAAGCTACTGGGCCAAAGCGGCCACGGAGGACAGCCGGGTGAACGCGTACCTGGCCATCCTGGGGGTGCTGGACAATCTGAAGGCCTACCTCGCGGGAGACCCCCACGCGGCGGAGGAGGTCCTGGACGCCGCCTACCAGAGCGGGAAAGCCATCCGGCAGACCAGGACGACGGCGGCCCATGCCATGAGCTATCAGATCACAAAGCTGCTGGGGCTGGCCCACGGGCACGCCTGCCTGGTGACCCTGCCCGTGCTGTGGGACGGAATGTGCGCTGCGGAGGAGACGCGGCCGGTGATGCGGGAACTGGCATCCCGGATGCGCCTGGGGGACCCGATGATGGGCTCCAGGCTCCTGCGGGGCCTGCTGATTGATCTGGGCATGGAGGCGCCGGCCATGCCCCCGGAGGAAACGCTGCGGGAGCTGGCGGACTCCGTGAACCCGGAGCGGCTGGGGAATCATCCGCTGGCGCTGGACCGGAAGGAAATCGAACGAATCTACCGGCTGGCCTTCCGCCCGGTGGCGGAGCCGGAGCGGCAGGCCTGCCTGGACATCTGGCGGTATTATCACGCATAGCAGGGAAGCGGGGAGCGAGCCCCGGAGGGAAGAACCGCAGCTGGCGGAAGGGAGCCGCGGGAGCGGAGAAAGGAAGACGGATCATGGCAGGGAAGAAAAAGACGGAAGCTGCCGCGGCTGCGGACGGCGAACTGTGGTATGTGGATCCCGCAAAGATCAGGGCCGGAAGGAAGACGCTCCGGGAGGAAACGGCGGATGCCCTGCCCGCCGCGGAGGACAGGGAGCCTGCCAATCCCAACGCGGGGCACCGGGAAAGGCTGCGGGAGAGGTTCCGGGTGAGCCAGGGCTTTGACGGCTTCAGCAAGCACGAGATTCTGGAGCTGCTGCTGACCTACGGAAGTCCCCGCAAGGATACGAAAGGGGTCGCCAAAGCCCTGCTGGACGCTTTTGACGGCAGCCTGAAAAACGTCTTTGAGGCGGATCCGAAGCAGCTGATGAAAACCGAGGGCATCGGCGAGATTCAGGCTACGCTGATTTCCATGGTGCTTCCCCTGACCCGGGTCTGCCTTCAGAGCGAAATGGAGAACCCGAGGCAGATTGCGAACCGGAAGGAGCTGGAGAACTACTGCAAGGGCATCCAGATGGGCAAGCGGATCGAAGAATTCTGGGTGATCTGCGTGAATGCCCAGTGCAGGGTACTGGGACGGCAGCGGATTTCCACCGGATCTCTGAGCGAGGTCAGCGCCTATCCCCGGCTGGTGATGGAAGCCGTGCTGAACTACAACGCCCACAGTGTTTTCTTCTGCCACAACCATCCCGGCGGAACCTGCGCCCCTTCGGCGGAGGACATCTCCACCACCCTGCAGCTGCAGCGGATGCTGAACGGCATCGACGTCATGGTGCTGGATCATATGATCATTGCCGGCGGGGATTCCTACAGCATGGCCCAGCACGGGGATCTTGAGTTTGGGGCCAGAGGCAGAAGGGGATAGGACGATGGGCGGAAAAAGAAAAAGAAGCCGGCTGTGGATGATCCTGGGAATCCTGCTGGGAGCGGGGATCCTGATTTTCGGCGGACTGGTGGGATATGTTGTGATTCGGGAAAACGGCGTGGAGAAGGAAGCGTCCGCCCTTCCGGCGGACTATGACGCCATCGTGGTGCTGGGCGCACAGGTGCTTTCCAGCGGGGAGCCGAACACCCAGCTGCAGTGGCGGCTGGACGCGGCGCTGGAGGCCTGGGAGCGAAAGCCGGTGCCCGTGGTCGTCTGCGGCGCCCAGGGGAAGGATGAGCCCATGCCGGAGGCGGAAGCCATGCGCAACTATCTGGTGGATCAGGGCATCCAGGAGAACATGATTTACATGGATCCTGATTCCTTCAACACGAACCAGAACCTGAAGAACGCTGCGGAAATCCTGAAGAAGCTTCCGGAGATCCGGAAGGTGGTCATCGTCACCAGCGACTACCATGTGCCCCGGGCCATGGCGCTGGCCGAGGACCAGGGCTATCAGGCGGCTGGGCTGGGAGCCCCCTGCAAGCCGGAGTACTGGCTGAAAAACCATGCCCGGGAGGCGCTGGCGTGGGTGAAATACTGGCTGGTGAAGCATCTGCATATCAGCCTGTGACCGGAGCGGACGCCCCGGAGGACGCTCTGCCGGAACCCGCAGGGACGGGCGGAGCGGATGAAAAGGAAAACGGATCATGACGGAAGAAATCATTCAGGAGCGGCTGCGGGCGAACGGGATTCCCTGCGGGCCGGAGCTGTCCGGAAAGCTGAATATCTACTTCGGACTGCTGACGGAATGGAATGCCAGGATGGACCTGGTGGCAGATGCGGAGGAGGACGAGCTGCTGGACCGGCACATGACGGACAGCCTGAGCGTTCTGAAGACGGAGCTGCTGACGGGAGTCCGGACCCTGATCGACGTCGGGACGGGCGCCGGATTTCCCGGCATGGCACTGGCGCTGGCGATGCCGCAGATTCAGGTGACCCTGCTGGACAGCCAGCAGAAGCGCCTGCGCTTTCTGGAGGAGGTCCGGAAGGCTACGGGAGCGGAGAACGTGCGGCTGGTTCATGCCCGGGCAGAGGACGGCGCCCGGAAGGCGGAGATGCGGGAGCAGTTTGACTGCGCGGCAGCCCGGGCAGTGGCCCCGCTGAACGTGCTGTGCGAATACCTGCTGCCCTATGTCCGGGTGGGCGGGAGAATGCTCTGCTGGAAGGGACCCGCCCTGGCGGAGGAGATGGAGGCGGGCCGGAAAGCCGCCTTCCTTCTGGGAGGAAAGGCCGGAACGCCCGTGAAGACGGAAATCGCCGGCCGGGACTGGAATCACCTGATTCTGCCGGTGGAAAAGACGGGCAAAACCCCGAAGCTGTACCCGCGCCGGGCAGGAACCCCGAAAACGAATCCCCTGGGTGAAGCATAAAAGGACTGCTGCCAACGCCTTTCCGGTTGCAGAAAAGTCCGCCTGACGCAGCCGGCAAAAAAAGCCCGCCACCTCAGGCGGACTTTTCTGTTTTGGGCATACTCCCGTGCCTGCATGACCGGACGGGAAGAACGGGCAGGGTATCCCATGGAAAGGATCTGAAAGAGCCGTCCGAAACTACGGCAAAGGATACCCGACCCAGCGCAGCGGGCCGATCGGCTCATCGGCGCAGACACTGAAGACGTATCCGCCGAGGCTGCCGCCGGCGGCGTACCAGTTCCGGCCAAAGAGCCGGAGGGATTCGCCCCGGGCAAAGGGAAGCACCTCAAAGCGGCCGGGCTCCAGGGACATGCCCAGCCCGGTCGCCTTCATCACGCTTTCCTTCCAGGTCCACAGCCGGAAGAAGCGGACCAGGGGATCCTCTGCCATCCAGTCCAGCTCCGCGGGGGTATAAACGGCCGGGGCGGCGTCCAGGTGCGCCCGGTTCACCGCCTCCAGATCCGCCCCGATCAGGCGATGATCCCCGCTGGCCAGGATGCACCAGATGCCGCTGTGGGAGATGCTGAAGGCAGGGAAACCCGGGGCATACGGCTTCCCGTGCTCACCGAGCCGAAGATCCGACTCCCGACGGATCCCAACCGCCTGCATCATCAGGTATCCGGCGCCCAGGCACAGCAGCCGGTCGCTTTCCTGCCGGAACCGCCGGGCCCTTTCCGCCCGCCCCGGCAGGGCTGCTTCCACCGCGCTCAGATCCATTCCGCGCAGGGCATCCGTGCATACAGCGCTGATTGTCATTTCCTTCATTCGCCGCACTCCGTTTCCGTTGCTCTGGTTCATTTTACCACAGTGCGCTGCTTTTCCAAAGACGGCCAAAAAGAATCCACCGGGAGAAAAATCCACCGGTGGGCATTTTGAATTTCAGATATCCAGATCCAGTGTGACCGGGCAGTGATCCGATCCCATGACCCGGGTTTCAATGCCGGCTTCCCGGATCCGCTCCCGGATCCGGCTGGAAACCAGGAAGTAGTCAATACGCCATCCCGCGTTGTTTTCCCGGGCGTGAAACATGTAGCTCCACCAGGAATAGATATCCTTCCGATCCGGATAGAGATAGCGGAAGCTGTCCGTGAAGCCGGAATCCAGGAGAAGGCTCATCTTTTCCCGCTCCTGAGGCGTGAAGCCCGCGTTCTGGGTATTGCTCTTCGGATTCTTCAGGTCGATCTCCTGATGGGCTACGTTCATATCCCCGCAGACGATCACCGGCCTGGCGCCGTCCAGCCCCGTCAGATAGCTCCGGAAGGCGTCCTCCCAGGCCATACGGTAATCCAGCCTTGTCAGTCCCCGCTGGCTGTTGGGAGTGTAGACGGTGACCAGATAAAAATCCGGGTACTCCAGCGTGATGACCCGGCCCTCATGGTCGTGCTCCTCCTGCCCGATGCCGTACCGGACGGACAGGGGTTCCCGCTTCGCAAAGACGGCGGTTCCGCTGTAGCCCTTCTTCTCCGCTGAGTTCATGAACAGGTGATACCCCTCTGAGGGAATATCCGCCTGGCCCGGCTGCATCTTGGTTTCCTGCAGGCAGAAAAAATCCGCGTCCGCCTGGCGGAAATAATCCAGAAAGCCCTTTCCCATACAGGCCCGCAGGCCGTTCACGTTCCAGGAAACGAATCGGGTCATGGTGCATGCTCCTTTCCGGGAAACCGGGATCCGGGAAATGTTTTCCCGGAGAGCCCGGAGAATTCAGGTTCTGTGTCCCGCCCCGCCGGAGGAGGAAAGTCCCTCCAGATAGGCGTCCAGATCGTCGAAGGGATCCAGGACGGAGTCCTTTTTCAGATACAGGGGATGATGCGGATGGCCGGCCTTGCTGCGGGCGCCGGCAGTGAACCACCGGGCGCCGTACTCCTGTCCGATCCGGACCATATCCCGCACGCAGCGGGGGAGATAGGAACGGGTTTCGATCACCGCGCCCCAGGCAGCCCAGACCGCGGGAGAGTCCTCGCTCTTTTCCAGCACGTAGCGGAAGGCCTTCATGTTTTCCGCGTGAAGAAGGGGATTCAGCTCCCGATCCATGTCCCCGGGCAGGGTGGCTCGCTGGGCATAGACATTGAACATGAGAAAGGAATCGTATCCGTTTCCCAGGGCGATCCGCTCCGCGCTTTTCAGGGTATTGTCCAGCCGGCCGGGAACGGCGGTGGAGGGGTTGACCCCGATGCAGATCAGCGGGCGGCGGCCCCTGGTTCCGAGAATATAACGGTATTCCGAATAATGATCGGGCACATAAAGCCATGCCCCCCGGTCATAATCCTCATTGGTGGGCCGGAGGGCATCCGCGAAGGTAAGCACCTCCGCGTCCCGGGTTTCGCAGGACGGAATGTGTCTCATGCTTCTTTCAGGGGGCGGATCAGGATCAGGGGCGTCAGCTCATCCCCCTGGCCGGAGGGGTTGTCCGCCAGCGCGTCCTGAATTTCCGCGTCGGTCAGGGGAAAACGGGTACCCTTTCCCAGCTGGTTCTGGTCGATATCATTGGCGTCCATCAGGACCACCGGGACGCCGGTTTTCTTCTCCAGCTCGTCGCAGAGCTCCGCGGCGTTGGTGTTATTGATCAGAGCCAGATCGTGATAGCGCTCGAAGGAGGAGCGGTAATAAAAGCCGTCGATGCCGGCGACGCCGGGGCCGACGATCTCATAGAAAACGCCTTTTTTCCCGAAGGGCTTGGTCAGGGCGCTGGCGATGGCGGCGAATACCACCTTCGGGGCGCCGACCATGTCGATGGCCAGCTGCAGCTTGTAGGGATCGTGCATGCCGATGCCCGCGGTGGTCTCCGAGGCGTGGGGGGACAGCAGCCTGGCCCAGAAGCCGGGCTTTTCCTGCTCCTTGGTCCGGACATTCCCGGTGCACATGGCCATGACCTTGGCGCCGAAGGCCAGGACATCTCCCGGCTGATACAGGGGCAGAACATACTTCCGCACCAGTTCGGCCTGATCCTCTCCCACCTCGACAAAATGGGTCTGAATCGCGAAACGGTCGTACCTCCGTCCGTCTTTTCCCGTGATGGTTCCCCGGTCAAAATAGGTGATCCCGCTCTGTTCCCGCTTCTGCGCTTCCAGATTCCGGGATGGACTGTTTCCCATGGCGCACCTCCTGCTGTCTGCTTCGAATCCGTCTGCTATTATACAGAGGTTCCGGAGCTCCGTCAAACTGAGAATGAACCTGAGTTGCAGGATATCGGGAAATCAGGTATAATTGCCGGAGAAAAGCGGCCTTCTCCCCCCGGAGAAGGTGCCCGGATTCCGGGACGCCGGACGGTTGTTTTTCTGCCGGGCGGCTTTCTGAGCTGGAGGTTTGCATGAGCGAGACAGAACAGAAACGGAGCAGGGCTCTTTCGGACGCGGTGATTCTGATCCCGTCCCTGGAGCCGGACGAGCGCCTGCCCGCATATATTCAGAAGCTGGCGGAGAGCGGATTCGGCCATCTCGTGGTGGTGGATGACGGCTCCGGCGAAAGCTATCAGGACATTTTCCGCCGGATCGGGGAAATCGATCCCCGGGTGAAGGTACTGCATCACGATGTGAACCGGGGAAAGGGTGTCGCCCTGAAAACGGGGTATCGCTGGATTCAGGAAAACCTGCCGGAGATCAGCGGGGTCATTACGGCGGACGCGGACGGGCAGCACACGGTGCCGGACTGCATCCACCTGGCGGAGGAGCTGGAAAAGGGCAGACGGGCGCTGTACCTGGGAAGCAGGGATTTCAGCCAGCCCAACGTGCCCCCGAAGAGCCGGACGGGAAACCGGTTTACCAGCCTGCTGTTCTTCGTGCTGTACGGAAAGTGGCTGCAGGACACCCAGACCGGGCTCCGGGCCTTCCGGAAGGAAGATCTGGACTTCATGATCGAGGTGGAGGGCGAGCGCTTCGAATATGAGATGAATGTGCTCATCGCCTGCGCCCGGCATGATTTGCCCATGATTCCCATTACGATTGAGACGGTCTATGAAAACGAAAACCGGGGAACCCACTATCATCCGCTGAAGGACAGCATGCGGATCTTCCGGGTCATTATCCGGGGCTTTGTGCGGTTCATGGGGGCCAGCCTGATCTGCTTCCTGGTGGACCAGGGGATCTTCAATCTGCTGAACCTGGCTGTTTTCGGCAACCGGGCGGATAAAATGGCGAAGTATATCCTGATTTCCACAGCAGTGGCCCGGGTGATCAGCGCCTCGCTGAACTTTCTCCTGAACAAGAAATTCGTTTTCAGGCTGAAGGGGCATACCGGCGGAGCACTCTGGAAATACATCGTGCTGGCGGTGGGAATCATGCTGCTCAGCGCCGGCGGCGTATGGCTGCTGGGACAGATCGGCATGAACAGCACACTGGCCAAGCTGCTGGTGGACTTTCTGCTGTATTTCCTCAGCTTCCGGGCGCAGCAGAAGTGGGTTTTTGCCGAAAAAGAGGAGTAATTCTGTGAGCATCTGGAAAAAAATCCTGCAGGCGCTGGCCGGCCTGGCGCTGGCCTGCGCAGCTGCCCTGGGAATGGGAACCTGGATCTTTCCCGAAGAGCGGGATCTGATCCTGCCCCTGGGAGCCTTCCGCCTCAGCGCCACCGGGATCGGGGCCGGGCTGAGCCTGCTGGTGATGCTGGCCTTCGCCGACGCGTGGGTGGGAATCCGGAACCGGAAGGATCCTGCCGGGGCCGGGCCGGGAAGAACCCTGAACGGCCTGGGAGCCGGCTTTCCCGCCGCGGTGCTGATCTGGAAGATTTTTGAGCAGCGGACCGCCCTGGGAAGGGGAACGGCACCCGCAGACGGAATGGAGATTCCCGGCTGGCTGGCCGCGGACGGACGCTGGGCGACCGGCAGGATCGAGATCATGCTGGCGGTGCTGGTGATCCTCTCGGTGACCCTCTGGCTGGTGCTGCGCAGGCAGGATCTGCCGGAGAACGGGGACCTGGCCTGGGTCGGCCTGAGCTGCTGGTGCGCCGGCAGAATGGTGACGGAGCACCTCCGCGCGGAGCAGATCGCCCTGCTGGGTTCCGTTCGGATCGTGGGCTGGCTGGCCATGGGATGCATGGCGGTGATCCTGGCCTGCTGGACGGCACGGATTGTGCATCAAAAAAGGAACACGGGCTATGCGTATGCCTGTGTCCCTGTATTTGCGGCTTCGGCAGCCGGCCTGGCGCTGATCGGGAATCAGGTGATCCGGACCGGAATTCCCGCGGCCGACCTGGGAATGCAGGTCTGCCTGGCACTGCTGGCCCTGAAGGCGGTGCTGTGCGCGGGGCGGGTCAGCCGGTAGGCGCCGGATTGGAAAGCCTGCGCCGGATCAGGATTCCTTCCGGTTTGGGCAGCCTGCTTTCCGGCAGCTTTTGCAGGAATCCAGCTCGATTTCATCCCCGGGCAGGAACATCTCGACAGCCTGCTCCGCGGCCCGGGCTTCCCGGAAGCCGAGACGGCTGAAAAAGCCTTCCGTCTCCGGCGGCGCGCAGAGGCGCACCTCCCGGGCATAGTGGCTCTGGGCCTTGAAGAGCAGAAGCCGAAGCACCAGATCCCCGAGCTTTTTGCCCCGGCAGGCCTCCAGCACCCCGATGTCCCCCAGCCAGAAGCTGCCGTCCTGCCACCAGAGACGGCCGGACGCGGCCGGAACCTCATCCAGATAGACCACCACGTTCTGCGCCTGGCTGTCCAGCTCATCCAGCCCGCGGCCGAAGACTGCGCTGCGTACGGAGAGAGCCTCCGAAAGATCGGAACCCTGGGGAAACCATTTACCCTGAATCATCTGAATATCACCTCACGGAGGAATCAAACAAGGATGGAAAAGGAAAAGATTGACCGGATCAACGAGCTGGCCCGGAAGCGGAAGGCGGAGGGCCTGACACCGGAGGAGCAGGCGGAGCAGGAGACCCTGCGGAAGGAATACATCGCCGGCTTCCGGAACAACCTGCAGGAGCTGCTGGACAGCGTGGTTGTGCAGAATCCGGACGGCACCCGCCGCCGGCTGCAGAAGAAGGCGTGAGCACTTCAGGGCGGCGGCCGGCTTCCACACCCGAATATAAACTGGGGGAAGACGCTTGTCAAGAGAAGACGCTTTGACTATAATATTTCAGCCGCCCGCGGCGGCCTGAAAGATATGCATCCGGAGTGAAAGGAGTTTCAAACCATGAGCGAGAACGAATTCAACAACGAGGAAAACCTGGATATGGACGAGGATCTGATCGTCTTTGAAACCGAGGACGGCGAGGAAGTGACCTTCGTGATCGAGGATTACTTCTTCTATAACGGGGACGAGTATGCCATCCTGACGGAATATGACACGGAAAAGGAAATCGTGCTGGATAACGGAAGCATCGTCTGCCGGATTGTGACCTCCGAGGATGAAAACGGAGAGGAAACGGAAGAGTTCGTGCCGGTGGAGGACGACGACCTGGCCGAAAAGCTGATCGAGATCGCCAACGCCCAGCTGGCGGAGGACGGGGAAGAGGAAGAATAAAGATGAATCAGACATCAAGAATCATCCTTTCCCTGCTCTGCGGAGTCCTGATTCTGGCGGCTCCCTTTCTGATTTCTTCCCCCAGCCTGCTGGAGGAAGCGGCGCAGAAGATTTCGGAGCAGCTGGATCAGGAGGAAGACCTGGATCTGGGAGACGACGGAGATATTGAGCTGAATCTGGGCCGGCTGCTTTTCACCGGCGCCTGCGCGGAGGAGGCCGGGGACGGCCTGATTGTGGAAGAAGTCCAGGATGACAATGCCACCCTGGGCCCCGCGGTCTATGAGCTGCCGCTGGACTTCACGGTTCCTCCGGCTCCGAAGGCGGAAAATTTCTCCGGAAACACCTATGCGGACGAGACGATCATCGCCCGGGAGGAAGACCGGGAAGAGGACGGGGTGATCTGGCACCTGATCTATGTCCAGATCGCGTCCCCGACCCAGCTGCGGACGGCTACCGCGATTCCGGACAAGCTGACCAACACGCGGAAGACCTCCTCCGTGCCCGGCATGGCAAAGGCCAACAACGCGGTCTGCGCCATCAACGGCAACAACTATCAGGCGGAGACGGACAAGAAAACCTTTGAGTACCGCATGACCCAGAAGGTCCGCTCCAAAACCAACTGGACCAAGGATATCCTGATCATCGATGACCAGGGGGATTTTCATCTGGTCAAGGGAAACCCGGACGGCAAAAGGAATACCGTGACCAAGGAGCAGGCCGCGGCGCTGGAGGCTGTGGCCGCCGAGTGCCGGATCGTGAATGCCATGACCTTCGGCCCGGCCCTGGTCGTGGACGGGGAAGAGCAGGACATCAGCGAGCACTATGGCTTCAATCCGAACCGGAAGGAGCCCCGGGCCGCCATCGGACAGATGGGGCGGCTGAGCTACGTAATGGCGATTGCGGAGGGCCGCGGATCCTCCAGCGGGGTGAACTTCCAGGAGCTGGCGCACTTCATGGCTTCCCTGGGATGCCAGCAGGCCTTTAACCTGGACGGGGGCAATTCCGCCGTCATGACCTTCGGGGATCAGGAATACCGGGGCATGCCCTCCGGCGGAGAAAGAAGCCTGTACGACATTATCTATTTCGCCACCGCGCTTCCGGAGGGCTGAGATGTTCAGGCTGTATGATGAGGCGGAGAAGATCCGGATTCTCGGTATCGAGGTTTACCGCTTCGGCTTTTTCGTGATGCTGGGGCTGATCCTGGCTGCCGCCATGATCGGTTTTCTCTGCTGGGCCAGAAGAACCCGAAAGGGAACCGGCCCCCTGCTGCTGCTGCTATCCCTGGTGCTGGGAGGAATCTGCTCCAGGCTGTTTTTCTGCCTGATGAGCTTTGAGGACCTGGGATCGATGCTGCCCCTGCCCGCCTGGTTCGATATCACCGGCGGCGGATGGAGCATGATGGGACTGGTGGGCGGCGTGATGCTGGCGGCCTGGGCTGCGGCCCTGCTGACCCGGCAGAAGGCCGGACTGCTGCTGGATATCGCTGCCTGCGCGCTGCCGCTGTTCATGGTACTGGAGCGGGTGGGGGAAGGCTGCATTCCGCAGTTCGACTTCAGCCGCAAGCTGGATACGGACTTGCTGAACAACACCTTCCTGACCTTCAGCGACTATGACGGCCATTATCTGGCGACGTGGAAGCTGACAGCCATCGTTATGGGCATCCTGGTACCGATCCTGATCTGGGATCTGACCCGCAGCCGGAAGGATGGAGACACCTGCCTGCTGTTCCTGCTGCTTTTCGGCGGATGTTCCGTGATCCTGGAGAGCCTGCGGTACGACCACTTCCTGACTGTCCACAGCTTTGTCGGCATGGAGCATGTAGCGGCGGCGATTCTGCTGGCCGTCGGGGTGTTCATTCCGGCAGGCCGTGCGCACAAACGGAAAAAGAGCCTGGCCGCCGCAGCGGTGATCAGCGTGTTCCTCATGGTGATCCTGGCGGTGCTGCTGGAGTTTGCCCTGGACAGGACCGAATTCAACAAGCTGGTGATCTACGCGGCCTATCTCGTGATCGTCGCGGTGCCGGTCGTGCTGGGGCTGCGGCTGAGAAGAACCGGAGACCGGCCGCTGTAAGCGACGCCCTGCTGCCGGAAAAACGCGGAAGATGACTGCCGGATCAAAAAAACAGAACAAAGAGAAGCGTCCGGGCTTTCCTCCGAAAGGGGGACGGATCGGAACGCGGACAGAATGGTCCCGACACGTAAGTGCCGGGGCCGTTTTTTTCACTGTGACATGTCCGTTTTTTCACAGAACAATCACGTGGGACATAAGGCCCGTTCATAATCCTCTGGTATAATCCGATCGCGGAAATCAAAGGAGGCGTCTTGTAAACGATGAGTGAAACGATCAACGCGAAGCGCACAGCGAAGAAGAAAAAGCGAATCCTGCGGAGAATCCTCGTGACTCTGATCGTGCTGATCCTGGCGGCCGGCATCGGAATCTATGTGTGGGCCAGGCTCCGGGACAGGTATACCGTGACCTACGATGAGTATACGGCCACCACGGGCACCATTTCCAATTCCCTCAGCTTCAGCGGCAGCCTGGCGCTGCGGGACAGCGCGACCTATACGGCTCCCTCCGCCGCGACCGTCCGAAATGTCTATGTCGCAAGCGGCGACGCCGTGAAGAAAGGGGACAGGCTGGTTCGCCTCAGCAGCGGCACGACGTATACCGCGGACTTTGACGGCCGTGTCAACCTGGTCAGCGTGGAGGCGGGAGATGAGGTTTCCGCCGGAGCAACGTTGGTACAGATCGCCGATTTTGACCATATGCAGGTCTCCTTCCGGATCGACGAATACGATATCGGGGATGTCCGGGTGGGAGACCGCTGCACGGTGACCGCCACGGCGACAGAGAAGGTGTTCTCCTCCCGGGTGGAAACCATCAATTACATCTCATCCTCCACGGGAAATGTGGCCTATTACACCGCCACGGCGAACGTGGACGTGGATTCCGGCGTCTATCCCGGCATGCAGGTCACCGTCACCGTGCCGCAGGAGGAGGCTGTGGACGTGGTGGTGCTGAAGGCGGACGCCCTGAGCTTTACCCTGGAGAATCAGGCCTTTGTCTATAAAATGAAGGAGGATGAAACCCTGGAGGAGGTT
>CAMNKK010000053.1 GCA_946542235.1 uncultured Clostridia bacterium | reverse complement strand
GGCGGGGAAAACGGGCATGTGGTCTACGAAAGGCTGTACCCCCGCCGGTTCCCGCTGCTCCGGAAGGCCTACGAGCGCAGCCGCATTGCGGAGAACGGGGATTACCAGCGCTTTATCCGGGAAAACAGCTGGTGGCTGGACGACTACGCGCTGTTCATGGCCCTGAAGGCCTTCTTTCGGGAGGCGGAATGGCCGGACTGGCCGGAGGATATCAGCCGGCACTGGGGCTATGCCGTGGATTACTACAACCAGCTGCTGTATTTCGACATTGAATTCCACAAGTATACCCAGTTCAAGTTCTTCCAGCAGTGGAACGCGCTGAAGAGCTATGCCAACGCCCGCCACATCAGGATTATCGGGGATATTCCCATCTACGTTTCCTTCGACAGCGCGGATGTGTGGGCCCACGCTTCCCTGTTCCAGCTGAATGAGCAGAACAGGCAGAGCGCGGTGGCCGGCTGCCCGCCGGACGCCTTCTCGGCGGAGGGACAGATCTGGGGAACACCCCTGTATCGCTGGGAGAAGCACCGGGAGGACCGCTACGGATGGTGGATGGCCCGGCTGTGGATGAACTTCCAGCAGTGCGACCTGCTGCGGATCGACCATTTCCGCGGGCTGGATGAATACTACTCCATCCCCGCCGGGGAAAGCGCCCTGAACGGGCACTGGGAAAAGGGCCCCGGGATGGACCTGTTCCGCCAGATGTGGCAGAATATGGGCTATAAGCCCGTGATTGTGGAGGACCTGGGCTTCATGACCGACTCCGTCCGCCAGCTGGTGCGGGAAACCGGGTTCCCGAACATGAAGGTGCTGCAGTTCGGATTTGACGAGAAGGACATCGGCGCCAGCAACGACTATCTGGTTCACAACATTCCGGAGCACTGCGTCGTGTATCCCGGCACCCACGACAACGATCCCGTCAACGGCTGGTTCGCGGGGCTGCAGGAGGAGCAGCAGAAGCTGATCCGTACGTATTTCGGCGCGGAGAGGGTCTCCGGAAAGAAGATGCACGAGGTGCTGATCCGGGCGGGCATGATGTGCCGGGCGGAGACCTGCGTCGTACTGATGCAGGACTGGCTGGGCCTGGGGCATGAGGCCCGGATGAACGATCCTTCGCTGCTGCCCGGAAACTGGCACTGGCGGCTGGAAAAGGGAAAGCTGACGGAGGAACTGAAAAAGCAGATTTTTGAAACCACCAGACGTTACGGGCGGCTGAACTGGGACGCCGACAGCGTCCAGCAGAGGCAGTGGGTCTGAGGGACTTTGCCCGGGGACGGGTCTGAGGGCGGACGGGCGCCGGGGAAGACCGCGGAAAAGGAGGGGCGGAATGTATTGCCAGGTGATCGTGGATATCGCGCATGAAAACGTGGCAAAGCCTTTCACCTATGCCGTGCCGGCGGGCATGGACCTGGCGCCGGGAACCCGGGTAGCGGTGCCCTTCGGTCCGCGGGAGAAGGAGGGCGTGGTCCTGGCGCTGACGGAAAGCGCTGACTTCGATCCGAAGAAAATCCGGCAGGTATCCCGGGCGCTGGAGGATTATCCGGCGATTCTGCCGCCGCTGCTGGATCTGGCCCGGGAGATGGCGGATCGGGCTCACTGTCCCCTGGCGGAAACGCTGCGGCTGATGCTCCCCGCGGAGATGCGGGGCGGCCGGGTGCGGGCGAAAACGGTGGAAACAGCGGAGCTGGCGGTTTCCCGCGGAGAGGCGGCGGAAGCGGCGCTGCAGGAAAAGCGCAGCCCGAAGCGGCGGCGGATCCTGGAGCTGCTGGCGGAGGAATCCCCCCGGACGGTGGCCGACATCGGCCGGGAAGTCCGGGAGCCCCGGGAAGCCCTGCGGGCTCTGCGGGACCGGGGACTGATCCGGCTGACGGAGGAGGAAACCCTGCGGACCCCCGGGGCAGAGATCCGGCTGGACAACAGCCAGTGGCATGCCCTGACAGCGGAGCAGCAGGAGGTACTGGAGGAGATCCTGCCCGCGCTGGAGCGGGGGGACGGGCGGTTCCTGCTGCACGGGGTGACGGGGAGCGGAAAGACGGAGGTCTTTCTGAACGCGGTCCGGCGTACCCTGGAAAACGGCAAAAGCGCGATCATTCTCGTGCCGGAAATCGCACTGACCCCCCAGATGGTCAGCTGGTTCCGGGCCAGGTTCGGCCCGGTGGCCGCCGTGCTCCACAGCCGGCTGAGCGCCGGGGAAAGATATGACGAATGGCGGCGGATCCGCCGGGGAGAGGCCCGGGTCGTGATCGGCGCCCGGAGCGCGGTGTTTGCGCCAGCGGAACACCTGGGGCTGATCGTGGTGGACGAGGAGCACGAAAGCACCTACTTCAGCGATCATCATCCGAGATACGACGCCCGGGAGGTGGCCGAAAGCCGATGCGGACGGGAGGGGGCCAGCCTGATTCTGGCCAGCGCGACTCCCAGCATCCTGTCCTTTGCAAGAGCCCGGCGGGGGGACTGCATGCTGCTGGAAATGCCCCGGCGGGTGGCGGACCGGCCGATGCCGGAGGTTGCCGTGGTGGACATGCGGCAGGAGCTGGAGAGCGGCAACCGCTCCGTGCTGAGCCGGGAGCTGGTGCGGGAGCTGTCGGAATGCCTGGGCCGGGGAGAGCAGGCGATGCTGCTGATCAACCGGCGGGGCTACCACAGCTTCGTCAGCTGCCGGATGTGCGGCTATGTGGTCAAATGCTCCGACTGCGACGTCAGCATGACCTGCCACGTGCCGGAAGACGGTGATCCCGGGAAAAATGCCCGGCTGCGGTGCCACTACTGCGGGCGGTCCGCGCCGATCCCGGAGCGCTGCCCGGAATGCGGGAGCCCCTACATCCGCTACTTCGGCGCGGGAACCCAGAAGGTGGAGGCGGAAATCCGGAGACTGTTTCCGGAGACCGTGACCGCCCGGATGGATATCGATACCACCGGCGGCAAGGACGGGCACGCCCGGATCCTGGAGGAATTCCGGAGCGGGAGGGCCCGGGTGCTGATCGGAACCCAGATGATCGCCAAGGGGCTGGACTTCCCCCAGGTGACGCTGGTGGGCGTGATCGCGGCGGACCTGACGCTGAATCTGCCGGACTACCGGAGCAGGGAGCGGACCTTCCAGCTGCTGACCCAGGTGGCCGGACGCGCCGGCCGGGGAAAACGGCCGGGGAAGGTAGTGATTCAGACATACAGGCCGGAGGATCCGGTGATCGCCCTGGCGGCGAGGCAGGACTACCGCGCTTTCTTCGAGGCGGAGTTCCAGCGGCGGCGGATCTCCCTGTATCCGCCCTTTACGATCCTGGCCCGGGTGCTGATCGAAAGCCCCGGGGAGGCGGAAGCGGAGCAGGCGGCGCAGGAGATGGAGCGCAGGATTCGGGAGACCCTGGCAGACAGACCGGAATGGCGGAAAAAGGTGCTGCTGATGAGCACGGAGGCGCCGGGAATCCGGTTTCTCCGGGGAATGAACCGGCGGCAGATCCTCTTCAAGCTGCTGACAGGCAAAGATACGGAGGATTTCTGCGGATACCTGACGGAGGAAGCGGAGACGCCCCGGGACGGGGTGCAGGCCTGCTTCGAATACAACCCGGTTTCCATGATCTGAGCGGAGAGCCGGGGAACATCGGAAAAATGAACCTGAAGAAGGAGAACGGAAATGGCAACAAGGAAAATCGTCAAAATCGGGGATGACACGCTGCGGAAAATCTGCCGGAAGCAGGAGAAGTTCGACCTGCGCCTGGCCATCCTGCTGAAGGATATGGCGGACACCATGTACAAGGCGGAGGGGGTCGGACTGGCCGCGCCCCAGGTGGGAATCCTGCGCCGGGTGGCCGTGGTGGACGTGACGGAGGATCACAGCGGGCTGAAGGAGCTGGTGAATCCGGAAATCATCGAGCGAAGCGGCAGTCAGACCGGACGGGAAGGATGCCTTTCCATTCCCGAGCGGCAGGGCGTGGTTACGCGCCCCATGAAGGTGAAGGTCCGCTACCAGGACCGGCACGGAAAATGGATGGAACTGGAGACGGAGGGATTCGAAGCCCGGGCCGTATGCCATGAGCTTGACCATCTGGACGGGGTGCTGTACGTGGATGTGATGGACCGGGAGCTGACGGAAGAGGAAATTCAGGGGAAAATTCCGGAGGATGAAGCCTGATGCGGATCGTATTTATGGGGACGCCGGAATTCGCGGTGCCCAGCCTGGAGAAGCTGATCGAAAGCAGCCACGAGGTGGCGGGGGTATTTACCCAGCCGGACCGGCCGAAGGGACGGGGAAACAGGCTGACGCCCTCCCCGGTGAAGGTCTGCGCCCAGCGTGCCGGGATTCCCGTGTTCCAGCCGGAAAGGATCCGGCGGGACGGGGTGGAGGATCTGAGAAGCCTGCGGCCGGACCTGTGCGTGACGGCGGCCTTCGGCCAGATTCTCAGCCAGGAGATTCTGGATATTCCCCCGCTGGGCAGCATCAACGTCCACGCGTCCCTGCTGCCCAGACACCGGGGATCCGCCCCCATCGCCCACGCGATTCTGCAGGGGGACCGGACCGCCGGGGTGACGACCATGATGATGGACAGGGGCATCGACACCGGGGATATGCTGCTGAAGGCGGAGACGGAGATCGGGGAAACCGAATGCTGCGGTGAGCTGACGGAGCGGCTGAGCCGGATGGGAGCGGAGCTGCTGATGGAAACCCTTCGTCAAATGGAGGAAGGAAACCTGCGGCGGATTCCGCAGAACGAGGCGGAAATGAGCTATGACCCCATGCTGACCAAGGAGATGGGAGAGGTGGACTTCCGCCGGAGCGCGGAGGCGGTCCGGGGACAGATCAACGGACTGAACCCCTGGCCCTGCGCCAGCATTCCCTGGGAGGACGGACGGCTGAAACTGATGCGCGCCGCTCCCGCGGAGGGCCGGGGAATCCCCGGAGAGGTGCTGGTTTCCGATCCGAAGGAGGGGCTGGTGCTCGCCTGCGGGGAGGGCGCCGTCCGGGTTCTGGAGATCCAGGCTCCCGGCGGCAAACGGATGCGGACGGAGGATTTCCTGAGAGGGCACCGGATCCCCGCGGGAAGCGTGCTGTAAAACCCGAATCAGGGACCGGAACGCGGAGACGGGACGGTCCGCAGGAAGAAACAGGGAACGAGGATACAGAGATCATGAGCGAAAGCAACAAGCCAAAGGCCCGGCCCGGCAAATTCCAGCCGAAGGGGAACCGAACCGGAAGGTCCGGGAACGGAGGAAAAAGCTTCTCCGGAGAAGCCCGGCAGAGGGGCACTTTCGGAAAGCCCGGGAACGGAGAAAAAAGCTTCTCCGGAGAAGCCCGGCAGAGGGGCACTTTCGGAAAGCCCGGGAACGGAGAAAAAAGCTTCTCCGGAAAAGCCCGGCGGACGGGCACTTTCGGAAAGCCCGCTCCGAAGGCGAAGCCTGCGGAAATGGAAGGAATGGCGCCCCGGCGGGCGGCGCTGAAGGTGCTTCGGAAGGTTACGGAGGAGGGCGCCTACGCGTCCCTGGCCCTGGACCAGACCCTGCAGGGCAGCGGCCTGAACGGGCTGGACCGGAGACTCTGCTCCCGGCTGGTGTATGATACCCTGGACCGGCTGGGATACCTGGACCACATGCTGTCCCAGGTCATGGCCCGGGAGGATACGGACATCAAGCTGCGGAACATCCTGCGGCTGGGGGCGTGCCAGATCCTGCTGGAGGACCGGATTCCGGAGAGCGCGGCCACCAATACCTGCGTTCAGCTCTGCACCGAGAATGGGATGGCGGGGCTGAAGGGCGTCTGCAACGGGATTCTGCGCAACCTGGTCCGGAAGAAGGACGAGCTGACGATGCCGGATCCGGAGACGGAGCCGGAAAAGTACTTCTCGGTTCAGTACAGCGTGCCGGAATGGCTGGGATCCCGGCTCCGGAGGGACTGGGGAGAGGAGGAAGCCGTCCGGATCGCTTCCTGGCGGAATACCGGCGGCACCATCACCATCCGCAGAAACCTGATGAAGACCGGGGAACAGGATTTTGAGCAGATCCTGGAAAAGAAGATCTGGGGGAAGGAAAAGGCGGATCTGCCCGGCGCCTGGCGGATCAGCGGAGCGATGGACATCGCCCGGGACGCGGACTTCCTGGCCGGGAACTTCTCCATCCAGAGCGAAAGCAGCATGATGGCCTGCCTGGCCGTCGGAGCACGGCGGGGAATGCAGGTGCTGGACTGCTGCGCGGCCCCGGGGGGAAAGTCCTGCTATCTGGCGGAAATCATGGGGGATACCGGCCGGGTTCAGGCCTGGGACCTGCATGAGCACCGGGTGCAGCTGATCGCGGCCCAGCAGAAGCGACTGGGGCTGGAAAACATCCGGCCTATCCAGCGGGACGCCTCGAAATACCGGGAGGATCTGGACAGCCGGATGGATGCGGTGCTGCTGGACGCTCCCTGCAGCGGGCTGGGGGTCATGGCGGAGAAGCCGGACCTGCGGCTTCGTGTCACCGAGGAGAGCGTGGAGGAGCTGATCCGGCTGCAGGCAAAGCTGCTGGAAACGGTGAGCCGGTACGTGAAGCCCGGCGGAGTGCTGGTATACTCCACCTGCAGCCTGCTGAAGGATGAGAACGAGAACCAGATCCGGAGCTTTCTGGAGAAGCATCCGGAATTCGAAGCGGAGCCGATGCCGGAGAGCATTCCGGAAAAATTCCGGAGCCATCAGGGGCTGGGGCTGCAGCTGATGCCCCACCGGGACGGCGTGGAGGGCTTCTACATCTGCCGGATGCGGCGGAAATTCGAGCTGTAGGCGGCGAAGGGCGAGAGACGCCCGGAGACGCACCGGCATCCGGGAGAAGGGGGAAGGAATGAAGACGGAACTGACGGGCCTGACGCCGGCGGAGATGACCGACTGGGCGAAAAGCTGCGGACTTCCGGCCTTTCGGGGAAAGCAGATCTTCCAGTGGATTCACCGGGGAGCTGACTTTGCGGAGATGAGCAATCTGCCCGCCGGACTGCGGGAGAGGCTGGCCGGGGAAGCCGTGGCTCAGCCGGTCAGGATTCTGCTGGAGCGGGTCAGCAAACTGGACGGCACCGTGAAATTTCTCTTCGGGCTGCAGGACGGCAACTGCGTGGAAGGGGTGCTGATGCATTACCATTACGGCTTCAGCCTGTGCATCTCCACTCAGGTAGGCTGCCGGATGGGCTGCAGATTCTGCGCTTCCACCCTGGAGGGGTGCGTCCGGAACCTCAGCGCCGGAGAGATGCTGGGGGAGGTGCTGGCGGCCAACCGGTACCTGCGGGACCGGCGGACCCCGGGGAATGGGCCGGAAAGCCCGGATTCCCCGCCGGAGCGCGTCAGCCATGTGGTGCTGATGGGCAGCGGAGAGCCGCTGGACAACTATGACCAGGTGATGAAATTCCTGCGGCTGCTGAAGGAGCCGGAGGGCATCCTGCTGAGCCTGCGGAACGTGAGCCTGAGCACCTGCGGGCTGGTACCCGAAATGAGACGTCTGGCGGAGGAGAACCTGCCGGTGACGCTGTGCGTATCCCTTCACGCGCCCAACGACGAAATCCGCAGGAAGACCATGCCCATCGCGAACCGGTATTCCATCCCGGAGATCCTGGATGCGTGCCGATACTACATTCAGCGGACGGGCCGACGGGTGATTTTCGAATACGCGCTGACGGAGGGAATCAACAGCGGCGAGGCGGAGGCCCGGGAGCTGGCTGCGCTGCTGCGGGGCATGCAGTGCCATGTCAACCTGATTCCCCTGAACGCGGTCCGGGAAAGAAATCTGCAGGGCGTGACGGAAAAGACGGTCAGCCGCTTCCTGCGTGTGCTGGAGGAGGAGCATATCTCCGCAACGCGCCGCAGGGAAATGGGAGACGATATCGAAGGGGCCTGCGGCCAGCTGCGGCGGACGACGCTGCAGGACGGCGGAATTTCCTCCGGCGGGGCATGAGGCTCCGGGCGGAAAACGCGCCCCGGCGTGCAAAATAAGACAGAACTGAGGGCAGGATATGCGCAAGTTTAAGATCAGCGAACGGGTAGCCCGGAAGATGAAGGAACTGGGATCCATGGGCCAGGACGGAACGAAGGAGGCCCCGGAAGCCGCGGCCGAAGCGAAGGATGCCGCTCCGGATGCCGTTCCGGAGAAAAAGGAAAATCTGCGGGTCACCAGCAGGACGGACGTGGGCCTGGTTCGGAAGAACAACCAGGACGCGGTGATCATGGGCTCCGGACTGATGGGAATCGCGGACGGCATGGGCGGGCACCGGGGCGGTGAAACCGCTTCCGCCGGCGCGCGCGACGGACTGATCCGGCTCCTGGCGGGAAAGGAGCCTTCCCGGGAAATCCTGGAAAATGCCGTGAAGGAAGTCAACCTGCAGCTGTGGAACCAGCAGGCGGAGGACGAAGCGCTGTCCGGAATGGGAACGACCCTCAGCGTGCTCTGGCCCGCAGGGGACCGTATGCTGATCGCCCACGTGGGAGACAGCCGGGTTTATCTGCTGCGGGAGGGAAAAATCCGCCAGGTGACCCGGGATCATTCCATGGTGGCGGACATGGTGCGCAAGGGACTGCTGACGGAGGATCAGGCCGCCGTTCACCCCATGCGGAACTATATTACCCGGGCAGTGGGCACGGAACCGGAGATCCAGGTGGATCTGCTGGGCATGGAGCGCCAGACGGGGGACCGCTGGCTGGTCTGCTCCGACGGGCTCCACGGCCTGCTGGAAAAGGAAGAGCTGCGGAAGCTGATGGCGGGAGAAGACCCGGAGGAAGCAGCGGATCAGATGGTCCGGGAAGCCCTGGACCGGGGCGGAAGGGACAACATTTCCCTGGTACTGGTCTGCGATGACGGGCCGGCCGGAGGGGAGGTGGCTGAATGAGCGACAGGATCCTTGCGGATCGGTATCGGCTGACAGAACAGATCGGCATGGGCGGCATGGCCATCGTCTACAAGGCGGTGGACCTGCGGACCGGGCACAATGTGGCCGTGAAGGTGCTGCGCCCCGAGTTCAATGAGGACGCGGAATTCGTATCCCGCTTCCAGCGGGAGGCGGAGGCCGCCAGCAAGATGACCCACCACAATATCGTGAATCTGCTGGACGTCGGCATGGACGGGGAGAACCGGTATCTGGTCATGGAATACGTTCAGGGGAAGACCCTGAAGGAGGTCATTCAGGAGCGGGGAAAGCTGAGCGCGCCGCTGGCCTGCCAGATTGCCATTCGCATCCTCAGCGCCCTGGAGCATGCCCACCGGAACGGGATCGTGCACCGGGACATCAAGCCGCAGAATATACTGGTCCACGCGGATGGGCATATCAAGGTCGCCGACTTCGGCATTGCCCGAATCGCCGACTCCGCCACCCTGACCCGGGGGGACATGGTGATGGGCTCCGTGCACTACTTTTCGCCGGAGCAGGCCCGGGGCGAGGGCGCAAACGCCACCAGTGACATTTATTCAACGGGGATTGTGCTCTATGAAATGCTGACGGGCCGGGTGCCGTACGACGGGGAGAATCCGGTGGCGGTGGCCATGCAGCACTTGCATGCCCAGCCCGTACCCATCCAGAATCTGGCGCCGGACGTACCGCCCTCCGTGGTGCAGGTCTGCATGCGCGCCATGGAAAAGAATCCGGCCCTGCGATACCAGTCGGCCCGGGATATGGCCGCGGACCTTCGGGCGGCGCTGGAAGAGCGGGGAGACCGGATGCCTCAGATGGAGGAGCCCCAGGAGATCCGCCAGCCGGTACCGCACCTGCGGGATGAAAAAACCAGCCAGGACAGCGGGCGCTCGAAGCGCATTTCGGAGCAGGAACGCAGGTGGAAAGCCATCTGGCGGGTGGTCAGCATCCTTGCGGCGGCCGCGGTGGCCGTAGGCCTGTTCTACGGCATCCGGGCGCTGCTGAACCACTATGAGACGACGGTGGTCATTCCCTCCGTGGTGAGCAAGGACAAGGAATCAGCCACAGAGATCATGGTGAACCTCGGCCTGGAGGTCCAGATCAAGGAAGTATCCAACGATGATTATGCCGTCGGCCTGGTGATCATGCAGGTGCCGGAGGCGGGAGAAACGGTTCAGAAGGGCAGCCCGGTTCAGCTGCTGGTTTCCACCGGCGCGAAGAAGCAGGAAATGCCCATCCTGGCCGGGGCGACCTCCTCGGACGCCATTACCCTGCTGAAGAACATGGGCATCACGCAGATCACGACCGTCATGGCCGTTTCCGCCGAGTTTGCGCCGGACACGGTGATCTCCTGCGAACCGGCGGCCGGGGCCACGGTGGACAAGGATACGGAGGTCAAGCTGACGGTCAGCGGCGGGGAAGCCATCGTCCCGGATCTGCGGGGCATGACCCTGACGGAGGCGGAAGAGTATGTCATGGAGAACCACCTGACCTTCAACAGTACGCTGAACTTTGTGGACACGGACGATCCCGAAAAGCACGGGCTGGTGGCAGGGCAGACCCCTGAATCCGATGCCCACGTGCTGCTGCAGACTGCGGTATCCCTGAGCCTGTACCGGTGCCCGGAGCGGGTCCGGCAGGAGAAGCTGGAGGTCACGGTGAAGGAGAGCGACGCCGACATCGCGGTGCGGGTGGCGATCCAGGCCGTGGGCTCAACGGCGGAATGGACCTGCATCAGCTATGTCTGCAAGGCGGAAAAGGGAAGGTCCCAGATGGTGACGCTGGAGGTGCCTGACAACCGGGCCTATGTATGCACCGTTTATCAGGACGGCGTGGCGGAACAGCGGTTTGAGATTGAGGAAATCTGATGGAAGGCTGGAAGACGGGAACCATCCTCCGGGGAATCGGCAGCTTCTATACCGTGAGAGAGGATGAAACCGGAGAACTGCAGACCCTGCGGGCCAAGAAGAAATTCCGCCGGGAGCATATCAGCCCCCTGGCCGGGGACCGGGTTGAGTTTACTCCCGGCGAGGGCGAGGAGCACGGATGGATTGAGAGCATTCTGCCCCGGAAAACCCTGTGTCTGCGGCCGCCGGTGGCAAATGTGGAAACCCTGGTGATTGTGACGGCACCGGTGCCGGAGGCGGATCTTCTGCTGACGGACCGGCAGCTGGCCCGGGCGTTCAGCCAGGGCATGAAGGCGATCCTGGCTGTGAACAAGAGCGACCTGGACGGGGAGCTGGCGGAACGGCTGCGGGCGGAGTATGCCCCGGCAGGGGTTCCGGTTTACGCCGTGTCCGCGGCGAGGGGAACCGGCCTGGATGCGCTCCGGGCTGCCATGGAGGGCTCCCTCTGCTGCCTGACGGGGCAGAGCGGGGCGGGAAAGAGCACCCTGCTGAACGCGCTGCTGGGGCTGGAGCTGGAGACCGGGGAGATTTCCCGAAAGATCGCCCGGGGAAAGAACACCACCAGACAGGCGGAGCTCATCGAACGGGACGGACTGCGGGTCATGGACACGGCAGGGTTTTCCCTGCTGGAGCCGGAGAAGAACCTGCCCCCGGAGGAGCTGAAGGAGAGATATCCGGAGTTCCGGCCCTGGGAGGGAAAATGCAGGTTCCGGGAATGCCTGCATGACCGGGAGCCCGGATGCGCCGTGGCGGAAGCCGTACAGGCGGGGCAGATTCATCCGGCCAGACACGAGAGATACCGGATTCTGCTGGCGGAAATCCGTGAAAACTGGAGGAACCGATATGATTAGGATCGCACCGAGCATTCTGGCGGCGGATGTGCTGAACCTGGAGCGGGATGCGCGAAAGATGATGGACGCGGGAGCGGACTGGCTGCACGTGGATGTGATGGATGCCCACTTCGTGCCCAACCTGGCGTATTCCCCGGCAGTGGTGCGCAGACTGAAGGAAATCTCCACCGTGCCCCTGGATGTTCACCTGATGATGGATCATCCGGAGCGCTTCCTGGATCCCTTTCTGGATGCGGGAGCGGACATCCTGACCATCCACGCGGAGGTTGCCGGAGACCTGGGGGCCATGCTGGGCAAAATCCACCGGCGGGGCGCCCGGGCCGGGCTGGCCGTCCGGCCGGGGACGGGTATCAGCGCGGTGATCCCCTTTCTGAACCAGGCGGATCTGATTCTGACCATGACCGTGGAGCCCGGATTCGGGGGGCAGAAGCTGAACGAAGGGGTACTGGGCAAGATCTCGGATCTGCGCAGGATCGGCTACACGGGAGAAATCGAGGCAGACGGCGGCATCAAGGAGAGCAACCTGGAAATGCTGACGGAGAAGGGCCTGAGCGTGGCCGTGATGGGTACGGCGCTGTACAGGGCGGAGGATCCGAAGGAAATGATGCGCAGGCTGCACGAAATGGGATAAGCGCTCCGGAGCGGGGAAAACAGGGGAATCGGGATTGGATATGAACATGGAAACGATTGCCGCGGTGGCGACGCCTCCCGGGGAGGGAGGAATCGGGATCGTCCGCCTGAGCGGACCCCGGGCGGAGGAAATCCTGAGCCGGGTTTTCCGCCGGGCGGGAAAGGATCCGGGAGCCTGGGAGAGTCACCGGATGTATTACGGCGTTCTGCGGGACGGGGAGGAGACCCTGGACGAGGGAATGGCCGTGCTGATGCGGGCCCCCCGGAGCTATACCCGGGAGGATGTGGCGGAGATCCAGCTGCACGGCGGGACGTATGTGCTCCAGCGGGCGGTGGAGCTGTGCCTGGAGAGGGGCGCGCGGACGGCGGCTCCCGGCGAGTTTACCCGCCGCGCTTTTCTGAACGGGCGGATTGACCTGAGCCGGGCGGAAGCGGTGATGAGCCTGATTGCCGCCCGGAGCGGCCAGGAGCACAGGGCGGCCGTCCGGGAGATGCAGGGAGGCGTCACCTCCTTTGTCCGGCAGGCGGCGGACCGGCTCTATGAGATTCAGGCCGGGCTGGCGGCCTGCGTGGACTATCCGGAAGAGATCTCCGAGGAGGAAGGAGCCGCGGAGATGATTCCCCGGCTGCAGGCCCTGATTGCGATGCTGCGGGAATCCATCCAGGAGCGAAGCTCCCGGCTGCTGCACCAGGGGCTCCGGGTCGCTTTGGCCGGGCGCCCCAATGTGGGGAAAAGCAGCCTGCTGAACAGCCTGCTGGGAGAGGAGAAGGCGATTGTGACCGCCATCCCCGGAACCACCCGGGACCTGGTGACGGGAGAGATGACCCTGGAAGGGCTCCGGGTGATCCTGACGGATACCGCCGGGGTTCGGGAAGCCGGGGATGAAGTCGAAAGAATCGGCGTGGAGAAATCCCGGAAGGCCATGCGGGAATCGGACGTGGTGCTGCTGATTCTGGACGGATCCCGGGAGATGCAGCCGGAGGATCTGGCGCTGCTGGACAGCCTGCCGGAGAACGGGGCCATCGTGGTGAACAAGCAGGATCTGCCGGAAAAGCTGGTTCTGCCGCCCACGGAGCGGAAGGTGCTTTTCTGCTCGGCGCTGGCGCCGGAAAGCCTGAGGGGCATCAAGGACTATCTGCGGCAGTTTGTGACGCTTTCCGACCGGATCGCGGTGACGCAGCCCCGGCATCTGGATGCGCTGAAGCGCGCGGTCTCCTTCCTGGAATCCGCGCTGGAAACCGTCATGACCGGTCCGCCGGATCTGGCGGCCACGGATCTGCAGAGTGCCCAGGCCGCCCTGGGGGAAATTACCGGCGACCAGGTGGACGAGAAGCTTCTGGACAGGATTTTCAGTGATTTCTGCGTGGGGAAATGAGCCGACCGACTGCCCAGTGGGCAGTTGCCGAAGGCAAAGGGAGGCGAATTTCTCACACGAAACAAGCCAGCCGCCCGGGAGGGCGGATGGCGCCGATTGAGTGTGCGGGGA
>CAMNKK010000052.1 GCA_946542235.1 uncultured Clostridia bacterium | reverse complement strand
AACGGGGGACCGGAAGATGGCGAATGTGAAGGATTATCTGGCCTGGAGAGGAGAATTCGGGTTCGATATTTCTCCCTGGAACGAAATAGATGCCCTGGCTATCGCTGTTTTGAGCTACCTTGACTTCCACGGAACGGACCATGAGCTGGGCTGGACCCTGGCGGAGGCGAAACGGCTGGAGCTGATCCGGAAAAACGAGGCCACTTCCTACGAAGACAGAAAGGACCTCTTTGAAGCGGCTGCGGATTCGGTGCGCCTGGGGGGAATCCGGATGCATCACTTTATCGCGGTCACGGATGAGAAGCAGGAGCTGCAGTTTTCCGCCACCTGCTATGATCTGCCGGACGGAACGCTGTGCATTGGCTTCCGGGGAACGGACGGCACTTTTGTGGGCTGGCGGGAGGATTTCAACATGTCCTATCAGACGGCTGTTCCGGCTCAGGAGGCAGCGCTGTTTTACCTGGAGAAGGCGGCGGAGATGGACAGCCGGCCGATCCGGCTGGTGGGGCACAGCAAGGGCGGAAACCTGGCGGCGTTTGCAGCCGCCTGCTGCAGCAGGGAGATCCAGGACAGGGTGCAGGAAATCTATTCCTTTGACGGGCCCGGGATGGCCCCGGGCGTTTTCTCCAGCGAGGGATACCAGCGCATCGTGGGGAAGATTCACTCCTATGTGCCTCAGACCAGCATTGTAGGCATGATGATGGAGTACCACAGGAACTATACGGTCGTAAAATCCAGCGCCTCCGGAATGGCGCAGCATGATCCCCTGACCTGGCAGGTCTACGGGCCGCATTTTGAGACGGTGGAGAAAATAGACGGAAACGCGGAGGTCATCAGCGATACGCTGCACGGCCTGCTGGACAAGACGAACCGGCAGGAGCGGGCCCAGATGGTGGATACCCTCTTCGATCTGCTGGAGAACACCCGGGTGACGAACGTGAAGGAAATGAGGGAAGAACGGCTGCGGACCCTGACGGGAATGGCCATGGGAACGCTGGACCTGTCCCCGGAAGCCCGAAAGGCAATCACCCGGCTGGTAAGCCTTTTCCTCTCCCTGGGCTTCGGCAACCTGACGGAGCGGTATCTGCCCCGGCGGAGCGAGCCGAAGAAGGAGAACGGGAAGGGGACGGAGGAAGAGAAGAAGGAGAACGGGCAGGCCCCGGAGAAAGAGGAAAAGACAGACGCGGAAAAAACATAACAGGACAGTTGCAAATAACAGCCCGCGGGGATGAAATCGCGGATAATCAATGCTTGACGCGGGTTTGCAGGGAATGCTATAATCCCTGTGTTTGATTTTCAACTGATTTGGAGGGAAAACGATGTCCGGACATTCCAAATGGCATAATATTCAGGCCAAGAAGGGCAAGGCGGACGCGCAGCGCGGCGCGGTCTTCACAAAGATCGGACGGGAGATCGCCATTGCGGTCCGCGAGGGCGGAGCCAACCCGGAGTCCAACGGCAAGCTGCGGGACGTGATTGCCAAGGCGAAGGCGAACAATATGCCCAATGACAATATTCAGCGTTCCATCAAAAAGGCCAGCGGCGAGCTGAGCAACGTGGTGTATGAAGAGATCACCTATGAGGGATACGCGCCCGGCGGCGTGGCTGTGATCGTGGACACGATTTCCGATAACCGGAACCGTACGGCCAGCGATATCCGCCACTGCTTTGCCAAATACGGCGGAAACCTGGGGACGACCGGGTCCGTCGGCTTCATGTTTGATACCCGCGGCGTGCTGGTGATCGAGCGGACTCCCGGCATGGATGAGGACGAGCTGATGATGATGGCGCTGGACGCGGGCGCGGAGGATGTCCGGCCGGATGAGGACGTGGTGGAGATCCTGACGGATCCCAACGAGTTCAGCAAGGTCCGGGAGGCGCTGGAGCAGCAGGGGCTGACCTTCCTGAGCGCCGAAGTGCAGAAGATTCCGCAGAATACGGTGGAGGTTTCCGATCCGGAAACGGTTGAAAAGATCCAGAAGATGCTGGATCTGCTGGAAGAAAGCGACGACGTTCAGAACGTATATCATAACGCAGAGCTGCCCGAAGAAGAGGATGACGAGGACTGATTCCCGAAGGGCGGGGAGAATCGCCGGTGCCTGGAAGGGTGCCGGCGATCTGTGTTCTCTGCAGGGATATGATCGCCGCGGGGAGGTGCAGACGGATGACGATGCTGGAAGTGATTGAAAAAAAGAAGCTGGGGCAGGAGCTGAGCCCGGAGGAAATCCGGTTTTTTGCCTGCGCGGCGGCGGAAAAGAGCGTGCCGGACTATCAGCTGTCCGCGCTGCTGATGGCCATCCGCCTGAACGGCATGACAGACGCGGAGACGACGGAGCTGACCCTGGCCATGCGGGATACGGGAGATGTGGCGGACCTGTCCTCCATTCCCGGCATCAAGGTGGACAAGCATTCCACGGGGGGCGTCGGAGATACGACCACCCTTGTGCTGGCTCCCCTCGTAGCGGCCTGCGGCGCGCCGGTGGCCAAAATGAGCGGCCGGGGCCTGGGGCATACCGGCGGGACGCTGGATAAGATGGAATCGATTCCCGGCATGCGGATTGACCTGACGGTGGAGGAGCTTCTGCGCCAGGTCAGGGAGATCGGCGTGGCGGTGGTGGGCCAGACCGGACATCTGGCTCCGGCGGACAAGACGCTGTACGCGCTGCGGGACGTGACCTCGACGGTGGATTCCATCCCCCTGATCGTTTCCTCCATTCTGTCCAAAAAGCTGGCGGCGGGATCGGATGCGATCGTGCTGGATGTGAAAACAGGATCCGGCGCCCTGATGCACAGCCTGGAGGACAGCATCCGGCTGGCCCGGAAGATGGTGAATGTGGGCAACCTGGCGGGAAAGCCGACCGTGGCGCTGATCAGCGGCATGGATCAGCCCCTCGGCACCCATGTGGGCAACGCGCTGGAAGTGAAGGAAGCCATTGATATTCTCTCCGGCCGGGCGGGGGGAGACCTGAAGGAGGTTTCCCTGACGCTGGGCGGATATATGCTGGTGCTGGCCGAAAAAGCGAAGACCTGGGAAGAGGGCGTCCGGATGCTGGAGGAGGCGCTGGAAAGCGGCGCCGGGCTCCGGAAGCTGCGGGAAATGATTCAGGCCCAGGGCGGGGAGCCCGCGGTCTGCGACGATACGGGCCGGCTGCCGCAGGCGCCGGTCAGAAAAACCGTTTGCTGCGGACGGGACGGATATGTCCGGGAAATGGACACCGTGGCGCTGGGACTGGCAGCGCGCGCGCTGGGCGCCGGCCGGCTTCGGATGGAGGATCAGATTGACTATTCCGTGGGCTTCGTGCTGATGGTTCGGATCGGGGACCGGGTTCAGCCCGGCACGCCGCTGTGCGAAATCCACGCCCGCACCGAGGCGGACGCGGTCCGGGCGGAAGAAGCGGTCCGGGAGGCGATCAGGTGGAGCGATACCCCCTGCGAACGGGGGAAGAACTTCTATGCCGTCGTGACCCGGGACGGAGTGACCAGGCTGTAAGGGAAAGCGGAAAACGTCCCGGCGGGCGGCATGAACGAGGGAAGCCGCGCCGGAGACGGGAAGGAAACGGATGAACAGGGACTTTGGGAAAGGAATCCGCCATGGGATTCCGATTGCGCTGGGATACCTGAGCGTCTCCTTTGCCTTCGGGATGAAGGCGGTGGGGGACGGACTCAGCTGGCTGCAGGCGGTGCTGATTTCCGCCACGAATCTGACCAGCGCCGGCCAGATGGCCGGGCTGCCGCTGATGCTCGGCGGCGCCACACTGACGGAAATGGCGCTGACCCAGCTGACGATCAATCTGCGGTACGGGCTGATGAGCCTGTCCCTGGGGCGAAAGCTGGATGGGAGCATGGGAACGCTGCAGCGGCTGATCTTCTCCTTTGCCAATACGGATGAGATTTTCGCGGTGGCATCCTCCCAGCCGGGCAAGGTGGGGAAAAGCTATCTCTACGGCCTGATGCTGACGCCTTTTCTGGGCTGGACGGCAGGAACGCTGCTGGGCGGCGTGGCGGGAACGCTGCTGCCGGCCTTTGTCCGGTCTGCGCTGGGCATCGCAATCTACGGCATGTTCCTGGCGATCATTCTCCCGCCGGCCAGAGAGAGAAAGCCGGTGCGCTTCGTGGTGGCGCTCTCCGTGGCGCTGAGCCTCTGCTTCCGGTATATTCCGGGGCTGAACCGGGTATCCAGCGGTTTTGTGATCATCATCTGCGCGGTTGCCGCCGCCGCGGCCGGCGCGGCAGTCTATCCGGAACAGGGAGGGGAAGGCTCATGAGCTGGAGCGCGTTTCTTCCCTATGTCGCAGTGATGGCGGTGGTGACCTACCTGATCCGCATGCTGCCGCTGACGGCTTTCCGCAAACCCATCCGCAGCCGGTTTGTTCAGTCTTTTCTGACCTATATTCCCTACGCGGTGCTGGGCGCAATGACCTTTCCGGAGGTTTTTTACTCCACGGGGGATCTTCGCACCGCGGCCGTCGGGGTTTTGACGGCGGTGATTCTGGCCTGGCGGGGAAAAAGTCTGCTGACGGTCGCCGTAGCCGCCTGCGCGGCGGTGGCCGCAGCCCAGGGAATCCTGCTGCTGATTGGCTGAAAAGCTTGCAAATCGGCGGGTTCCTGTGTATAATGTGAATACTTTGCGTCAAGGAGTGCTGTTCATATGTCCCTGAAGGATTACTGCTTCGACGGGAAACGTACGCTGAAGCTGAAAGAAATGCCCACGGATGCCGGAGAGTATAAGGTGCAGAAGAGCGAGCTGACAGCGCAGACGGAGGAGAATATGATCCGCGCCGCCGAGCTGCAGGAAAAGCTCTATTCCGCCAAGCAGGAGGGAGTGATCTTCGCCCTGCAGGCCCGTGACGCGGCGGGAAAGGACAGCCTGATCAAGAAGATTTTCTCCCGGCTGAATCCGGCTGCGCTGAAAATCACCTCCTTCAAGGTGCCGAACAAGACGGATCTGGCTCACGACTATATGTGGCGGATCAACCGGGCCATGCCGGAGCGGGGAACCATCGGGGTTTTCAACCGCAGCCACTACGAGGACGTGCTGGTTGTGCAGGTGCACCAGATGCAGAAGGATTACAACCTGCCCCCCCGCTGCAAGACGGAAGACTTTTTTGAACGGCGGTACCGCCAGCTGAACAACTGGGAGGAATACCTCTGGGAGAACGGCTACCGGATGGTGAAGGTTTTTCTGAACGTGTCCCGGGAGGAGCAGAAGCAGCGCTTCATGGACCGGATGGAGCTGCCGGAGAAGCACTGGAAGCTCTCCGTCGGCGACATGAAGGAACGGGCCCTGTGGGATGAGTATGAGCGGGTCTTTGAGGACTGCATCAACGCCACGGCGACGGAGCATGCCCCCTGGTATGTGCTGCCGGCGGACAATAAATGGTATACCCGGTATCTGATGAGCGAAGTGATCCTGAAGACCCTGGAAAGTATGGACCCCCAGTTTCCGCCGCTGGACGCGGAAGAGGCGGCCAAGATTCCCATGGTCATGCAGGAACTGGAAAGCGTATAATCCGGCAGGATGAAAACAGGCGGCGCGGCGTCCCCCGAAAGGGCGGATTCCGCGCCGCTTTTTTGCGCGGAAGCGTATATTTCCGCAGGCGGCCCGCCCGCCCCGGGAGCAGCGGAGGGACGGGCGGGAGGCCTTTCCGCACAGGGTTTTTCTTTACAATCCGACAATTCCATGTATAATAGGGCTGATTCGTGCTTTGCGCCGGGAGCTTCGGCCCCGGACGAATTCCAGAGCCGGATCAAATAAATGGATCGACGGGCATCCGGAAAGGAGCCCGAACGGAGGGAAAAAAGATGACTTCTGCAAGAAACAAAAAGGTTACCCGGATGGCGCTGCTGGCAATGCTGGTGGCAGTTTTAATTGTTCTGGCGTTTGTAAACATCCCCATGCCCATGGGCCTTTCCATCACCTTCAACATGATCCCGGTCGCCATCGCGGCGATCGCCATGGGAATTCCGGGCGGCGCGATTGTGGGCGGCGCCTTCGGCCTGATCAGCTTCCTGCAGTGCTACGGCATCTGCGGAATCAGCGGCATGGGCGTGGCGCTGGTGACCGCGGATCCGAGCTTTTCCTTTGCCTGCCTGATGTTCATCCAGCGGTTTGTATCCCGGGTGCTGGTGGGCGTGCTGGCGGCGCTGGTTTTCCGCGCGGCGGAGCGGACAAAGTGGCCGATGTATGTCAAGGGCCTGCTGACCGGCTTCTCCGCGGCGTTCTTCAATACGCTCTTCTTCATGTCCCTGCTGGTGCTGCTCTTCGGGCATACGGAGCTTGTGCAGAACCAGATGGCCGGGCGGAGCGTGCTGGTTTACATTGTTGCCTCCGTGGGAATCAACGCGGTGGTGGAAATGATTGTAGCGGCGCTGGTGACCGGAGCGGCCGCCGTGGCGCTGAAAAAGGCGAGGCTGATTGCATAAAGGGCTTCCGGGCTGCCGGAGACGCAGGGAAGAAAGAGCTTCCGGCAGCGCGGAATTCCGCGGATCGTGGAATGCGGGGAGACGGATACGATGATTCTTGCAATGGATGTGGGAAATACCAATATCAAGACGGCGCTGTTCGAGGGGCCGGAGATGGTCAAATACTGGCGGATGTCCACCAATATTCATTCAACCTCGGACGAGTATGGAATCCGGCTGTCTTCCATGTTCCGGCATGAGGGCGTACCCACCTCCGCGGTGGAAGGAATCGTGGTTTCCAGCGTGGTGCCGACCATCAATTTCACGATCGAGCACATGCTGCAGAATTACTTCGGAAAGACCCCGCTTTTTGTGGCTCCCGGGGTGAAGACGGGAATCAATATCCGGTACGAGAACCCGCGGGAGCTGGGAAGCGACCGGATTGCCAATGCGGTGGCCGCCTACGAGGAGTACGGCGGGCCCTGCATCTTTATCGACTTCGGCACGGCGACCACCTTTGGCGTGGTGGATGAGGGAGGCAGCTTCCTGGGGGGCCTGATCTGCCCGGGAATCAAGCTGAGCAGCGAAGCGCTGGTGACCGGAACGGCCAAGCTGCCGCGCTTCGAATTTATCCGTCCGGATTCCGTGATCGGCCGGACCACGCTGACGAACCTGCAGAGCGGTATGTATTACGGATACGTGGGCCTGGTGAAGAACATCGTCCGCAAAATCCGGCAGGAACTGGGCTGCGAGGCCTTTGTCGTGGCGACGGGAGGCATGGCGGTGCTGATCGCCGAGGAAAGCAAGGCGATCGACAAGCTGGACGGCCTGCTGACGCTGAAGGGGCTGCGGCTGATCTATGAACGGAATCAGAGCCGCTGAGAACAGAACGCCGCGGGGCTGAAATGCTTTCCGCGGGAGAAAAGGAAAGGAGAGACGAGGCCATGAAAGAGGTCGTGCTTGGACTGCTGGGTCTGGGAAACATCGGGGGAGGCGTCTGGGATCTGATCCGAACCTTCGGGGATGAAGTGGAAACCCGCACCGGGATCCGGCTCCGGGTCAAGAAAGCCCTGGTGCTGGACAAGCGGATCCATGGAGGACACGAGGTGCCCGAAGAGGTGCTGACGACGGAGCGGGCGGATATTCTGGAGGACCCGGAGATTCAGATCGTATGCGAATTCCTGGGCGGAGAGCAGCCGGCGGCTTCCATGATGCAGCGGGCGCTGGAAAACGGGAAGTCCGTGGTGACGGCCAATAAGATGGCGCTGTCTCTTCATTTTGACGAGCTGAGAGCCATGGCGGCCAGGACGGGAGCGGGCCTCTACTATGAAGCCAGCGTGGGCGGCGCGATCCCGATCATCAACGCGATTCAGAGCCCGCTGATCGCCAACCATATTGAGCAGATCATGGGCATTGTGAACGGCACCACCAACTATATCCTGACCAGGATGGCGGCGGAGGGAGCGGAATATGAAACGATCCTGAAGGACGCGCAGCGCCTGGGCCTGGCGGAACCCAATCCCGCCGCGGATGTGGAAGGGATGGACGCGGCCTACAAGCTGAGCATTCTCGGCTCCCTGGCGTTCCACAGCCGGATTCGGATGGAGGATATCTATCGGGAAGGCATCACCAGGGTGACTGCCGAGGACATTTCCTTCGGCCGGGAGATGGGCTATGTGCTGAAGCTGCTGGCGATCGGAAAGGATAACGGGGATTCCATTGAGGCCCGGGTGCATCCGGCTTTCCTGCCGGCGGACCATCCTCTGGCGAGGGTGGACGGATCGCTGAACGCGGTTTATCTCTACGGGCATGCGTTCAAGGACATGATGCTGGAAGGACGGGGCGCGGGAGATGCGCCGACGGCCAGCGCGATTGTCGGGGATATCATCCAGGCGGCGCAGAACGCGGTGCACCCCATGCCCTGGCTGCGGGAGGATGCCCTGCCGGTGGCGGATAACTGGCAGAGCAAGTACTTTATCCGGATGAAGGCCAAGGATGCCCCCGGCGTGCTGGCGGAGGTGACCGGCCTGCTGGCAGGAGAAGGGATCTCGGTTTCCGCCATGATGCAGAAGGGCGCAGCGCCCGGAGGGAAGGCGACGCTGATCGTGATTACCCATATCGCGCCCGAAAAGGCGGTGCGCCGGGTTGTTCAGGCGCTGAATCCGGAAATCTGCCAGGTGGAGAACGTGATCCGGGTGGAAGGGTAAGAACGGCGGGACCGGAGACCGGGGAAAGAACAACGAATCGGCAGGGAAAGAGACATGATCGAAAAATGGGTTTTCTTTGATCTGGACGGAACGCTGACCCGCTCCGAGGAAGGAATCTGGAACTGTGTGAAGTACACGGCGGAGCGTATGGGATTCCCGGTTCCGGATGCCGCGACCCTGCGGAAGTTTATCGGGCCGCCGCTGATCAGCTCCTTTCAGCAGTACATGGGCATGAGCGAGGAGCAGGCCTGGAAAGCCCAGAGCGTATATCGGGAACGCTATACGACGGTGGGCAAGTTTGAAAATCAGGTTTACCCGGGCGTCCGCAGCCTGCTCCGGGCGCTGAAGCGCGCGGGGATCCATATGGGCGTGGTGACCGGAAAGCCGGAAAATTCCACCCGGTCGATTCTGGATTATTTCGGACTGAGCAGGTTTATCGAGCGGGTTTCCTGCGCTTCGGATGCCCGGGCGGACAAGGACCATCTGATCCGCGCCGTCATGCCGGGGCAGGACGCTGAGGTCTGGATGGTGGGAGACCGGTGCTTTGACATGGAAGGCGGCGTAAAAGCCGGCGTGCATACCCTGGGGGTGACCTACGGGTACGGCAGCGAGCAGGAGCTGCTGGATTCCGGGGCGGAAAGGATCGTCCATACCCCCTGGGAAGCGGCGGAAATCCTCTGCCCGGGCACCGCGGTGCCGGCGGGGGCCTTCCTCAGCATGGAAGGGCTGGATGGGTCCGGAAAGAGCACCCAGATTGAAAAGCTGACGCGGACGCTGGAAAAATTCGGCTATGAAGTGGTGCATTCCCGGGAGCCCGGCGGGACGCCGATTTCGGAAAAAATCCGGGAGATCCTGCTGAGCCGGGAAAACACGGAAATGAGCGACGTCACGGAAGCGCTGCTGTACGCGGCCGCCAGGGCTCAGCATGTCCGGGAACGGATCCGGCCGGCGGTCGCGGCGGGAAAGGTGCTGCTCTGCGACCGGTTTCTGGATTCTTCCGTGGCCTATCAGGGCGCCGGAAGGCAGATGGGCGTGGACCGGATCCTGGCGATCAACGCGCCGGCGGTGGAGGAAACCCTGCCGCTGCTGACGGTCTATCTGGATCTGGACCACCGGACCAGCCTGCAGCGCCGCAGTGAGGCCAGCGAGCTGGACCGGATGGAAATGGAGAAGGAAGACTTCCATGCCCGGGTGGAGGAAGGATACCGGGAGCTGATATCCAGGAATCCGGAGAGGTATGTGGTGGTGAATGCCCGGGGCGACCGGGAAGAGATTGCGGATGCGATCGCGAAGGCTGTGCTGAAAAAGCTTATGGAGGCAGAGGATTGAAGGAGCGGATTGTCGTAGGCATGAGCGGAGGCGTGGATTCCTCCGTGGCGGCGCTGCTCCTGAAACAGCAGGGTTATGACGTGGTCGGCGTCTTCATGAAGAACTGGGAGGAGCAGGACGAAAACGGGACCTGTACGGCGGAGACGGACTGGCGGGACGTGCGGGATGTCTGCGACCTGATCGGAATTCCCTATTACAGCGTCAATTTCGCGAAGGAGTACTGGGATCGGGTTTTTTCCTATTTTCTGAAGGAATACCGGGCCGGGAGGACGCCGAATCCGGATGTGCTGTGCAACCGGGAAATCAAGTTCCGCGCTTTTCTGGATTTTGCCATGAGCCTGGGAGCGGCGAAGATGGCGACGGGTCACTTTGTCCGGACGGATCCGGAGGGACATCTGCTGCGGGGATCTGACCCGAACAAGGATCAGAGTTACTTCCTCTATATGGTGCATCAGGAGCAGCTCCGGAAGTCGCTGTTCCCGGTCGGCGGGCTGACCAAGGCCCAGGTGCGGGAAATCGCGCGGGAGCAGGGGCTTCCCGTCAGCCAGAAGAAGGATTCAACCGGCGTGTGCTTTATCGGAGAGAGAAACTTCAAAAAATTCCTGGCGGAATATCTTCCCGCGCAGCCCGGGGACATGGTTTCCACGGACGGGACGGTGGTCGGCCGGCACGACGGGCTGATGTACTATACCCTGGGGCAGCGCCGGGGGCTGGGAATCGGAGGCCGGGGAGACGGCCGGTCCTGGTTTGTGATCGGGAAGGATCTGGAGCGGAACCGGCTGCTGGTCGCCCAGGGAGAGGATCATCCCCTGCTGTACAGCACCCTGTGTCTGGCGGAGGATGTGACCTGGGTCGGGGAAGCGCCGGCGGAAATCGGCAGGCCGTTCCGCTGCACGGCGAAATACCGCTACCGCCAGCCGGACCAGCCGGTGGAGGTGCTCCGGGAAGGAGAAAACATCCTGCGGATCCGCAGCCTGGTGCCCCAGCGGGCCGTGACCCCCGGCCAGAGCGCGGTGCTCTACGAGGGGGACCGATGCCTGGGCGGCGGAATTGTGACCCGGGTTCTGGACGCGGGCCGGACAGAGTAACCCGAAGGGAAGGGGTTCCCTTCGGGGCCTGCCGCAGGCCGGCCGCCGATTGGCCGGCGTGTTTTTTTCCGGGCGCTTTTCCCGGGCGGGCGCTCCGGAGCGGATGCCGTCCCCAAAGCCTGCGAAGCGGCAGGGGGAGGAGACTTAAGTCAGGCGAATTATTTTTTTTGAAGAAATACCTTGACAGGCGATGTACATAGTGCTACTATATACTCATTCAGACGAAAGGAGGCCGCGAAATGGCTTTATCGGCAGATCTGCTGCGGGGGTATACGGATACCATTATTCTGAATCAGCTCCTGGAAGCGGACAGCTATGGGTACGAGATCACGAAAAGGATCTCCGAGCTGTCCGGAGGGGAGCTTGAACTGAAGGAGGCTACGCTGTATACTGCATTCCGCAGGATGGAAAACGGAGGTTACATTATCAGCTACTGGGGAAACGAGGGGTCCGGCGCCCGGCGGAGGTACTATTCCATCACGGTGGAAGGGCGGAATCGGCTGGCGGAGGATCTGCAGGCGTGGAAGGAGACCCGAAAGGTGCTGAACACGCTGCTGGAGCCATCCCGCTCCCCGCTTCAGGAACCGCGCAAAAATGAAATACCCGTCATTCGGGTGGAGGAGTAAAAGAAGATGAATACGAAAGTGACACAGATGGTTGAGCTGCTCTTCCGGGATGTGCAGTCCTCCGAAGAGGTGCAGGCGCTTCATGATGAGGTGCTGAATAACTGCCAGGACCGCTTTGAAGATCTGGTGCGGAGCGGTCTGCGCGAGGAGGAAGCGCTGGCGGCGGTGATGGAAAGCCTGAAGGGGATGGAGGATGTGCTGAAGGATTATCCCCGGAAGGAAGCGGCGGATGCCGTCAGGGCCCCGGAAGAAAAAGAAGAGGAAAAGGCGGAGGAAAAAACCGCGGAACCGGAAAGGGCGGTCTTCTCTCCGGCGGCGGTGAAATCGGTTCAGGGGCTGCTGGCCGGATGCGACGTGGAAATTGTCGAAGCCGGCGAAGAAGTGGTTCTGGAGAAGCAGGGAAATGTGCACTATGCCCTGGACGAGGATGGGACGCTGCGCATCTGGCAGGAAAAGGTCTCGGAAAACCTTTTCAAAGGGATCTCCTGGGAGGAGAGCCTCAGCAGCTTTGAGCATTTCGGCGATGCGATGAACCGGCTGGCCCAGAACTTCTCCCAGCTGCTTTCCGGCAAGATCGGAAGCTTTGGCGGCGCCTCGGAGACCCATGTGACGCTTCGCCTGCCCGGGACGATCCATCCGGATGTATGCATCCGGACGACGGGCGGGGACATTTCCTGGACGGAAGCGATTCCCGGCAGCGCCTTTGTGCTGGGGACGACCAGCGGAGATATCCGGGTACGGATTGACAGCAGCGTCCTGCTGCCGGAGGCGGAAATCTCCACCACCAGCGGGGATGTGGAAGCAAAAATGAGCGTGGGGACGGTCAGAATCAATACCGTCAGCGGCGATATTACCTGGGAAGGGGATGCCGGCGTGCTGGAAATGAACAGCACCAGCGGGGACGCTTCCGCTTTGGGACGGATCCGGATGATGGATCTGAACGCCACCAGCGGGGAGCTGGATCTGATGCTGGAGGATAATTCCCCTTCAGAGGCGAAGATTAACACGGTATCCGGAGACATCAGCGTGCGGCTGCCTGCTTCCGTGGGAGAGGTGTCGGCGAAGCTGAGCACTGTTTCCGGGGATATCCGGACACGGGGCGTGGATCTGGTGGAGGAATCCCCCATCATGATCGAGGCGCACACCGTCAGCGGCGATTTGAAAATCAGCCACTGAAAATGCCGCAGACCGGCAGACTTGAAAAGCGGAGCTATATATAGGAAGAAACGGGGCGGATCCGGCGGGAGCCGGACGGCCAAGGGGAAATAAGGGAGGAAGAAGAAATGATTCAGCGTTTAACCCGAAACAAAACAGCCATGGCGATTGCCAGCATCATCGCCGGCATTTACCTGATGATCGCCCGCAGAAACGCGCCAATCGCGCTGCTCCGGATGATCGGATTTGCGCTGCTGGGCGTGGCGGCGGTTTACCTTGTGCTTTACTTCACGGGGAAGAACCGGGATCAGGTACAGCTGGTCTATGCCGGCGGCGCGGCGGTGCTGGGGCTGCTGACCAGATGGCTGGCGCCGGTGATTCTGAATATTTTCCCGATCCTGCTGGGGGCGGCGATTATCATTGCGGGAATCAGCAACCTGACGGCTGCCCGGGATCCGGTTTATCCGCGGACTTCCGTCATCGGACCGATTCTGACCATTGTGCTGGGGGCTGTGATTGTGTTCCATCCCGGCACGGTGATCAACTGGGTCATCTTCCTGGCAGGAGCGGCGCTGGTGCTGAACGGGCTGACTGAGCTGGATCTGATCAGGAGAATCTGGAACCGGTAATCCGCCCAGGGAACCCAAGCGAACAAAATTGTGGGGGATACAGAGAGAAACCGCAATTTGTGGGCAAAAACACGAACGTTTTTCACGGTGAGGATGTCAACGTCCGGAAGCGTTGATTTTCCTCACTTTTTTTCAAAAAAAATTGAAAAAACGCTTGACAGAAGGTTTTAAATCTGTTATTCTCTACAAGCTGTCAGCGAGAGCGGCCGAAAGGAAGCCCGAGCGAAGCAGCAGACCGAACCTTGAAAACGATACAGAGAAGAGAAACGCGCAAGAAAAGAGGA
>CAMNKK010000051.1 GCA_946542235.1 uncultured Clostridia bacterium | reverse complement strand
GACTATGAAGCCGGCGGGGGTTTTGCATGCATAGGATTACCCGAGGCGGGAGAGGCTGAGAGACAGGCGGCGGAGGGTTTCCTCCCGGCCCAGGAGGCCGGCGATTTCAAAGGCGCCGCCGGGCGTATTGGCTACGCCGGAAATCGCGATCCGCAGCGGCCAGAGAACAGCGCCGTTCTTCAGGCCGGCTTCCTGAATGGCCGCCATCACCGCGTCATGGAGGGCGGTTTCATTCCACTCGGGGAGCTTCTCCAGCACGGGCTGGACCAGCTGCAGCGAGGCCAGGGCCACCTCCGGGTTCGTCTTCATCTTCTTGTGGGTGTAAAGCTCCAGATCGAAATCCGGCATCTCCGCCAGGAAGGAGACCATCTCCGGCAGCTGGTTGAAAACCTCCGTCCGGGGCTGGGTCAGCTCCGCCAGACGGGCATAATCGATGCCCTTGCCGGCCAGCACCTTGTCGAACCAGGGAGAAGCCATCTCCAGATACTTCTCCGGGCTCAGCCGGCGGATGTACTCGGCGTTGAACCAGGTGAGCTTGTTCACATCAAAGATGCCGGGAGAATGATTCAGCCGGTGAATGTCGAAAGCGTCCACCAGCTCCGGCAGGGTGAAGAACTCCCGCTCGTCCCCGGGGTTCCAGCCTACCAGGGCCAGATAGTTGATCAGGGACTCGGGCAGGAAGCCCTTTTCGATAAAATCGGAATAATAGGCGTCCCCGTCCCGCTTGGACAGCTTGTGCTGGGCGTCCCGCATGACGGTGGTCAGATGCACGTAGGTGGGGATTTCCCAGCCAAAGGCTTTGTAGAGGAAGTTGTAGCGGGGAGTGGAGGACAGATACTCCATGCCCCGCATGACATGGGTGATGCCCATCAGATGGTCGTCAATGACATTGGCGAAGTTATAGGTGGGCATGCCGTCCTGCTTGATGAGCACCATGTCGTCCATGGCTTCCGCGTTGGGGAAGGTCATGTCGCCGAAGACGGTATCGTGATAGCTGGTTTCCCCTTCCGTCGGCGCGTTCATGCGGATTGTCCAGGGAATGCCGGCATCCAGCTTCCGCTGCACTTCCTCCGGGCTCAGGTGCAGGCAGTGCTTGTCGTATTTCCAGGTGCCGCCGGCGGCTTCCACCGCGGCGCGGCGCCCGTCAATCTCCTCCTTCGAGCAGAAGCAGTAATAGGCGTGGCCGCTTTCCACCAGCTGCTTCGCATAGGGAAGATAGAGATCCTTCCGTTCGCTCTGGACATAGGGACCGCAGGGACCGCCCACATCGGGGCCCTCGTCCCAGGTCAGGCCGCAGCCCTTCAGGGTTTCGTAAATCACTTCCGTGGCGCCGGGCACGAAGCGCTCCTGGTCCGTGTCCTCGATCCGCAGAATGAACTGGCCCCCCTCCCGGCGGGCAAAGAGATAATTATACAGCGCGGTGCGCAGCCCGCCCAGATGCATGAAACCGGTGGGGCTGGGCGCGAATCTTGTTCTGACAGCCATTTGAATGAACTCCTTTATCAATCGTTTGGATTATCTGGTCTGCTTCGCGAAGGTGTCGCGGAGGCCGACAGTCCGGTTGAAGACGGGATGATCCGGGGCGGAATCGGGATCCTTGCAGAAATACCCGGTCCGCAGGAACTGGAAGGAAGCGCCGGTTTCGGACTCCGCCAGGAACCGCTCGCAGAGCCCCTGCTTCACCGTCAGGCTTTCGGGGTTCAGCCGGGAGATGAAGTCCTTCTTATCCGGGGCGTCCTCCGCCTCCTCGTCCAGGTCTTCGCTGAGCAGGGGCTCGTAGAGCCGGGCTTCGAAGGGAATGCAGTCATCGGCGGGAACCCAGTGCAGCGTCTTGCCCTTGATCTTCCGGTCGGCGCCGGCGCTGCCGGAGAAGGAATCCAGATCCACGGTGCAGCGGACCTCGGTCACATTGCCTGCTTCATCCTTCACGCAGTCATCGCAGCGAACGATATAGGCGCCCTTGAGCCGGACCTCGTTGCCGGGGAACATGCGCTGATACTTCTTGACCGGAACCTCCATGAAGTCCTCCCGCTCGATATAGATCTCGCGGCCGAAGTTCAGGGTCCGGGAACCCATCTCCGGATGGTCCGGATGATTCTCCAGCGTGACGGGACGGGTTTCGCCCTCGGGCCAGTTGGTCAGCACCACCTTCAGGGGATCCAGCACCGCCATGGCCCGGGGCGCCTTTTCGCCCAGGTCGTCGCGGACGCAGTGCTCCAGCACGGCGAAATCCACCGTGGAATCCGCCTTGCTCATGCCGATCAGGCTGACAAAGTTCCGGATGGAGGAGGCGGTGTAGCCCCGGCGGCGCATGGCGCTGAGGGTGGGCATCCGCGGATCATCCCAGCCGGAGACGTAGCCGCCTTCCACCAGCTGGCGCAGATAGCGCTTGCTCATGACCGTCCGGGTCATGTTCAGACGGGAAAACTCGATCTGGCGGGGGCGGGCCGGGAGCATGTCCGCGCTCTTTTCCACGACCCAGTCATACAGGGGCCGGTGAATCTCATACTCCAGGGAGCAGAGGGAATGACTGATGCCCTCCAGGGCGTCCCCGATGGGATGGGCAAAGTCATACATGGGATAGATGCACCACTTGCTGCCCGTCCGCCAGTGCTCCTTGTAGAGGATGCGGTACATGGCGGGATCCCGCATGACGATGTTGGGGGAGGCCATGTCGATCTTTGCCCGCAGGGTTTTGCTGCCCTCCGGGAATTCGCCGGCGCGCATGCGGCGGAACAGGTCCAGGCTTTCCTCCCAGGGGCGGTCCCGCCAGGGGCTGTTCTTTCCGGGCTCCGTCAGGGTGCCCCGGTATTCCCGCATCTCGTCCTTGCTGAGCTCATCCACATAGGCCAGGCCGCGGCGAATCCAGTCCTCCGCAATCTCATAGCACTTGTCATAGTAGTCGGAGGCGTAGAATTCCCCGCCCGTCCAATGAAAGCCCAGCCAGTGGATGTCCTTCTTGATGCTTTCCACATATTCGGTGTCTTCCTTGGCCGGGTTGGTATCGTCAAAGCGAAGGTTGCATTTGCCGCCGTATTTCTCCGCCGTCAGGAAATCCATGATCAGGGCCTTGCAGTGCCCGATATGCATATAGCCGTTGGGCTCGGGGGGAAACCGGGTATGGATCTCCTGATACCGGCCTTCCGCCAGATCCTGCTCAATGGCGTCCCAGATAAAGTTGCTGCGGTTCTCTTCCATAAAGAATCGACTCCCTTTCCAAAGAAACTCGGAGGCTGCCTCCGGCAGACGGCGGGGGGGGTAAAAAACCACCCGGCCGGCCCGGAAAATGGCATCTCCGGCGGCAAAAACGCACACCGACTTATTATACGGGAAAGGCACGCTCTGCGCAAGGGAGAAATTGGAAGGGACCGCGCCTGAAATTGTTACAATTTTGTTCAATTTCCTCTTTTCAAATGTAGAAAAAGAGAGTATAATTTACACATCGTGTGGAAAGAAACGGGGGAATTGGCCATGCAGGACAGGTTTGAAACCATGAAGTTCAAACCCATCGAGGAATCGGGAAACGAGGCGCGGGACATTCTGCTCTATGTTTACCAGGCGCTTCAGGCCAAGGGCTACGATCCGATTACTCAGCTCGTCGGGTACGTTATTTCCGGGGATCCGACGTACATCACCAGTTACAATTCCGCCCGCAGCATGATTTGCCGGCTGGAACGGGACGAGATCATCGAGGAACTGGTTCGGTCCTACCTGGAAACCCATTAATCGCAATGACGGGAGGCGCCGGTTTCGGCGCCTTTTTTTCGATCGGGAAGGAGAATGACGGATGAGACAGAAGATCCGGATCGCCCTGCTTGTCGCTCTGGCACTTTCAATGTGCGCCGCCGCAGCGCTGGCGGCGGACGTTTTCCGCTTTGACCAGAAATCCATTGAGCTTTTTGAAGGGGAAACCGCCCGGATCGACCTGATCCGGGAGGGAACCCCGGCGGAGGAGGGGACGCTGACCTATACCTCCGGCAACGGGAAGGCGGTTTCCGTGGCGGCGGACGGAACCATGACTGCCCTGAACAAGGGACAGTCCACGGTCAAGGCCGTGCTGAAGACGGCGAAGCGCTCCTGGAGCGCCAACATCGCCGTGACGGTGCTGCGGGCCGTGACCAATGTGACGCTGAATACGAACAGGATGCAGGTTTTCCAGCCGACGGATGAAGCCATCAGCGGCCTGCTGCGGACGGAGACGATTCATGACGTGATCGTGATCCCGGCCGGCCGGTCCGTGGAGCTGCAGGCGACCTGCACCCCCTCGGATGCCAGCAACCGCAAGGTCTCCTTTACCTCCACGGACGAGGGGATCCTGAAGGCGGGGAACACTTCCGCCCGGGCGATGCAGGCCGGGGAATGCGACCTGATCATCTCCAGCGTGCTGAACCCGGAGGTTCAGGAGATCTATCACGTGCTGGTGACCCAGCCGGTGACGAAGGTGACCGTGAGCTCTCCGGAGGGAAAGACGGTGAACGTCGGCGAGTCCATGACCCTGGAGGCGGAGTGCGATCCCGCCACCGCCAGCATCAAGACCGTGGAGTGGAAGTCCCGGAACGAGCAGATCGCCCGGGTGGATCAGAACGGCGTGGTGACCGGACTGAAAAAGGGCAGCGTCACCATCGAGGCGAAGGCGACGGACGGATCCGGCAAATCGGGCACCTTCCCGGTGAATGTGGCCCAGAAGGTGACGGGGATCACCATCAAGGAGAGCAGCCTGCTGCTGGCGACCAACCAGATGGGGTATCTGCACGCGACCGCGCAGCCCAGCGACGCCAATGACAAGGGGATCGTCTGGTCCTCCACGGATCCGTCCATTGCCACCGTGAATTCCAGCGGCCAGGTCAAGGGCGTCCGGCGGGGGGAATGCTCCATCGTGGCGACCAGCAAGAGCAGCCCGGAGGTCTATGCGGCGGTGCCGGTGCAGATTATTCAGCGGGTGACGGATATCGTGTTTACGGGAGGACAGGTGTCGCTGCCCATCCGGACGACCGCCCAGCTGACCTGGGAGGTTCAGCCCGCGGACGCCAGCATTCAGGAGGTGACCTTCTCCTCCTCCAACAGGAAGGTGGCGACGGTGGACGAGAACGGCCTGGTGACCGGCCTGACCCGGGGCACCAGCACCATCACCGCGACGGCGACGGACGGATCCAACCGCCGGGGACAGATCCGGGTGACCGTGACCCAGCCGGTGGAGGGCGTGTCCATCCAGTACGGGGTGTATCACGTGCAGCTGGACGGATCCCTGAACATCAAGGCCATCATCCAGCCCTCCAACGCCAACAACCAGAATGTCCATTTTGTCATGGGGGATGAATACATCGCCACGGTGAAGGATCAGAAAAACATCGGCCATGTCCGGGGCTGGCACACCGGAAACACCACCATCACCGGTACCACGGAGGACGGCGGATATTCCGCCTCCGCGGAGGTCCGGGTGGCGGATTTCAACCGGGCCATTGTGATTGACGACCTGTATCTGGAAGGGGAGAACATCCGGCTCAGCCTGCGCAACCGCAGCAATTTCACCGTGGACCGGGTCTACTTTACGGTGGAGACCTATGACGCGTACAACGAGCCGCTGGTGTGCAACGTGGACGGGGAGAGCAACAGCTTCAACGGCTACTACCGATACGAGATCGCGCCCTATGACGTATCGCACCACTATATGTTCGACTTCCCGGATTATGTGCAGCCGACGGCGCAGATCGGCGCGGTGGTGGTGAAAATTACGGGATGGCGGGATCTGGAAGGATACACCCGGAACATTCCGGAGAGCGAATATCCCACCCAGAGCTACCGCAGGTTCATTCCCACGCCCTCGGGGGACGGCATGGACGGCATGAATGACGGCATGTACGGCGACGATGGGGTCGGCTGAGCCGGCTCCGGCCGGAAAACCGGATGCGAAGGAGGGAGGACTCCCTGCCTCCGCGGAACACAGCCAAACGCGCACGGATAAGGAGACGGAAGAAAACATATGGCAGATCTTGTTGTCATCGGAGCCGGCCACGCGGGATGCGAGGCGGCGCTGGCGGCGGCCCGGATGGGGATCGATACGCTGCTGCTGACGCTGAACATGGACGGAGTGGCGCTGATGGCATGCAATCCCGTGATCGGCGGATCCGCCAAGGGACACCTGGTCCGGGAAATTGACGCCCTGGGCGGGGAGATGGCGCTGGCCATCGACGATACCTTTCTGCAGAGCCGTATGCTGAACACGGGCAAGGGCCCGGCGGTTCACGCCCTGCGGGCGCAGGCGGACAAGCAGGCCTACCAGAACCGGATGCGGAAGGCGCTGATGACCCAGCCGGGGCTGCAGCTGCGCCAGGGCGAAGTGGTTTCCATCGAGACGGAAAACGACCGGGTGACGGCGGTGACCACCGCCACCGGCATGCGGATTCCCTGCGGGGCGGTCGTGGTTGCGACCGGCGTATATCTGCAGGGGAGGATCATCATCGGAGAGCACAGCCATGCCGGCGGACCTCAGGGGCTGATGAACGCTTCCGGGCTCTCGGAGGGGCTGCGGCAGCTGGGATTCGGGCTGCGCCGGTTCAAGACGGGCACGCCGGCCCGGGTGGACCAGCGGACCATCGATTTTGACGAGATGGAGATTCAGAAGGGGGACGAGCCTGTGACGCCCTTCTCCTTCCTGAATCAGGGAAGGAAGCTGGAGAACAGCTATGCCTGCTATCTGACCTGGACCAACGCGGAAACCCACCGGATCATCCGGGAAAACCTGCATCGGGCGCCGCTCTACAGCGGAAAGATCCACGGCATCGGCCCCCGGTACTGCCCGTCCATCGAGGACAAGATCGTCCGGTTCGCGGATAAGGAACGGCATCAGCTGTTCCTGGAGCCGGAGGGCAGGAACAGTCTGGAATGGTATGTCCAGGGAATGAGCTCCTCTCTGCCGGAGGATGTGCAGTGGAGGATGTACCGGACCATTCCGGGACTGCGCAGGTGCGAGCTGACCCGGCTGGCCTACGCGATCGAATACGACTGCATCGACAGCCTTGAGCTGCGGCCGACGCTGGAAAGCCTGCGGATCGGGGGACTGTTCTTTGCCGGTCAGATCAACGGCACCAGCGGATATGAGGAGGCGGCGGCCCAGGGGCTGCTGGCGGGGGTCAACGCGGCCCTGCGCCTGCAGGGACGGGAAAGCATCCGCTTCACCCGGGATCAGGCCTACATCGGCGTGATGACCGACGACCTGACCACCAAGGGAACGGACGAGCCCTACCGGATGATGACCTCCCGGGCGGAGCACCGGCTCTACCTGCGGCAGGACAACGCGGATCTGCGGCTGACGGAGACCGGCGCGAAGATCGGGCTGGTGACGCCGGAGCGGCTGGAAGGCCTGCGCAGAAAGCGGGAGGAGACGGAGAAGACCCTGCGGTCTCTGCGGACCACCCGGTTTGCCCCGGGGGAGAAGCTGGCAGGCTGGCTGCGGGCACACGATCAGCCGGAGACGGCGGGATCCCTGTCCGGCGAGGAGCTGCTGAGGCGGCCGGGCATCGGGGTCCGGGAGCTGGCGGAGCTGAATCCGGAATGGAGGGAGGTCCGGCCTTCCGTGGCGGAGCAGGCGGAGATCTCCGTGAAATACGCGGGATACCTGGAAAAGCAGGAGACGCTGATCCGGAAGGCCCGACAGGCGGAGGAGACAGCGCTGGCGGAGGACATCCCCTACGAACAGATCGGGGGCCTGCGCCTGGAAGCCCGGCAGAAGCTGGCCCGGCAGAAGCCGGTGTCCCTGGGGGCGGCGGGAAGAATTCCCGGGGTGAACCCGGCGGATGTGGCGGTGCTGTCGGTCTGGCTGGAAAAGGAACGGCGGGCCGCTGCCGGGCGGAATCCGGAGAGGACGGAATGATCAGGGAAGAAGTGTCCGCGAAGCCCTGCGGGCGCTTTTCGGAAAGGCAGCCGGCGGGGAAAGGAAGTTGCGGATGAAGAGACGGTTAAGCTGGACGGCGAGGCTGTTCATCGCGGTGCTGCTGGTTTTCAGCATGGCCATGGCTGCCTTTACGACGGCCAGAAGCAGCCTGGACTTCGGACTGGAGGATACGGCCCGGAGCCTGGAGACCAGCCGGGGACGGGAGCGCAAGCAGCAGTATGAATATGATGAGGCGGCCCGCCAGCTGCCCCTGACCCGGGCGGAGCTGGAGGAGGTACAGCCGCAGGCGGATGCCGCCGCGGAGGAAGTGCGGCAGCTGAAGGAGCAGAGGAAGGCGCTGCGGGCCGAAAAAAAGGCGCTGGAGGAAAAGGCCGCCTCAGGAAACCAGCCGGAGGAAACGCCATGAACAGAACGATGAAATGGATTCTCTGCGCGGTGATGGCGGCGGCCCTGGCCGTGATGGGCGTGCTGGGAAGCGGCATCCTGCGGGACAGCCGGAAGCTGAATGAACTCAGGGCGGAGCTGCGGGAAAGCCGGAGCCGGTGGGAGGATACCGCCGCCCGGAAGGAGGCCCTGCAGGAGGAGCTGAAGGGCGTCACGGAGGCGCTGAAGGAAGCGAAGCTGACCCTGGAGGAATCCACCGCCCGGGCAGCGGAGCTGCGGGAGGATATCGCGCAGCTGGAAAAGGAAATCTCCGAGCTGGAACAGGGTGACGGCTCGATGAACGCGGAGAAGGAACCCTGAAGAACGGAAAAGCGTGTATCAGGGAATGAACGGAAACAGCGAGGACAGCGACCCATGAAAAAATGTCCGAATTGCGGCGCCCCTTTCTCGGAAGGGAAATGCCCTTACTGCGGGACGGAGACGGTGAAAGCCGAGACCTCAGACGCGAAGCCGGAGGGGCGCGGAAAGCGCAGCCTGCCTGAAAAAATCCTGATTTTTATGGGAGCGCTGTGGTGCCTGATCTGTCTTGCCGCTGCCATTGAGCTTCGATACTGGCGCCCCGCAGAGCTGGCTGCAACGCTTCTCCTGGCTTCACCGGGGATTGTGCTTTTGCTGATCGGATTCAGAAGAAAGAAAAAATAAAAAGGGCGAAACGAAAAGAACCGTCCTCCTGCTTCGGGGAGGACGGTTTTTCTGCGGAAAAGCGGAAGGATAAGGATCGGGGCTCCCGCTTCGGTCAGGGATGAACGAAGGTGCCCATGGGATCTCCTTCGAGAACGCGGATCAGGTTTTCCGGATCGTCCAGGCCGAACACCCGGACCATGGGAACCCGGTTCTCCGCGCAGAGGGCAAAGGCGGAGGCATCCATGACCTTCAGCCCCCGGGCCAGGGCTTCGGTGTAGGTGATATCCCTGATCAGGGTCGCGGAAGGATCCTTCAGGGGATCGGCGGTATAGACGCCGTCGATGTTCTTGGCCATGAGCACCGCGTCCACCTGCATCTCAATGGCCCGCAGGGCGACGCCGGAATCCGTGGAGAAGAAGGGGTTGCCCGTGCCGCAGGCGAAGAGCACCACCCGGCCCTCCTTCAGGTGCCGCCGGGCTGCCATGGCGTTGAAGGGTTCGGCAAAGCGGTTCATGTCCACCGCGGACTGCACCACCGCGTCCAGCCCTTCCCGGCGCAGGGCGTCCGCCACGCAGAGGCAGTTGATGACCGTGCCCAGCATGCCCATCTGGTCCGCCGTGACCGCGTCCATATTGGCCGAAGGCCCCTGGCGGCCGCGCCAGATATTCCCGGCTCCGATTACAATGCCGATTTCCACGCCCATGTCATGCATGCGGCGGATTATTTTTGCCACACCGTTTACCTTGTCAAAATCGAACAGATCATGATCCGCCTTCAGCGCCTCGCCGCTGAGCTTCAGCAATACCCGATGATATACCGCCATGATGCCAGACTCCTTTCGGAATAAATCTGGAAAAATTATACCACAGGATCCGGAGGAAAGCTATCTTTTGCAACAGGGACCGGAAAAACAGGGAAAGGACAAGAAATATACATTAAAATATGCATATATGCAAATAATCAAAAGAAATTTGCATAAAAATGCATCAAATCTATTGACAGGGAAAAAACCGGGTGCTATACTTGCCCCATTCCGGAAGGAGACCGGAGCGTATCCGGTACAGAAAGAAGACGGAGGGAATGAAAATGAAGAAACTGATTGCGAGCCTGCTGGTTCTGTGCATGGTGCTGGGACTGTCCGCCGCCTGCGCGGAAGCGAAAGAGTACAATACGGTGGAAAAGGGCAAGTTCATCTACGCTACGAGCCCGGATTTCCTGCCCTTTGAAGGCCGGGACGACCAGGACAACGTGATCGGCATCGAGCCCGACATCGTGGCGCTGATCTGCGAGAAGCTGGGCCTGACCGCGGAGCCCTATGCCATCGACTTTGATTCCGCGCTGGCCGCTCCCAACGCCGGGACGGTGGACGCGGTGGTTTCCGGCGTGACCATCCGGGAAGACCGGAAGGCCGTGCTGGACTTCACGATCCCCTATGCCACCATCACCCAGGCCATCGTCCAGAAGGAAGGCGCCGGCATCACGATGGACAACCTCGGAGAGAAGATCATCGGCGTCCAGACCGGCACCACCGGCCACATCTACGCCGTGGATGATTTCGGCGAGGATCATGTAGACGCCTACAACACCTTCGCCCTGGCCTTCCAGGCCCTGACCAACGGCAAGATTGACTGCGTCCTGGTCGACGACCTGGTCGCAAACGACTACGCGAAGAAGATTCCCGGCCTCGAAGTGGTTGCGACCACCTATGAGCCCGAACAGTTCGGCTTCGGCTTTGCCAAGGGGAAGGCGCCGGAGCTGCTGGCGGACTTCAACGCGGAGCTGCAGGCTCTGATCGACGCCGGCAAGATCGATGAGATCATGCTGGCGTGGCAGAACAAAGAATAAGGCACTGGATGACGCACGCGGGGGACGGCGGAATACCGTCCCCCTCTGCTTGTCTGAACGGGACGGAACGGAAGGAGTGCACTTTTCTTGGAACAGTATGCAGCCTGGAAAGCGCTGCTGGTGGCCGGGGAACCCACCACGGCCTGGCAGAAATTCTACGTATTTTTTTATCAGGCTTTTCTGGAGAATGATCGATGGCAGCAGTATCTGAGCGGCGTGGGGACCACCCTGCTGGTGACGCTGTTTGCCCTGCTCCTGGGCGTCGTGCTGGGGGTGCTGGTCGCGATCATCCGGACTGCGCACGATCAGCAGCGCCCCGGAAAGCATAACCCGGTGCTCGGATTCGTGAACGGGATCATGAAGGTCTATGTGACCGTGATCCGGGGTACGCCCATGATGGTCCAGCTGCTGATCATGGGATTCGTCATCTTTGCCTCCAGCCGGGACTATGTCACCGTAGGCGCCCTGACCCTGGGGATCAACTCCGGCGCATATACCGCGGAAATCATCCGCGGCGGACTGATGTCGGTGGATCAGGGGCAGATGGAAGCCGGGCGCAGCCTGGGCCTGAACTATATTGACACCATGCGGTTCATCATCGTGCCCCAGGCTGTGAAGGCGATTCTTCCCGCCCTCGGAAACGAATTCATCGTCCTGCTGAAGGACACGTCCCTGATCTCCGTCATCGGCGGCAAGGAGCTGCTTTACGCAGCCCGGGGCGTGGTCAGCCGGACCTATGAAGCGATGTATCCCTATATCGGAACAGCCATCATCTATCTGATTCTCGTGATGATGTTCACCTGGCTGCTGGGCATTTTTGAGAGGAGGCTGCGGGCAAGTGATCGCCGTTAAGGATTTGAAGAAGAACTTTGAGGGCCTGGAGGTGCTCAAAGGGGTGGACCTGGAGGTGAAAAAGGGCGAGTGCGTGGTGTTCATCGGCCCCTCCGGCAGCGGCAAATCCACCTTCCTGCGCTGCCTGAACCTGCTGGAGGTTCCCACCAGCGGAGAGATCATTTTTGACGGGGTTTCCATGACCGATCCCGGGACGGACATCGACAAGATGCGGCAGCGGATGGGCATGGTGTTCCAGCACTTCAACCTGTTTCCGAACATGACCATCCTGAAGAACCTGACTCTGGCGCCTATCCGCACGAAGCATCTGACGAAGGCCCAGGCGGAACAGAAGGCCATGGAGCTGCTGAAGCGGGTGGGGCTGGAAGACAAGGCGGGCGGCTATCCGGCGCAGCTTTCCGGCGGCCAGAAGCAGCGGGTGGCCATCGTGCGGGCCCTGTGCATGGATCCGGAGGTCATGCTGTTTGACGAGCCGACCTCCGCGCTGGATCCGGAGATGGTGGGCGAGGTGCTGGACGTGATGCGCGAGCTGGCGAACAGCGGAATGACCATGGTCTGCGTGACCCATGAGATGGGATTCGCCAGGGAAGTGGCGGATCGGGTTCTCTTCCTGGAAGACGGAAAGATCCTGGAGGAGGGAACGCCGGAGCAGATTTTCGGGAATCCGCAGCAGGCGCGGACGAAGGAATTCCTGAATAAGGTACTGTAATTGCATGGAAAAGGCTCCCGGAAGCGAATGCTTCCGGGAGCCGCTTATTTACAGCGCCGGGATCACATAGTTTTCGTCCGTAGGGGTCTGGATAAAGTCCTTCACGAGATCCGGGCTGCCTCCCCGGCTGATGAAATCCTGAATGGCCTCCTGCAGCTGCCAGGTGAATTCCTCCAGGCAGAGGCCGTTTTCCATGATATAGGTCGCGACGGGAATGCCGACATAGCGAAGATGCCAGGGTTCGGTGTTGATTTCGGTAATCTCGTTTTTGTCCGCGGGGTAGCGGATGATGAAGCCGTATTCCTGGCAGTGTTCCGCCATCCACTGGCACTCCGGCTCCTTCATCATCTTGTCGTTCATGCCCCGGTCCTTCCAGTTGCTGGGCACAATGTCGAGCCCCAGGCCGGTCTGATGGTCGCTGGCGCCGGGCATGGAAACCCAGCCGTCATCCTTGCCGTTGTTTTTGGCCAGCCGGTTCCGGTACATGGTCCGCTGGGTCCGGTAGGACCGGTAGGCGCTCTTCAGATACATATCCCGGAAGCCCATTTCCTCCGCCAGGGCGCGGATTTCGGCGTTCATGTCACACAGGGCCTGAACGGCGGCGGGCTGCAGCCGGTGCCCTTCCTTGGGAGTATCTTTTCCCCGCCATTTGATGCCCCCCTTTGCCAGGGTGGGAACCTTTTCCAGATCGGGAATATAGCTTTCGGACAGCAGGTAATGCTTATTCGACAGCCGGATATACTCCGGATTCATGTCCTCCAGGGCGACGGGAAAGGTCCACGCCGCATCCCCGGAAACAGGGGCGGGCTGGGTTTCCTCCGCGTCCAGATCCACATATTCGACAACTTCCTCGATGGTCAGCTCCTCCTCTTCCGCGCCTGCCGCCGGGGCGGACAGGAGGCAGGAAAGAAGCAGCGCTAGCAGAAGGGCCGGCAGTCTTTTCATGAAGGTCTCCTCAGTTGTTTCTCAGATCGCCCCAGAAGAACAGGGCGACAGTTCCGGGACCGGTGTGAGCGCCGATGGTGGACCCGATGGGGAAAATCTGCACCTTGCCCTTCAGGTTGGGGAAATGGGACTCCACCAGCAGGGCGACAGCCCTGGCGTCCTCGAGACAGTCAGAATGGGAAATAAAGCACTTTTCCGCATAGTTCGCCCCGTCCTGGGCATGCTCGTCCATCCGGGAGACGATTTCCCGGATGACCTTTTTCTTGGTCCGGATCTTGTCCCGGGGAATCAGGCGGCCCTGATAGTCCACATTCAGCAGGGGGCAGATGTTCAGCATCCGTCCGAAGAAACCGGCGGTCTTGCTGACCCGGCCGCCCCGGATGTAGAAGGTCAGATCCGAGGAAAAGAACCAGTGGTGCACGAAAAGCTTATGATCTTCGGCATAACGGTACAGTTCCTTCAGGGACATGCCGCTGTCCCGCAGCTCGGCCAGTTTGTCCACCAGCAGACCGAAGCCGGAGGACGCGGCCAGGGAATCCACCACGTAGATGGTCCGGTCCGGGAAATCCTTCCGGAGCTCCTCCGCGGCAGCCCGGGCGGAATTGACAGTGCCGGAGATGCCGGAGGACAGGGTCAGGTGAATCAGATCCTTGCCTTCCTCCAGGAAGGGACGCCAGAAGTCGATATATTCGGTCATATTGATCTGGCTGGTGCGGGATTCTTCGCCGTCCAGCATCCGCTGATAAAAGGTGTGGGGATCCATCGTTTTCCAGAGATCATCCGGGTGGCTTTCTCCGCCCAGCTCGTAATGGAAGCAGATGAAGGGGACGCCGATCTTCTGAAAATACTCCCTGCTCAGATCCGCAGTGGAACAGGCGGTCAGGACATATTCGCTCATGATATTTCTCCTTTTTGCCAGGTGTCGCGGAAACGCCTCGGAAACGACGTTCCCGAAGCGCAGCCGCAACTCAATATACTCCTATTTCCGGACCGGCGCAAGGGAAATTCCCTGTTTTTTCAGGCGGACAGTTTTCCTACATCGTGCTGCTGGTGCTGATGGCCACCGCGGTCATCGGATACCTGATGGCCAAGAGCGTATCACGGCCCATTATCG
>CAMNKK010000050.1 GCA_946542235.1 uncultured Clostridia bacterium | reverse complement strand
ATCCGGCCTCGCTCAGAAGCATGAGAGAGGTCATGGCCGGAATGATGGGAATGGAGCCGGATCCGCCGATGCCTGGAGAACCGGTCATGCTGGTGGCGACCACGAGGGACTCTTTTATGGGGGCTTCAGTGATCCAGTATCCGGGCTTTATGGAGCAGGCGGCTGAGCAGGTCGGCGGCGACTTCTTTGTCCTTCCGTCCTCCATCCATGAGGTGCTCATCATTCCTGATGACGGACACCAGGATTATCACGAGCTTGAAGCTATGGTGCAGAGTATCAATCAGGCGGAGGTTGCTCCGGCAGACCGGCTCTCGGATCACGTTTATCATTACGATCAGACGGACAGGGTTTTCGAGCTGGCCGAGAAGACGGCGGGAAGAAAGCTGGAGCAGAAGCTGGCGAAAAAAGCAGAGCAGAGAGATTCTGCGGAAAAGAAATCCTCTGTGCTGGCACAGCTGGGAGAAAAGAAAAGGGAGGCAATGGAACATGCGCCGAAAGCAAAAGCATCGGGGAGAGCCGTTCCCGAGGCAGCACTGTAAAAACCAATATCGATATGAGAATCAGGGAGCGTTCAATGCTTATTACAAAAAGCGGAGAACGTTCCCTTTTTTAATGCGCAGGAAAGGACGCAGGATCACATGAAGGACGATAACGAAAACCGGGCGCTGGAGATTGCCGAGAATGCCGAATTCGGCAAGGTGAGGATCATATATCACGACCTTGCGTATATGTTTGCCGGCAAGGACGTGGCAAAGGCGCTGGGATATAAGCGGCCTGAAAATGCCGTTACGCAGCACTGCAAAGGTATCCTCAAATTAGGGATACCTTCCGCCGGCGGGGTACAGGAGACCAGGTTCATCACTGAGGGTGATGTGTACCGGCTGATCATCCGCAGTAAGCTGCCGGGAGCAAGGCGCTTTGAGAAGTGGGTATTCGATGAGGTGCTGCCGAGTATACGGCAAAAGGGAATGTATCTTGCGCCGGATCTGCTGGCACAGATAAAGAGTAATCCGGAGCTGATCTACCGCATTGCAGAGGAGATGCTGAAGCAGCATGAGAAAAACGAAGCTCTTTCGAGGGAGCTGTCAAAGGCGAGGCCGAAGGCTGTATACTACGACGCCTTCATCAATCCGGAGGACGGCACCAACGTCAGGACGACGGCAAAGGAGCTCATGATCCCGGAAAAGCAGTTTATCCGATTCCTGACGGAAAACGGTTATCTGTACCGGGCTCCATCCGGAAAGCTGATGCCTTATGCGGTCCAGGGGAATGTCCACCTTTTCATTGTCCGGGACTTCTACAACAACGGCTTTGTCGGTAGCTATACGCTGATCACACCTGCAGGAAAGGAGCTGTTCCGCAGCCTTCGGGAGAAGATTCTGGAGGTGGAGTGATGAAGACCTATATGAGCGGAACACTGGGAGCCTTCGAGGCGCTGATGAGGGAGACACCGAACATGGACCACCGTGATGACGGCTGTGACGGAAGATTTCCGGAATGCAGACATTGCCGGTATCATCTGCCGTATTCCAAAAGGCAGGACTGCCTGTTTCCGGAGTGCCCTTATATGACGGGCAGCCTGCAGGTTCCCGGGAAAGGCGGAGGACATGGCAGTATTCAGGGTTGAAAAGGACACGAACTACACGACGATGTGCAACTATCATCTGCGGGACAAGGGCCTGAGCCTGAAGGCAAAGGGCCTGCTTTCTTTATTCCTGTCACTGCCGGATGAATGGCATTACAGTGTCCGCGGTATTGCGGCAATCTGTAAGGAGGGCGTGGACGGCATCAACAGCACGCTGCAGGAGCTGGAGAAAAACGGCTATCTGACCAGGCGGCAGAAAAGGCAGACCGGTGGCCGGATGGGGGAAACCGAGTATGTGATCTTTGAGCAGCCGCGTACGGATCTTCCGTGTGAGGAAGCACCGTGTACGGAAAAGCCGTATACGGCAGTACCGGATACGGAGGAGCCGTGTACGGAAAACCCCGCAGGAATAAATAAAGATATAACAAGTACTGAAGAAACAAATACTGAGATGAACAAAGAAAGAGAGAACAAGAGGCCCGTGCGGCATAAGTACGGCCAGTACAGAAATGTTCTTCTTTCTGACGAAGAAATGGAGAAGCTTATGAAGGAATATCCGAACGATTATCAGAAGCGTATTGAGCGCCTGTCCGAGTATATGGCATCGACCGGCAGGATCTACAAGAACCATCTGGCCACGATCCGCAGCTGGGCGAAGCGGGATGAGGAGAAGGCCAGGCAGGCAAAGCAGTACGATCATGGCAATTATCAGTTTGCCGCCGGAGAGAGCTTATGAAAGAATTCATGGATAAGCTCTTTGACCAGATGGAGGCAAGATCGGAGCCCAAAGAAGGGGAATATCTTGCAGAGGATGGTCTGTTGTATTGCGAGAAGTGCCATACCCCTGTCCAGTGCCGGCGCATGATCTTCGGAAAGCTGCGGACCCTTCCCTGTACCTGCAAATGCAGACAGGAGGAAATGCAGCGCCAGAAGGAGGAGACGGAGGCCAGAGAGCGCATGATGCGGATCCAGAGGCTGAAGTCCACCGGGATTCAGGAGCGGCACCTTCTGGACTGGCGTTTTGATACGGCAGAGGATACGGAAACCATCCGCTGGGCAAAGAACTATGTGGAGAACTGGAAGCAGGTCAGGGCTGAAAACCTTGGCCTTTTATTATGGGGTGATGTCGGGACCGGTAAATCCTTTGCGGCTGCCTGTATTGCCAATGCATTACTGGAGCAGTCAACGCCGGTCCTGATGACGAACTTTTCCAAGATCCTGAATCAGATGGGGACGATGTATTCGGAGGAGCGTTACCAGTATATTGCTTCCTTCAATCACTATTCTCTGCTGATCATCGATGATCTGGGTATTGAGCGCAGCACCGAGTATGCCAAGGAGCAGGTGTATGCAGTCGTGGATGAACGGTACAAGGCCAATCTGCCATTGATCGTTACCACTAATCTGACCATCAGCCAGCTGAGAAATCCGGAGAGTGTGGCGGATGCCCGTATCTACAGCAGGATCCTCGAAATGTGTACGCCGGTGCATGTGGGCGGTTCGGACAGACGGCAGAGCGTTGGACGGGATAAGCAGGATCTGGTGAGACACGTGCTGTTTCCCGGGAGAGGAGGCCTGGAGCGATGAAAGAGATTGGGGGTGAGGAGGAATGCCGAGAAAGGGCGGAAATCCGTTCCTTAGCGGATACGAAGAAATCTTCTCCGGCGTCCGGGACGGCCCAGACGTTCAGCATGAACGGGTGCAGCAGATACCGCTCTCTGAACTGCATCCCTTTGAAGGTCATCCGTTCCGGGTGGTCGATGACGAGGAGATGCAAAAGACCGTAGAGAGCGTCAAGCAGTACGGTGTGCTGACCCCGGCGATTGCAAGACCGGATCCGGATGGAGGGTATGAAATCATTTCCGGACACCGGCGGATGCGGGCCTGTGAGCTTGCAGGAATCGAAACGCTGCCGGTGATCGTGCGGGATATGGACGACGATACCGCCATTATTTTCATGGTGGATGCCAATCTTCAGCGAGAGCATATCCTTCCCAGTGAGCGGGCATTTGCGTACCGGATGAAGCTGGAGGCAATGAAGCACCAGGCTGGGAGACCGTCAAAAGAAAATTATTCCCAAGTTGGGAATAATTCCGGGAAGACATCAAGTCAGGAAATGGCGGAGGAATTAGGTATCAGCAAGAACCAGATATTCCGTTTTATCCGTCTCACTGAGTTAATCCCGGAAATCCGTGACATGGTGGATGAGAAGAAAATCGCCTTCAATCCGGCGGTGGAGCTTTCCTACCTGAAGCCGGAGGAGCAGAAGGAATTCCTGGAGGCGATGGATTATGCACAGACTTCGCCGTCACTTTCCCAGGCGCAGCGGATCAAGCGGATGAGCCAGGAAGGGCAGTGTACGCTGGAGCAGATGTGCGATGTGATGAATGAGCTCAAGAAGGATGATATGACTACAGTTACCATATCCCACGACGTGCTCCGAAAATATTTTCCAAGGTCATATACACCGCAGCAGATGCAGGACGTTATCGTAAAGCTCCTGGATCAGTGGCAGAAGAAACGAAACAGAGATCAGTCAAGATAGGAGGCAGACCTATGTGCTACAGAAACGGTTATGGCTGCTGCAGCTGCAGCCAGGAAGACAGCAAAAACAAGAAATGCGAGAAGGAGAACTATAAGGGTATGACACATCAGGATTTTCAGGAAGCGGTGAAGGTGCTGGGGGCGATTTGCGACATGCTGGAGGATGAAGAGGACATCTGTGAGGAAGAACCGATTCTCATGATTGCAGTCACTCCCGGTAAGCCACCGATTCTGATCACAGAGGACGAGGCGGAAGAGTTCCTTCCCTGCTTCGGCGAGGATGATGTTATCGAAGAGGCTCCGGATGTGGAGCTAGTCATGAGCTACGACAGAAGACTTCTCTTCACTGTAGGAGATCAGAAATATCTGGACGGTCCGGCGCTCATCTATGACCTTGATGATGAAGGCGATGTCATGCCGGTAACGGCAGAGGATATTTTCCGGGTACAGCAGATGCTCAAAAGACGCACCATGATGGTGACGGAAGAAGGGGAAAAGATGCCGGTGATTTCTCTGAACTGAGGATGCCGGTAAATATGCGGGGAAAGGAGGAAGCTGCCTATGCAGGAAGAGGTTGAGAACAGGACAGTCAATTTGGCCATAACGACGACCAAGCTGTCCTTCCGGTCACTCTATGCTGCCTATATGAAATACAGGCATTATCGTTCTGAAAGAAAAACCGTGAAGGAGCAGAAAAAGGCACAGAAGGCAAAGGAAAGGTCAGAGATTCACGGCAAGCAGAGCGTGAAGGATCTGGTCGGTCAGAACCAGGGCGTTTCCAATATGGAAATCGCCAAGACCGATCTGAAGGGCTTTGAGCGGGTGACCAGGAAATACGGTGTGGACTATGCGATCCGAAAGGATCCTTCACAGGATCCGCCAAGGTATATCGTCTTCTTTAAGGCGAGAGATGCGGATGCACTGACAGCCGCCTTTAAGGAGTATTCTGCCGAGGTTATGCGGAAGGAGAAGCGGCCGAGTGTCCTGAAGCAGCTGAAGAAATTCAAGGCGCTGGTGGCGTCAATTCCGGATAAGGTACGGAATAAGGATAAGGAGCATGCACTATGAGGATCGATACAAAGAACCTGAAGCGGCTGCTCCTTTTAAATTTCCCCTATGTCTTTTTGGGGCTATTTGCCACGAACCTTGGAGAAGGCTGGAGACTGGCCGAAGGAACAAACTCGTCGGAAAAGCTTCTGTCATTTATGACGACACTGCCGGCGGCGCTCCAGAATCCACTTCCGAGCCTTCATCCCATGGATCTGCTGATCGGCATCCTGTGCGGAGCGGCACTTCGGCTGGCGGTTTATCTGAAGGGAAAGAATGCCAAGAAGTATCGGCACAACACGGAGTATGGCTCCGCCAGGTGGGGAACGCATAAGGACATTGAGCCGTTCATGGATGAGAACCCGGAGAACAACATTATTCTCACTAAGACAGAGGGACTGACCATGAGCAGCCGTCCAAAGAATCCGGCAAATGCCAGAAACAAAAATGTGCTGATTGTCGGCGGCAGCGGCTCAGGTAAGACTCGGTTTGTCCTCAAACCGAATCTTCTTCAGGCCCATTCTTCTTATGTTGTAACGGACCCGAAGGGTGACATTATTTACGACGTAGGCTGGTTTTTACACACAAAAAAGGGATATGCCATCAAGGTGTTCAATACCATCAATTTCAGGAAAAGCATGCATTATAACCCCTTTGCTTATCTGCATTCGGAGAAGGATATCCTGAAGCTGGTGACGACGCTGATGGCGAACACGAAGGGCGAGGGAAATGCCGGGGATCCTTTCTGGGAGAAAGCGGAAAAGCTGCTCTATACAGCGCTGATCGCCTATATCCACTATGAGGCGCCGGTGGAGGAGCAGAACTTTGCAACTCTGCTTGAATTTCTGAATGCCATGGAGGTCCGGGAGGATGATGAGGACTTCAAGAATCCGGTGGATCTGATGTTTGAAGCACTGGAAAAGAAGAAGCCCGGCTGTTTTGCCTGCAGGCAATACCGCCTTTTTTCCCTGGCTGCCGGCAAAACGATGAAAAGTATATTGATTTCCTGCGGTGCCCGTCTGGCTCCGTTCGATATCGCTGAACTTCGGGACATTACCGCTTATGACGAGCTGGAGCTGGATACCCTGGGAGATAAGAAGACAGCACTGTTCCTGATCATGTCGGATACAGATGCAACATTTAATTTCCTCATCGCAATGATTTACAGTCAGCTATTCAACCTTCTCTGTGAGAAAGCGGATGATGTTTACGGAGGGAGGCTGCCGGTGCACGTGCGCTGCCTGATCGATGAGGCCGCGAACATCGGTCAGATCCCAAACCTGGAAAAGCTGGTGGCGACCATCCGAAGCCGTGAGATCAGCGCCTGCCTGGTGCTGCAGGCTCAGTCGCAGCTGAAGGCAATCTACAAGGATAATGCGGATACCATCATCGGTAACATGGATTCCAGACTGTTCCTCGGCGGTACGGAGCCGACCACATTGAAGGATCTGAACCAGGCACTCGGGAAGGAAACCATCGACACTTACAACACCGGCGAGAGCAGGGGAAGGGAACAGTCCCACTCGCTGAACTATCAAAAATTAGGTCACGATCTTTTGTCCGTCGATGAGCTGCAGGTAATGAACGGCGGCAAGTGCATCCTGCAGCTTCGCGGTGTCAGACCGTTCCTGTCGGACAAATATGATCTGACCAGGCATCCCAACTATAAGTACACGTCAGGCTACGACAAAAAGTACACCTTCGATGTGGAGAAATATCTCGATCATCGGCTGAAGCTTCGGGCAAACGAAGAATTTGATGTCGTAGATGCTGACGAGACATGAAAGACAACTGAATATCATCGGTAATCAAGCTCTTTGCTTATGAAACGCGGAAGGCGTATTCGGCAGAGAGCTTCTTTATTGTCCGGAGAACGGATCTGCCGGAAAGCAAGCCATGCGGGCTGAAGAAGAAAAGAGAGGCTTTCGGCGGCAGGTCGGACAAAGGACAGAAACATGCTGCTATTTTGGCGGCAAAACAACATCACTGCCTGAGAGATGGCAGAAGAAAAAGGAGGACCTTTTATGGCATTCTTCAACAGCGCAATCACCGTTTTACAGACACTCGTCATCGCACTTGGCGCAGGCCTTGGAATCTGGGGAGCCATTAACCTGCTGGAAGGTTACGGCAACGACAACCCCGGCGCGAAGTCGCAGGGAATGAAGCAGCTGATGGCCGGCGGCGGTGTCGCTCTGATCGGGACCACTCTGGTGCCGCTTCTTTCCGGACTGTTCGGATAAAGGAGGTAACTGCCCTTGGATGCAATCCTTCAGCAGATTGCTGATTGGCTCAAGGGAATGCTCGTCGATGGCATCATGAACAACCTTTCCGGGATGTTTGATGCGGTCAACCAGCAGGTTGGGGATGTTGCATCCCAGGTAGGGAGGACGCCGGCAAGCTTTTCACCCGGCGTCTTCTCCATGGTCAGGAACATCTCGGAATCAGTCATCGTGCCGATCGCCGGGATGATCCTGACATTTATCGCCTGCTATGAGCTGATCCAGCTGATCATCGATCATAACAACCTGGCAAATTTCGAAACATGGATATTCTTCAAATGGGTCTTTAAGACCTTTGTGGCCGTCATGCTGATCACGAACACCTTCAACATCACCATGGCGGTTTTTGATGTGGCACAGCATGTAGTCAATGCAAGCGCCGGAATCATCTCCGGCAGCACGGCGGTAGATGCGTCTACGCTGGAATCGATACGGGGGACGTTGGAGGAAATGGAGCTCGGACCGCTTCTGGGGCTATTCCTACAGTCCTTTGTGGTGCAGCTTTGCTCCATGATCCTGTCCGTCGTGATCTTCGTAATTGTATACGGGCGTATGGTGGAGATTTATCTCATGACGAGTCTTGCACCGATACCGTTCGCGACCTTTGGGAACAGGGAACAGAGCCAGATTGGCCAGAACTATCTCCGGTCGCTTTTTGCCCTCGGGTTCCAGGGCTTTCTCATCATGATCTGTATCGGGATATATGCGGTGCTGGTGCAGACGGTATCCTTCTCCGATGACATTATCGCCTCCATCTGGGGCGTGATGGGCTACACGGTACTGCTGTGCTTTTCCCTGTTTAAGACAGGAAGCCTTGCCCGAAGCGTGCTTTCGGCGCACTGACGAAGGGAGGTAAAGCAAAAATGGCTATGTATGTCTCTGTCCCGCGGGATCTTTCGCGGGTCAAATCCAAAATCATTTTCAACCTGACGAAGCGGCAGCTTCTGTGCTTCGGTGCTGCAGCACTGATCGGCGTACCTGCTTTCTTTCTGATCAAGAAAACAACGGCCAATGTCAGTCTTGCGGCCATGAGCATGATCGTGATCATGCTGCCCCTGTTTTTTCTTGCCATGTATGAGCGGGACGGGCAGCCGCTGGAGGTGATCGCCAGGCATTTCATAGAAACGAAATTCATTCGCCCGAAGATCCGGCCGTACCGGACCGATAACTATTACCGGACTCTGGAACGGCAGGCATGGGCAGAAGAGGAGGTGGCAAAAATTGTTCGACGGCATCAGGAAACGGCTGAGAAGCCTGTTCGGAAAAAAGGAACCGGAGCAAAGCATAAGGCTGCCGGTAAACCTCACAAAGCGTGAGCAGAAGCAGGTGGAGGAAATCATCCGCAAGGCACGGCAGGATGACGGTATTCCGCGCACCGCGCAGCAGTCGATCCCGTTTCAGAGGATGTTTCCGGACGGCATCTGCCGCGTAACCGACCGCTACTACACAAAAACCATTCAGTACCAGGACATCAACTATCAGCTGGCTCAGGAGGAGGATAAGAAGGCCATCTTTGAGGAATGGTGCAGCTTTCTGAATTTCTTTGACAGCTCGATTCATTTCCAGCTGTCCTTCGTCAACATGGCAACGGATGAGGAGAGTTTTGAAAAGAGCATCCGGATCCCGCATAAGAAGGATCACTTCAATTCAGTGCGAAACGAATACAGCCAGATGCTCCGTACACAGCTGGCCCAGGGAAACAACGGACTTACAAAGACCAAATATCTGACCTTCGGCATTGAGGCGGACAGCATGAGACAGGCAAAGCCCCGGCTTCAGCATGTACAGAATGATATTCTGAACAACTTCCGCAGGCTGGGGGTCCGGGCAAAGCCTTTAAACGGCAAGGACCGCCTGAAGCTTATGCATGACATGTTTCATCTGGGAGACCCGGACCGCTTCTATTTTGAGTGGAGCTGGCTGCCGGAAAGCGGGCTTTCGGTAAAGGACTTCATCGCTCCGACGGCATTTGCTTTTCCGGGCAGCAGATCCTTCCAGATGGGAGGGCTGCATGGCGCGATGAGCTACCTCAGCATTACGGCATCGGATCTTTCGGATGAGATGCTGAAGGATTTTCTGGAGATGGAATCCACCCAGATCCTGACCATGCATATCCAGTCCGTGGATCAGACAGCGGCCATCAAGACCGTGAAGCACACGATTACGGAGCTGGACCGCTCGAAGATCGAGGAGCAGAAAAAGGCAGTCCGGGCAGGATACGACATGGACATCATTCCGTCTGACCTGGCTACCTACGGAAAGGACGCGAAGGCACTCCTTCAGGAGCTGCAGAGCCAGAACGAGAGAATGTTTATGATCTCAATTCTGATGATGAATACAGGAAGGACGCCGCAGGAGCTGGAGACGAACTATTTCCAGGCATCCAGTATTGCTCAGAAATATAACTGCAACCTGCGCCGGCTGGATTTCCAACAGGAAAATGCATTGATGTCGAGTCTTCCGTTGGCGAAGAATCTGATCTGCATTGAACGGCAGATGACCAGCAGTGCGACGGGCATCATGATTCCGTTCACGACGCAGGAGCTGTTCCAGGATGGAAAAGAAGCCCTGTATTACGGGCTGAATACCATTTCCAACAACCTGATCATGGTGGACAGAAAGCTCCTGAAAAACCCGAACGGCCTGATCCTCGGAACACCTGGCTCAGGTAAATCCTTCAGTGCCAAGCGTGAAATGGCCAATGCCTTCCTGGTGACGGATGACGATATCATCATCTGCGATCCGGAGGCAGAATATGCAGCTTTGGTACAGCGGTTTGAAGGGCAGGTCATCAAGATCAGTCCTTCCAGCTCGCAGTACATCAATCCCATGGACATCAATGCGAACTACTCGGAGGAGGATAACCCGATTGCCCTGAAGGCGGATTTCATCCTGTCCCTGTGTGAGCTGATTGTCGGCGGAAAGGAAGGCCTGCAGCCGGTAGAGAAGACTGTCATCGACCGATGTGTGCATCAGATCTATCAGGATTACTTTAACGATCCTTCTCCGGAGCGGATGCCGCTTCTGGAGGATCTGTACAATGCGCTGCTGGAGCAGGAGGAGAAGGAAGCGCATCATGTGGCAACAGCCCTTGAAATCTATGTCAAAGGCTCTCTGAACCTTTTTAATCACCGTACCAATGTGGACATCAACAATCGCCTGGTCTGCTATGACATCAAGGAGCTCGGAAAGCAGCTGAAAAAGATCGGCATGCTGATCGTGCAGGACCAGGTCTGGGGCAGAGTGACGGCAAACCGGAGCGCCGGAAAGACGACCCGCTACTATATGGACGAGTTCCATCTGCTGCTGAAGGAGGAACAGACAGCTGCCTACAGCGTCGAGATCTGGAAGCGGTTCCGTAAGTGGGGCGGCATTCCGACCGGCATTACGCAGAACGTGAAGGATCTGCTGTCATCGCGCGAGGTGGAGAACATCTTTGAGAACTCCGACTTTGTATATATGCTCAACCAGGCTGCCGGCGATCGGGCGATTCTTGCAAAGCAGCTGAATATTTCCACTCATCAGCTGTCCTATGTGACGCATTCCGGCGAAGGCGAGGGGCTGCTGTTCTATGGCAACGTGATTCTTCCGTTCGTGGATCATTTCCCGACGGATCTGGAGCTCTATAAGGCCATGACTACAAAGCTGTCCGAGGTCCAGGCTGCACAGGCGGGTGCTTAAGCAGGAGGTGGCAATGCAGACAAAAACGACAAAGCTGCGCTTCTCACCGGATGATCTTGCGGATGCAAAGGTCAGAAGGGCGGCTGAGAAGGCGGAAAAGGCAGTGGAAAAGGCAGATGCGGCGAAAGCCCGTCTGCCGAGCAAAAAGCTGAGGACAAAAACAACGATAGCGCAGGCACAGGGAGAAAAGCTGCGGTTCGGAAAGAAAGAAATCGTAGTAGAGGAGACCGTGAAAAAGCCTGCGGCTATAGGAAAGAAAGCAGCGGCAAAGGGTGCTGCGGCATCGGTATCAGGAGCAGTCCATAAGCAGGCATCAGAATATCAGGATGATAACGTGGGCGTGCAGGCTATCAATGAGACAACAGGTGCTGCTGAGGCGGCGGTGCAGACCGGGGATACACTCCGGTACAGTCATAAGCTGAAAAACTACCATCATGCTGAAAAGCTGGAGGCGAGAGCGGACAAGGCCAATGTCGAAGCACTGTTCCAGAAGGAGGCGTCAAAGAATCCCGGCGTAGCCTCCAATCCGTTTTCCCGCTGGCAGCAGAAGCAGGCGATCCGGAAGGAATACGCAGCCATGAAGGCAGGGAAGGAATCGGCCGGAACAGCGGCTTCTCATGCTGTCGGCGGAGGCGCAGAAGCCGCAAAGAGCGCAGGAAAGGCCGTAAAGGAAGGAAAGGACATTGGAACCCTGGCTGTGAACTTTGTGAAGAGTCACAGTCATATACTGCTGATCCTGGGCGGATTGCTGCTGGTGATTCTGATCGTAGCCGGTTCCATTTCTTCCTGCTCGGTATTCATGCAGGGTGGGACGAATGTGGTGCTCGATACCTCCTATACAGCAGAGGATGCTGACATTCTCGGAGTCGAGGAGGATTACAAGGAAATGGAAGAGGAACTGCAGACCCGGCTCGACAACATCGAGGACGAGTACGACGGGTACGATGAGTACCGCATCTCGTCCGATCAGATCGGACACGATCCCTATGAGCTTGCATCGTACCTGACGATCCTGTTCCAGAGCTATAAGAGGGACCAGGTCCAGAGCACCCTGCAGGAGCTGTTTGAAAGCCAGTACGAGCTGACCATTGAGGAGGAAGTTGAGATCCGGACCAGGGAGGTGGAACATTCTTCCACGGATCCGGAAACCGGTGAGGAGGATACCTGGACCGAGACTGAGGAGTACGAATACTACATCCTCAACGTGAACCTGAAGAACAACGGTCTTGGAAAAGTGATCATGGAAGCCGGCCTTACCGAAGATGAAATGTCACGGTACGCTGTCCTGATGCAGACCTACGGGAACCGGAAGGAACTCTTCGGAGACAACCCCTATGCAGTGGCAGTTGAGGATGTCCTGCATTACGACATCCCGGGTGAAGCGCTGACGGATGAAAGGTTCCGGCGGATGATCGCGGAAGGTGAAAAGTACCTTGGTTATCCGTATGTCTGGGGAGGCTCTTCCCCCAGTACAAGTTTTGACTGCTCCGGCTTTGTTTCCTGGGTAGTCAATCACTGCGGGAACGGCTGGAACGTTGGCCGCCAGACGGCGGAAGGCCTGCGGACATGCTGCAGCATTATTCCGCGAAGCGAGGCAAAGCCCGGAGACCTGATCTTTTTCAAGGGAACCTACAACACGAGCGGTGCTTCCCATGTTGGGATCTACGTCGGAGACGGCATGATGCTCCACTGCGGGAAGCCCATCCAGTACGCCAGCTGTGAAACCAGCTACTGGCAGTCACACTTTTATTGTTTTGGGCGTTTGCCATAAAGGCAGGAAGGCAAGGATATATGGACGATTCAAGACTGAAAAGAATCGGTGCGGAGCTGAAAAAAGCCCGCACCCGACGGGATGAATGGGAAGGAAGAGTGAAGGAGTTGGAGCGGAAGTATAAGGAAGCGGAGAATACCTGCATTCACGATATGGTGCATGCCGCAAACCTGTCACCGGAACAGCTGGCGCTCCTGATTGAACAGAGCAGAAGGGCTGTACCCAATGGAGATCCCGAAGAGTTATTTGACCAGAGCGAGGAGGGAGCATAAGGATGATGAAAAGAAAACTTGCTGCGCTGCTTGCAGCTGTACTGCTGGGAACAGCTGCAGTACCTACAACTGTTGTTTTTGCCCAGGGAAATGATCCGGATGCAGCTGCAGTGACTGATGCAGCAGAAACAAAGGCACAGACAGACGAGGAGCAGGCCGGGGAAACGGCAGAAGTAACTGAATCAGGAGGGGAGATTTCTGAGGAAGAAGCCCTTTCTGAGGTCGCAAAGCTTCTTACCGGAAATCCGGATTTCTTCTCCACGGTGATCGGAGATCTGGATCCGGAGACACTGGAAATCCTGATGAAGAATCCGAAGCTCCTTGGATATTTTCTTCCGACACTTCATGTCACGGTCACGGACGGTACTGTGAAAATCGATTATAAGGATCAGGAGACAGAGGAGACCATCCTGACCGGAACTGTAACAACGAACGGCAGCAATCTGAATGTCCGCACCGGTCCCGGCATCGGGTATGACATTATTTCCAGTCTTGCGAACGGATCCCAGATCAAGGTGCTTGGTGAGAAGGACGGCTGGTATCAGATCGAGTTTCCTGCGGATATCGCCTACGTCTGCGGCCAATATGTGAGGCTGAATGAAGTCGCCACGGCGGAAACACCGGAGGGCTACAGCTTTGATATCACAGGAACCGATATGGCGGCATTTCTGTCTGCCTTCAGCAGCTTGTTTGAGGGTGAACCGCAGGTCATCCCTGAAGTACACGGTTTGACGCCGGACGGAAACCTTACACTGGTGGATGATCTTGGAGAGAAGACCGGAGAAGGACAGCAGTTTATCACACTGGTCACAAAAGCCGGCAACTATTTTTACCTGATCATCGACCGCAACGAAAAGGGCGAGGAGACGGTCCATTTCCTGAATATGGTTGATGAGCGGGATCTGTTTTCTCTGATGGATGAAGACGAGGCCTCAGCGCTCGCAGCGCAGATGGAAGCAGAGAAGGCGACTCAGGAGACTGCAGCGACCGCACCTGCTACACCTTCCGATCAGGAAAAGGAACCTGTGGAGCCGGAGAAGGAAGAAAAGCCGGCACGTAACATGCTGCCAGCACTGATCGCACTCCTGGTGCTTCTTGGAGGCGGCGGAGCATTTGCCTATATGCAGCTGAAGGGAAAGAAGCAGCAGGAAGCAGAGAGACCGGATCCGGATGCGGATTATGAGGACGAGGACATGTCCGATTATGACATGCCGGAAACGGAAGAGGAAGCGGAAGCCTCCGAAGAGGAAGAGGATTACAGCGATGATTCCGATGAGGATGAGTCTGAATAAGAAAGGAGCGGAACGCTATGGATGAGATCAGCATTAAGTTCGGAAAGGGACTGGCAGAGCCATTTACCGGCAAGGACGGAAAGGAGTTCATGAGGATTCTGATTCCGAATCAGGATCCCGGAGACAAGACGCCGTGGGCGAGCTTCGTCCTGCCGGCCAAGGCAGTTCATGAGAACCAGTACGGCAAAGGCCTTTGGGCCAAGATCCCGGCAGAAGGAAGCACGGTCGTGACGAAGCCGGTTTTGAAAGGGCAGGACGAACAGGGCAAGAATATCTGGGAAGATGTGAAAACCAAGGTTCCCAATAAGGAACTCAAGGGAATGGTCGAGGCATATAAGACCAGGGATCCGCAGACCAGAGAAGCTCAGCCCCGGGAATCTGCCAGAGAAAAGCTCGATGCTCTCGTGAAGGACACGGCAGCAAAGCTCACTCCGGAAAAGACTCCAAAGGCTAAGTCCAAAAAGGCCCCGGAGCTGTGAGGCAAAGAGGCGGCGCAAGCTGCCTCGATACATAAAATTTTCGCTTTCTGCACGTTCTGACACACTTTCTTAATGATCGTGTGGTATGCTTACGGAAAGCTGAGAAGAAAAGAGTTCGACTCGGGATTTGTGGGGATGATCACGTGAAAATAGAAAAGGACGAAATAACAATCCG
>CAMNKK010000049.1 GCA_946542235.1 uncultured Clostridia bacterium | reverse complement strand
AAATTGGAAAAAAGAGTATAATATCAGGCAAGACAGAAAATATACAGGCTGATGGATCGGATCGTCCGCAGGGAAGGGACGATCCGAAGCATCAACGGGAAAAGGTGTAGGCATTCATATTATCCGTGGAGAGGAAGTCTGACAGTCATGAGCCGTGAACAGCATTCCGGCCAGGGAGAAAGCCTGTATGGGGACGGCTTTCGGATCCTGCAGGGAGAACGTGAATTCGTAACATACAGGGAGCATTCTTCCGTGCGGGTCTGGCCGTCGGAGGTGGCGAGTCATTTTGACGTACACTATCATTCCGCCTACGAGGCGGTGATACCGCACCGCGGAAAATCCATCTATCATGTGCAGAACCAGGATTATGCCGTGGAACCCGGCCAGATCCTGATCATCCCTCCGGGATTGGCGCATACCCTGACCGAGGGGGCGGATACACTTCGGTATCTGATCCTGTTTGAGCCCGGTCCGCTCCAGACGCTGCGGGATATGCCCTCCATCCGCACCATGATGGAGGCGCCCGTCTATCTGACCGAACAGAACGAGGAGACCAAGGAGATCGCGCAGCTGTTTACCCAGATGATGGACAGCTATTTCCGAAAGAATGATATGTGGAATATGGAGTGCTATTCCTATCTTCTGAGGATCTTTGCCCTGCTTGGACGGGAATACCTCAAGAAGAATATTCCCACAGAGCAGAAGGCCAGCTCTCTTCATGTGGATCCCGAGCTGCTGAACAGCGCGATGACCTATATTACCGAGAATTGCACACGAAACCTGACCCTCGACGAAGTCGCGTCCTTTATCGGCTTTTCAAAGTATTATTTTTCCAGAATCTTCAAGGAGTTCGCGGGAATTACCTTCTCGGATTTCCTGACGGTGAAAAGGGTTAACCTGGCGGCCAGCATGCTGATCCGCTCGGATATGCCCATCCGGGAAATCGCGATGCGCTCCGGCTTCGGAAGCGTAGCGTCCTTCAACCGGGTGTTCCGGGAACAGAAGCACTGCACACCATCCCAGTTCAGAATGATCTACGGCCACTCCTCCAGGATGCATCACGGCATCTCCCTGCCCAGGGAGGAGGAATAACGAAGCCTACAGGCCGACCGCGTCCTTCAGCACCTGCCCCACCCGATCGTGGATCACCAGATCGCAGCTGGCGTCCATGGGGGTTGCATCCCGGTTGATCAGCACCAGATGCTTTCCGCGGAAATAGGTGACCAGGCCGGCGGCAGGATAAACGGTCAGGCTGGTTCCGGCGACGATCATCATGTCCGCGCTGCGGATGGCATGGACGGCCGCGCTGAGCGTATCCTGATCCAGCCCCTCTTCATACAGCACTACCTCCGGACGGATCATGCCGCCGCAGGAACAGCGGGGAACCAGGGAATCCATGGCCTGCAGATCCTGCGCGGTATATTTTTTTCCGCAGGAGAGGCAGTAGTTCCGGTGAATGCTGCCGTGCAGCTCATAGACAGTCCGGGAGCCGGCGGCCTGATGAAGCCCGTCAATGTTCTGCGTGACGACGGCCAGCAGCTTTCCTTCCTGCTCCAGCCGGGCCAGAGCCCGGTGGGCTGCATTGGGAGAGACGTCGGTGACGAGCATCTTGTCCCGGTAAAAGCGGTAGAATTTTTCAGGGTACCGTACAAAATAAGAATGGGAAAGAATCGTTTCCGGCGGAACGTCATACTTTTGGTGATACAGTCCGTCCACGCCGCGGAAGTCGGGAATCCCGCTCTCGGTGGAGACGCCCGCGCCGCCGAAGAAAACAATGCGGCTGCTCTCCTGAATCATCTGTTTCAGCTTCTCATAGGCCATCCGGATCCGCCTCCTTTTTGTCTGAGTATAAACAGCCGGCTTTTTCCTGTCAAGGAGCCGGCTGTTTTTGCCCAGAAAATCAATTGCCCGGAGTTCGGAAACAGGATATAGTATGCTCTGCGCGTTTTCCGCGCGGTGAGTTCGAGACCTTCCTCACCCTAAACAAAACTAAAGGAGAGAAAGAAAATGAAAAGGAATCAGACCCAGTATCTTGCCCTGGGCGGCATGATTGCCGCGCTCTACGTTGTCCTGACCTTCGTCGCCAATGCCGCCGGGCTGGCTTCCGGGGAAATCCAGGTAAGGATTTCCGAGGGGCTGTGCCTTCTGCCCTGCCTTTTCTCCGCGGCTGTTCCGGGGCTGACGATCGGATGCCTGCTGGCCAATATCCTGACCGGATGTGTACCGCTGGATGTCGCTTTCGGAACGCTGGCTACCCTGATCGGAGCTGTCGGGACGCGGATGATGCGGAAGACGCCCTTCTGGAGCTGGATTCCTCCGGTGCTCAGCAATACCATCATTGTACCCCTTGTGCTGATGAAGGCTTACGGCGTGGAGACAGCCTGGCCGCTGCTCTGCTTCCAGATTTTTGCCGGGGAGATGATCAGCTGCTGCCTGATCGGAATCCTGGTCTATCAGGGCGTGAAGTCGATTCCGCGTATTGCCGCAGACTGAAAAGTCCGGTTTCCGATGATCCCGGGAGATGGGAAGCCTCAGGCGATCCTTTCCCGGCCGGAAGCCGGAGGCAAATCATGCATTCACGCAAAAGCCCTCCCCGGAATGAACGGGGAGGGCTTTTGAAATCGTTCTGTTCAGTCCCACAGCGGGGAGGGATACAGTCCCTGGTCGGCCAGCGCCTTCAGCGCCGCCTTTACCTGGGGCTTGTCCTCCTGATAGGTTACCCCCCACCAGCGGTCTTCGCTCTTCAGCACCCGGGCCGTGGCTTTTCCTTCGCTGAGAAGCTCATTTACGACAAAGGGCAGGAAGAACTCGCCCTTCAGGGGATTCTCCCGGAGCGCGGTCCGCAGGAAAACGGGGAAGCGGCTTTCCAGTTCCCGCAGCAGGGACGGAGTGAAGCCCCACATGTTCATGGAGACGGGACTGTCCGGCGGAAGCAGATGATAGGTCTGTCCGTCCTCCGTGAAGAGGGGACCGTCGCAGCTGGAGATGATATGCGTGCGCTCCCGGATATTCCGCAGGAAACCGTCCGGATCCGTTTCGCATACACCCCGCGCCACATAACCGTTCTCGGTCAGGGTATTCTTCAGGGAATAGGCAACCATCATATAGCGGTACTGATCATCATCACGCAGGCTGACCAGAGAATCGTAGGCCTGCCGGAAGGCATGGGGGCCATAATAGTCGTCCGCGTTGATGACGGCAAAGGGAGCGTCAATCAGTTCCCTGCAGCACAGCACGGCGTGCCCTGTTCCGAAGGGCTTGACCCGGCCTTCCGGAACGGTGAAGCCCTCCGGCAGTGCATCGAGCTCCTGGAAGGCGTAGGAAACCTCCATATGCCGGCTGATCCGGTCTCCTACCAGACGGCGGAAATCTTCTTCAATCGCGTGCTTGATCAGGAAGATGACCCGCCGGAAGCCTGCCCTGCGGGCGTCAAAAACGCTGTAATCCAGAATGGCTTCGCCGGCGGGGCCGACGGGATCCATCTGCTTCAGCCCGCCGTAGCGGCTGCCCATTCCGGCAGCCATGATGAGAAGAATCGGTTCTTTGGACATGATCTGTATCCTCCCGGGTCATTATTTGTGATAAAGCTTATGGGTCTGATATGCCGGATCGCAGGTCAGATTCAGGCCGAGCCGGCGGAATGTGTTGTCATCCACCGCGGGAAGAATCACCGTGGAGTGTGCCTCGCAGCCCTTCAGATGGGGAAGCATGGACAGAGCCCTGGCGGCGGTGGGATTGATGGCGCCGGAAACGGAGAGGGCAACCAGCACCTCGTCGGAGTGCAGACGCGGGTTGTGGTTTCCCAGATACCTGCACTTCAGCTCCTGAACAGGCTCGATGACGTTGGGAGAGATCAGCAGCGTCTGCTTGTCAATTCCTCCAAGACGCTTGACCGCGTTGAGCACCACGGCGGCAGAGGGCCCCAGAAGATCGGTGGTCTTTCCGGTCACGATCTGCCCGTCCGGCAGCTCGATTGCCAGCGCCGGCTGTCCCGTCATTTCCGCTTTGACCCGGGCCGCGGCGATGACCGGACGGATGCTGTCATCAATGTCCAGATTCTTCATCAGAAGATTGATCTTGTCGCCTTCCTCCTTGGCGGCATGTCCCTGCAGGAAGCTGCAGCGGGCGGCGTAATACCGGCGGAGGATTTCCTTCTTTGCGGCCTCCCGGCAGGCCTCATCATCCGAGATGCAGAAGCCCACCATGTTCACACCCATATCCGTAGGGCTCTTGTAGGGGGAGTATCCCCACATCCGCTCGAACAGGGTGTTCAGGACGGGAAAAATCTCGATATCCCGGTTGTAGTTGACCGTGGTCTGGCCGTAGGCTTCCAGATGATAAGGGTCAATCATGTTGATATCGCTCAGATCCGCCGTGGCAGCTTCGTAGGCCACGTTCACCGGATGCTTCAGGGGAAGGTTCCAGATCGGGAAGGTTTCGAACTTGGCATAGCCTGCACGGATGCCCCGGCAGTTCTCCTGATACACCTGAGAAAGGCAGGTCGCCATTTTACCGGACCCGGGGCCCGGCGCTGTGACCAGAATCAGGGGACGCGTGGTTTCCACATATTCGTTCCGGCCGAAGCCGTTTTCGGAAACGATGTGGTCCACATCGGAAGGATAGCCTTCTATGGTATAATGGCGGAAGGTCCGAATGCCCAGGGAATTCAGACGCTGCTCAAAGGCAACGGCGGCCGGCTGGGAAGCATAACGGGTCAGCACGACGGACCCCACGTAGAGCCCAATGTCCCGGAAGGCGTCGATCAGGCGAAGGGTATCCGCATCATAAGTAATGCCCAGATCTCCCCGGACCTTGCTCTTTTCAATGTCATCCGAATTCAGGACGATGACGATTTCCTCCTGGTCCTTCAGCCGGAGAAGCATCTGCATCTTGCTGTCCGGCCGGAAGCCCGGCAGTACCCTGCTGGCATGGTAATCGTCAAAAAGCTTTCCGCCCAGCTCCAGATAAAGCTTGCCTCCGAACTTCTCGATCCGCTCCAGAATGTGCTCCGATTGCATCCGGGTATACTTATCATGATCAAAACCGATTCTCATGTGTACCTCCCTCAGTTCTCCCGACCCCGGGCCTCAGGCAGATGCCGGCGCGGAAAACCCGCTCCTCCGGCTGCAGGCATGCGGTACCGTTGACTATTTTATGCGCAGAAGGGAAAAGGGTCAAGAGATTTTCACTTGCATTTTGGTGAAAAACACAGTATACTTTCTTCTGCCGTGAGCGCGATGATGATTGGGTCCTGTGCGACCTGTCGGCGTGAACCCTGTCAGGTCCTGACGGAAGCAGCAGTAAGCGTTGGATGGGTGTGCTGCGGGGTTGCCCGGTTTGAGCGCTGGCGGTTTTTTTGTTGTTTTTTATCCCATGTCACGCACAGGTGTGATATACTGCTGCGGGGCAGAAGAGAGGCGGCTGTGCGCCGACTCCGGGATCCTGCCCACATCCCCCATCACGAAACGATCAGGAGGAAAGCGAATGGAACTGGACATCATCCGCAGCGCGGACCCGGAAGTGACCGAAGCGATTGAACTGGAGCTGAACAGACAGAGGACGCATATTGAGCTGATTGCCAGCGAGAACTTTGTGTCCCCGGCCGTCATGGCCGCGATGGGCACCTGCCTGACAAACAAGTACGCTGAAGGATATCCGGGGAAACGCTATTACGGCGGATGCCAGTATGTGGACATTGTGGAGAATCTGGCCCGGGACCGGGCCTGCAGGCTCTACGGCGCGGATCATGCAAATGTGCAGCCTCACAGCGGCGCCCAGGCGAACATGGCGGTCTATTTTGCCATGCTGAAACCCGGGGACACGGTGATGGGACTGAGCCTTTCCAACGGCGGGCATCTGACCCACGGCAGCCCTGTCAACATGAGCGGCGCCTACTACCGCTTCGTGCCCTACGGTGTCAGCTCCGATACGGAAACCATCGACTATGATGAGGTTCGCCGCATTGCGCTGGAATGCAGGCCGAAGATGATCGTCTCCGGCGCCAGCGCCTATCCCAGAATCATTGATTTCGCGAAGCTGCGGGAGATTGCGGATGAGGTGGGCGCTCTGCTGATGATCGACATGGCCCATATCGCCGGCCTGGTGGCGGCAGGGGAGCATCCCAGCCCCGTGCCCTATGCCGATTTTGTCACCACGACGACCCATAAGACCCTGCGCGGTCCCCGGGGAGGCATGATCCTGTGCAGGGAAGAATACGCCAAGGCGATTGACAAGGCGATTTTCCCCGGAACGCAGGGCGGCCCGCTGGAACATATCATCGCCGGAAAGGCCGTCTGCTTCGGAGAAGCGCTGAAGCCTGAATTCAGGGAGTATCAGCATCAGATTATTCTGAACGCCAAGGCCATGGAGGAGACCTTCCGGGCGGAGGGTGTGCGCATGGTTTCCGGAGGGACGGACAATCATCTGCTCCTGCTGGACTTTACCGGCACGGAAATGACCGGAAAGCAGATGGAAACCCTGCTGGAGGAAGCGAACATTACCACCAACAAGAACACCGTGCCCAATGAAACCCGGAGTCCCTTCGTGACCAGCGGACTGCGGGTCGGAACTCCTGCCGCGACCACCCGCGGCCTGAAGGAAGCTGAAATGAAACAGGTCGCGAAGTGGATTACCAGGATTCTGCGGGAAGGGGAAGCGGCTGTGCCGGAAGTCAGAGCTCAGGTGGAAGCCCTGATGCTGAACTATCCCCTTTACGCCTGATTTGGTCCGAATATGAAATTGCCTGCCTTCCCGGAAACGGGAAGGCTTTTTTCTGCGGAAAAGGCATTTTTTGGGTATCTTTCCAAAAAAACATCAAAAATAGCCCAAATCAGCTATGGAAATATCCGAACAATTCTGTTAGAATAAAGCAAGTACATGAGTACAGTGACGGAGCATATAGAGACCGACTGAGACTGACGGGGAACTATCAGCCTTTTGAAAATATTTGTGTCACAAAAAGAAAGGAGGCTCACGGTGAATTCTCCGAAAAAAGAAGAGATTGGAAAACTGAGAATTATCTCTCTGGGCGGCGTGGATGAAATCGGCAAAAACATGACCGTTTTCGAATATGAGGACGACATTATTATCGTGGATTGCGGGAGCGTGTTCCCGAAGGAGGACATGCTCGGGGTTGACCTGGTGATTCCGGATGTAACCTATCTGCTGAGTAAAAAGGATCATATTCGCGGGTATCTTTTCACCCACGGGCATGAGGATCATATCGGCGGTACCCCCTATATCCTGAAGCAGATTCCCTCCCATATCTACGGAACAAAGCTGACCATGGCACTGGTGGATCTGAAGCTGAAGGAGTACAGGGTGGATCACGTACCGATCCACATTGTCAAACCCCGCGATGTGGTTCAGCTGGGATGCTTCACCTGCGAGTTCATCCATGTGAGCCACTCCATCGCGGGTGCGTGCGCCATTGCGATTACCTGCCCGGCGGGTACGGTGATGGTCAGCGGAGACTTCAAGATTGACTATACACCGATTGACGGCAATGTGACAGATCTGCAGACCCTGGCCCGGTACGGGGAACGCGGCGTCATGGCGCTGCTCTGCGAGTCGACCAATGTGGAACGCGCCGGGTACACCATGAGCGAGCTCAAGATCGGGGAGACCTTTGAGAAGATGTTCGCCCAGGCGGAGGGCAGGGTCATTGTAGCCATGTTCGCCAGCAATATTCACCGGATGCAGATGGTTATCGACAACGCCATCCGCTACGGCCGCCGGATCTGCTTTATCGGCAGGAGCATGGTCAATGTCAGCCGCGTGGCCATGAGTATCGGCGAACTGAAGATTCCTGAGGGCTGGCTGATCGATATGGATGTGCTGGACCAGTTCCCGGACAACGAGATCCTGGTGCTGACCACCGGAAGCCAGGGCGAACCCATGGCGGGCCTGACCCGCATGGCCTACGCGGAACACCGGAAGCTGCAGATCCGCCAGAGCGACATGGTCATCATTTCCGCTACGCCGATTCCCGGAAATGAGAAATTCATATCCCGGGTTATCAACCAGCTGTACCGCCTGGGAGCCCAGGTGGTTTACAGCACGCTGGCGGATGTGCATGTTTCCGGGCATGCCTGCCAGGAGGAGCTGAAGCTGATGCACGCCCTGGTGCGGCCAAAGTATTTTATTCCGGTTCACGGCGAGTACCGGATGCTCTGGCAGCATGCCGTGCTGGCGGAGAGCATGGGGGTAGAAAGCCAGAATATTGTCATTCCCGAAATAGGGCAGGTCATCGAGATGAACATGAACTACCTGGCGCTGGGCGAACAGGTGCCGACCGGAGGCATCCTGGTGGACGGCCTGGGCGTGGGCGATGTGGGCAACGTAGTGCTGCGGGATCGCAAACATCTCAGTCAGGAGGGCCTGCTGGCCATTGTCATCGTGATTGACCGCGACCAGGAAAAGCTGGTCAGCGGGCCGGATATTGTCAGCCGCGGGTTCATCTATGTCCGGGAAAATGAGGACATCATCGACAACACACAGGAGCTTGTGCGGGAAATCCTCAGCTCTCAGAGCCTGGCTGGCGATAACTGGTCAAACCTGAAGAACATTATCAAGGATGAGGTTCATAACTACATCTTTGAGAAAATTAAGAGGAATCCCATGGTGCTGCCGATCATCCTGGATGTATAAGCAGGCAGCTGAAACTGTTACATTCCGGGCAGCGGCCGCCGGTTGACTGATGCGGCCAGGAAATGTTATGATCCGGGGGAGGACGGGCGTCCTTCCCCGATTAGTTTTTTTCGAAAAAAACCGGGGACTCTGATCAGGATGGAGAAGAAACGAATGGAATATTCTACGGCTTACAGGCTGGCGGATGAAATCCGCCGGAGCGAGGAATACACAACCTACCATGGACTGAAGGACAGCGTGATGGCAGATGAAACGGTAGCCGCTCTGATCCGGGAATACCGGAGGATGCAGACTGCCATGCAGATGAGCATGCTGTCCGGCAGTCAGGCGGATCCGGAGGAGATGCAGCGGTTCAACACCCTGACGGCTCTCCTTTTCGGAAAGCCGGAGGTGAGCCAGTTTCTCCTGGCGGAGATTCGGCTGCAGCAGACGCTGGCAGATATCATGAAAATCATTACGGAAGCGACGGGGCTGGAGATACAGCTGCCGGGATGAGGGCGAAGCCTTGAACAGAAATGAAGAAGATGTAACCTATCGCAGTATTCACCGCGAGCGGGAGTACGGGGGATACTGGTACAGCGGACTGTGGAAGATCCTGCGGCCGGTGCTGGTAGGACTGACGGTGGCGGTGATTGTAATCGGTCTGGTCAGCTCGCTCTGGAACAGGCTCTACAGCGAGTACGCGGGGCCGATGGAGCCCGGGGACGACACAGAGGTCATGTTCGCTATCGAGAGCGGACAGAGCCTGACCCGAGTCGCCAACAACCTGGAGGAGGCCGGCCTGATTCACAGCAAGAGCGTGTTCAAGTATTACTGCGACTTTGCAGGCATGAGCCAGAAGCTGCAGATCGGCCAGTACAGCCTGAAGAAATCCATGTCCATGATGGAGATCGCCGATCAGCTGACGACCGGGGACGGAAATCCGCTGGTGCGGAACATTACGCTGATTCCCGGCGAGACCGTGGAGGATTTTGCCGCCAAACTGGTCCGGAACGGCGTGCTGGATTCTTCGGCGGAGTTCCTGTCCCTGTGCAAAAGCGGAACCAGGTTCCGGGACTATTATTATATCGAGGACGTTCTCAGAGGAAAAAACGCCGGCCAGCGGAAGTATGTGCTGGAAGGATATCTTGCTCCGAACACCTATGAAATGTATGTCACGGCGACGGAGGAGGATATTATCCGGAAGCTGCTGAGCCAGACGGAAGCGGTATTTCCGGGAGAGGCGCAGGAAAGGGCGGAGGATCTCGGCATGACCATGGATCAGGTGCTGACCCTGGCCAGCCTGATCGAGAAGGAAGCGGGGGCCAATGACTTCAAAAAGGTCAGCGCGGTCTTCCATAACCGTCTGCGGGCGGGGATGAAGCTGCAGAGCGACGTAACCATTCACTATATCACGGGCGTGCGGAAGATGGCACTGGAAGAGAAGGACACGGCGCTGAACAACCCGTACAACACCTATGTGGTCAGCGGGCTTCCGGCCGGACCGATCTGCAATCCCTCCTCTGACGCCATTCAGGCGGCGCTGCATCCCGATGAAACCTTCATCGCGGAAAACTACCTGTATTTCTGCGCCAAGAACCCGGAAAGCGGGGAACTGTATTTTTCGAAAACCCTGGCGGAGCACGAGCAGGCTGTCTCGATTTATGCTCCCCTCTGGAAGCAGTATGATGAGAGCCGGGGAATCAGATAATCCGAAAGACCGAGCCGAAAGCGGACCTTTCGGGCTTCGATAAGGATGAAAGGAGGGCTTATTCCGGGCTTGAAGAACAAAATGTTGCGCAAAAGCTAAATTCATGTTAATATTTTACCTGATCCCCAGGATGGGCAAAAAAGGAGCGTACAATTATGTCAGGATACGTTTCAGAAGCTGTCATCCGCAGACTCCCAGCGTATAACCGGCATTTGCACGAACTGGAACAGGAAGGAGTACTGCAGATATCCTCCCAGGAGCTGGGGGAGAGGATGCAGCTGACACCTTCCCAGATCCGGCAGGATATCAACAGCTTCGGCGGTGAAGGCCGCCAGGGGTTCGGATACCAGGTGCATGAGCTTCGGGAGCATATCCGGAAGATCATGGGCCTTACCCAACGGCACAGAATGGTGATCATCGGGGCAGGGCGGATCGGGAACGCCATTGCCAATTATGACGGTTTTGACCACGAAGGATTTACCACGGTGGCCATGTTTGACAATGATCCCGAAAAATGGAAACAGAATGGGAAAATCCCCGTATACGACGTCAGCAGGATGGCGGAAAGACTGCCTGAGCTGGAGCCGGATATCGCCGTGCTTGCCCTGCCGGCCAGCGCCGCACAGGAAATGCTGAACCGTTTGTATGAAATGGGAATCCGGGCGGTCTGGAACTTTACCCCGGTGGACCTGCAGTATGCCCGGGACGTAGCGGTCGTCAATGTTCATATGAGCGACTCGCTGCAGATTCTGAGCTACCTGATGAAACACCAGAATGACTGAGAAGGAACCATGGCGAGAATTAAGAGGTATGATCTGTATGAGGGAGACGGCGAGGTCATCGACGAGGACGATGACTGGAGCCGAAGGACTGCGCTTCCCGGGAAACAGCCCCTGGGCCGCGATGAAGACCTGAGAGAACGGGATCAGGCGGCCCGGGCGGCCGAACAGGCCTATGCCGGAAGGCGCAGGAGGTATTTTCCGGAAAATGAGGAGGAGGATGACCTGGGTGCACCCCCCTCTCTTTTTGATGACTTTGATCGCTTCAACAGCCCTGTTCCGGAAAGGAACATCCGGAAAAAAAAGAAAAAACGCACGAAGCACAGGGGTGCCTGGATTGCCTGTATTCTGTTTTCCCTGACGGGAATCCTGGTCTGCGCCTGGCTGATGATTCCCCAGGTCACAGGAAGCAGATTCCGTTTTCTGCCCAACCTTGCTTTTGCCAACGGAAACCTGATTCCCTGGCAGCAGGAGGAGTATGAAAACTTTCAGGCCTGCGCTGATACCATCTATACAGACCGCATCTATCCCGGTGTGTATATCGATGACCTGCAGGTCGGTGGAATGACCCGGGAAGAAGCCGCCGCGGCGGTAAACGCAAGGGCGGATATGTCCGGGGTGGACTTTGATATTGTTGTTACGGTGGGAAACCAGAGCTGGCATGTGACGCCGGAACGGGTTCCGGTCAGCCGGAATGTGGATGAGATGGTGGAGAAGGCATGGAGCCTTGGCCGCGGAAATTCGGCGGGCCTGCGGGGAACAGGCAGGACGCCGTTTCAGGAACGGATTGAACGGGCTTCAGACCTGAGAAGCTTTCCTGTCAGCCTGAAAACGGAAAAAAGCTATGATCACAGGGCGCTGCGGGAGCTCTGCGAAGGGATTTCCAATTATGTAAACCGGGATCCGGTCAACAGCATGGTAGCCACCTTCGATTTCGGCACAAAAGCATTCACCTTTACGGATGACCTTCCCGGAGCCTATCTTGATCCTGAACTCATCTACGGTAAGGTGACGGCGCTGCTGGACGAGGGAAATTACTTCAATTCCGTCTTTATTACGCCGGAAAAGCGGATTGCCGAGGTGACCAAGGCAGAGCTGATGAACAGCTTCGGACTGATCTCCTCGTATACGACAAAAACAACCAGCAACAGCAACCGGAACAGCAATATCCAGCTGAGCGCTCAGGCGATCAACGGAACGACGGTGCTGCCCGGGGAAATCTTCAGCTTCAATGCGGCTACGGGAGAGAGAACCGCGGCGAAGGGTTACAAGCCCGCGGCAGCCATCTCCGGCGGGCAGAGCAAGGATGAAATCGGAGGCGGCGTCTGCCAGACCAGCTCCACCCTTTTTAACGCCGTAGCCCGGGCAAACCTGGAAATCGTGGACCGCAGCCCCCATGCCTGGCCTTCCAGCTATGTGGAAAAAGGCTTTGACGCGACGGTCAACTGGCCGGGCCTGGACTTTAAATTCAAAAACAATACGAACTGGCCCATCTTTATCATTGCGGCCTATGCGGACCGGAAGGTTTCCGTCAGCGTGTACGGCATGAGCCTGGGTGTGAATACATCCATCGACCTGGAAAGTATCACGGTCAAAACGATACCTCAGCCAGAAGGGACGGACTATGTGATTAACACCGCTTTGAAAGCCGGGGAAAGCAAAAAGACCGTTACCGGAAGAAAGGGCTATGTGGTGGAAACCTGGAAGGTCTGGCTCAAAAACGGGAAGGAGACCAGCCGGGAGCTCCTGTTTACCTCCACCTATAAAGCCTACAAGGAAACGATTGAATACAATCCGTATTAAACACAGGATGATGTCCGATGAAGAAGATGGATGATTTCTACGGAAAACTGCGGAAACTGACATTGCCCATTGCCTTTCAGAGTCTGATGCTGGCTTCTGTGGCTGCGGGAGACGCGCTGATGCTGGGCCGGGTGACCCAGGAACAGATGACGGCGGTATCCCTGGCGACGCAGGTTCAGTTTGTGCAGAATATGTTCATTATGGCCGCTACTGCCGCGGGAGCTATCCTGGGGGCCCAGTATTGGGGAAGGGGAGACCGGCTCACGGTGCAGAAGCTGTTCCATATTATGCTCCGGTGGAGCGGGCTGATTTCCCTGCTGTTTTTCGCAGCCTGTGAGCTGGCTCCGGAACTGCTGATGCGGCTTTTCTCCCACGACAGCCCGATCATTGAAATCGGCAGCGGCTATCTTCGGATTGCCGGATTTTCCTATCTGCTGACCGGAATCTCCCAGTGCTATCTGACCACCATGAAAGTGACGGATCATGTGGGTCCCTGCGCCTGGATTTCCAGCAGCGCGGTCGTGCTGAACCTGATCCTGAACGCAGTCTTTATCTTCGGCCTGATAGGTGCACCCCGAATGGAAGCAAGGGGTGCCGCGCTGGCGACGACAATCTCCCGGGCGGCGGAGCTTGCCCTGTGCATCGTACTTTCCGCCGGAAAGAGCTATGTCCGCCCGGCATGGAACCGTTTGCTGGAGAAGCAGAAGCAGCTGTCCGCAGACTTCCGAAAGCAGTGCATTCCGCTGCTGGGCGGCGGACTCCTCTGGGGAATCGGATTTACTTCCTATACCGCCATTATGGGTCATATGGGAACGGATGCGGCGGCGGCGAACTCGGTGGCGGCGGTAGTGCGGGACCTGATCTGCTGCGTTTGCAACGGTGTGGGCAGCGCCGCGGGCATCATGGTCGGTAATGAGCTCGGGGCGGGAGACCTGGAGAAGGGAAAAGCCTATGGGATTCGACTGATGAAGCTCTCCTATGTGATCGGGATCGCCTCGACAGCGGTGGTGCTGGCGCTGACTCCGCTGGTCCTGCGGATGGTGATTCTGACGGAGAATGCCCAAAGATATCTGACCGGCATGATGGTCATCATGGCAGTATATATGATCGGCCGCAGCGTCAATACCGTAACAATCAACGGTGTATTGGACGGGGGCGGGGATACAGTATTTGATATGTATTCCCTGGCTGTATGCATGTGGGGAATCGCGGTTCCTCTGGCGCTGCTGGGGGCTTTCGTGTTTCACTGGCCGGTGCTGGCGGTTTATGCCTGCACCTGCCTGGATGAAGTCGGCAAGATTCCCTGGGTGATGATCCGCTTCCGGAAATACAAGTGGGTTCAGAACCTGACGAGGGAGCAGGCGGACTGACGGGCGGCATGCTTTTCGAAGACATCGATTCCCGGCGTTCCGGGATTCGGCGCTTCCGGAGCGGGCGATCCGGAGGAAACGGATGCTTGCGCCGCCCCCTGAATTATGATATAATCCGCTTCGCTGGCCGGAGTGGCGGAATGGCAGACGCGGCGGACTCAAAATCCGGTGGCCTCAAAACCGTGCGGGTTCGAGTCCCGCCTCCGGCACACCCTTGGAACTCAACGGTTCCAGGGTTTTTTATTACACTGAAAAAGCCCCTTGAAGCTGGGGCTTGGGGCTTATTCCGGGGTTTATTTCAGTTCCAGGGGCTTAATTGGCCTGTTCCTGTTGCGCTGCTTCAAGAACATTCATGAGGGCTGCTGCCAGGCGGCCAAGGCTTCCTTCGAAGGCATGAGACGGCAGCGGCCGCATGATCTTTGTCCCGAAGGCATCCCGGAAGGAAAACATCGTACTGCCCCTATTGCCATGAATAATATTATGATTTATACTGAAAGCGAATAAACGCAATGCGTTTTGAAAGCAGAATCCTGTTTTGAAGGGAGTTCGCAGATATTGGAGAATACACAGATCAGGAAAGAGAAATCCTGCGGCGCTGTTGTTTACAGGAAGGGGATAAAGAGCCCGGAATTTTTGCTGGAGCACATGATTCAAGGGCATACATCCATTCCCAAAGGACATGTGGAAGATGATGAAACAGAAGAAGAGACAGCTCTCCGGGAGATCCGGGAGGAAACGAATCTGGAAGTTGACCTGGATACGGCTTTTCGGCACATGATAACGTATTCCCCGGGCGAGGGCATTGTCAAGGATGTGGTTTTCTTCATCGCGGAGGCAAAACCGGGAAGGATGATCAATCAGGAATGTGAGGTCACTTCTCTGGAATGGCTGCCGTTTGAACAGGCCTTGAATGCTCTGACCCACGATTCTGATCGGGAAACGCTCAGAGCGGCGAACGAATATCTGAAAAGGAAAAAATGAACCCATTCGTGTGTTTGTGAAAACTGCGAAAATTGACCGGCACAGACTGACATGAGGAGGAATCAAAAAATGGCAGGGATCGTTGGAACACATCTTCTGGCGCAAGTAGGCTTTA
>CAMNKK010000048.1 GCA_946542235.1 uncultured Clostridia bacterium | reverse complement strand
CCCTCCGGCTGCGGTAAGTCCACCACCCTGCGCATGGTCGCCGGTCTGGAAGAGATTTCCGACGGCGAGCTGTACATCGGCGACAAGCTGGTCAACGACGTCGCTCCCAAGGATCGCGACATCGCCATGGTGTTCCAGAACTACGCCCTGTATCCCCACATGACCGTGTATGACAACATGGCCTTCGGCCTGAAGCTGCGCAAGACCCCCAAGGATGAGATCAAGCGCCGCGTGGAAGAAGCCGCCAAGATCCTGGACATCGCTCATCTGCTGAACCGGAAGCCGAAGGCTCTGTCCGGCGGCCAGCGTCAGCGTGTTGCTCTGGGACGTGCAATCGTCCGTGAGCCCAAGGTCTTCCTGTTCGACGAACCTCTGTCCAACCTGGACGCCAAGCTGCGTGTTGCGATGCGTACCGAGATCACCAAGCTGCATCAGCGCCTGCAGACCACCTTCATCTATGTTACCCACGACCAGACCGAAGCCATGACCATGGCGAGCCGCATCGTGGTTATGAAGGACGGCGTTGTGCAGCAGGTGGATACTCCCCAGAACCTGTATGACTATCCCACCAATGAGTTCGTCGCCGGCTTCATCGGCAGCCCCCAGATGAACTTCTTCGATGTGAAGCTGGAACGCGAAGGCCAGGATGTTGTTGCCAAGTTCGGCGAGAACAAGATCATCGTTCCTCCGTCCAAGATCAGCAAGTTCGTGGATGAGAGCTACATCGGCAAGGAAGTCGTGATGGGCATCCGTCCCGAGAACATCCATGACAGCGAAGAGAAGCTGGCTGAGTTCTCCACCGCCGTGATCGATGTGGACGTGGAAGTGACCGAACTGATGGGCTCTGAGACCTATCTGTATCTGTCCACCACCGGCAAGGAAGGCAACATCATTGCCCGCGTCGATCCCCGGACCACCAGCCGCGCCGGCAACAAGATCAAGATCGCGCTGGACATCAACCGGCTGCACTTCTTCGACAAGGAAACCGAGAAGACCATCCTGAACAAGTAATTCAGCGTGCGCATTCTCACCTCCCGGGTTTTCCCGGGAGGTTTTTTTCGCGCCTTCGCGCAGATTCCCGCGCCGCTGCCGAAAAAGCCCCGCAGGCGGTCCGCGGGCTGCGCGGCCGGGATATATTTACCTCCGCAAAGAATGTGACAGGAAGAAAGAGATGTGATATAATTCTTTCTGATTTTTTTGAGCCCGGCAGTCAGAACAGCCTGCCGGGAGATAAAGCATGTACGGAGAAGGGGGCGGCATCATGGCAGAAATATCCGGACTGCCCCGGAGCAGCTGCGTGGTGGTACTCCGGCCGGAAGAAGGGCCTGCTGCTCCGCTGCTGGAATCGATCCGGGAGCTGGCCCCCATGGAGGAGAGCGATCTGCTGGCGGAGGACGGCGCGGGGCGCGTTCTGATCATCAAGGCCGGGGATGATCCGGAGGAAACCGCCGAGTTTGCCATGGCGCTCATCGACACCCTGGAAGGGGAAACCGGGGTTCGCCTGCGGGCGGGGATCAGCAATGTGCATTACGCTCCGGAGGAATGGCCTGCCGGGTACAGGGAAGCACTGGAGGCCCTGGAAACGGGGGACCGTTTCCGGCGAAAGGCACCGGTGCAGGTTTATGCCCACCAGATGCTGGAGCGTATGGTGACCCGGATTCCCGGGGATGTGCGGAAAAATCTGCGAAAGCAGGTCTTTGGCGAGCGACCGGAGGAAATCCTGACGGAGGAGACCCTGGAGACGGCGGAAAGTCTCTTTGACGCAGATCTGAATCTTTCCGTTGCGGCTCGTCAGATGTTTGTGCACAGAAATACCCTGACCTATCGGCTGGACCGGATCCGGCGGGAGACGGGGCTCGATCTCCGGGTCTTCCGGGATGCGGTGATTTTCCGGCTGCTGATGCTGTCCGAGGAGGAATGATCCGCGCATTCTGCCGGAGGGCAGGATTCCTGAAACAGAAGGAGGCTCAAAAACCGATGAAGAAAAAATGGATCCTGGCAGTTTCCCTGGGACTGGCGCTCTGCCTGCTGGGAGGATGTGCATCCCTGCCCCTGAGCGGGCTGAAATCCCTGTATCAGACTTCGACTGCGCGCGGCGCCGCCATTTCCGAGGACGGGGATACAGTGACCATTTCCAGGGAGCAGTATGAGCGTTACCGGCAGTTTGACGAGCTGCTGGAGATGATGGATACGGTGGAATACTATTACTATCAGGAACCCAACGTGCAGGATATGATCTACGGGGCCCGGGCCGGCCTGCTGGCAGGGCTGAATGACCCCTATACCTTCTACTTCACGCCCAAGGCCTGGGAGCAGATGCTGGAGGACGATGAAGGCGAATATGCCGGAATCGGCATCCTGATTTCTTCCAGCTACACCACCGGGCTGTGCACCGTCAGCCGGGTCTTCAAGGGCAGCCCGGCCGAAGCGGCCGGCGTCCGCCGGGGAGACATTCTCTACCGCGTAGGCGAGGACCTGATGGTCAACTATGAAACCCTGCAGGAGGCCGTGGATATCATGCGGGGAACCCCGGGCACGCCGGTCGAGGTCACCTTCCTGCGGGATGGGGAGGAAGTGACCTATACCATTGAAAGAGCGATTGTCAACGTCAATCGGGTGGAAAGCACCCTGCTGAAGGACGATATCGGCCTGATTGCCATGTATGAATTTGCCGGGAAATGCGATGAGGAGTTTGAGGCGGCGCTGAACGAGCTGGTGGCCGGAGGGGCGAAGGGCCTGATCATCGATCTGCGGGACAACGGCGGCGGATGGGTCAACCCGGCCCAGCACATCGGCGACCTGTTCATGGATGCGGGGGAGATCTGCTACCTGGTATATCGGGACGGCGAAGAGGAGCATCCCTATGCGACAAAGGACGGGAAAGTGGATATCCCCCTGGTGATCCTGGTCAACGAGAACAGCGCCAGCGCCAGCGAAATTCTGACCGCAGCCCTCCGGGAGAAGGCGGACGCCACCGTGGTCGGGGTGACCACCTACGGCAAGGGCATCGTCCAGGCGGTGCTGCCCCTGGACGAGGAGGAAGGCGGCTTCCAGCTGACCATTGCGGAATACTTTACGCCCAACGGCAATTCTGTCCACAAAAAGGGACTGGATCCCGACGTGGAAGCTCCTCTGCCGGAGGGAGACAACGGCGGATACGATTTCGGGGACGCGGAGCATGATACCCAGCTGTCCAAAGCCGTCGAAGTGATGCGGGAGAAGTTGAAATAAACGGCAAAACATGATAACATGCTGCATGACTGGGGGAGACGCCAGAGCCGGAGGCGAGAGCGGAAGGCCGAGGGAGACCCGCAGGCACACCGATTGAGCGCGGAGGGGCAGCCAAAGCGCAAGATGAGAAGGGGGGCAGCGCAATGTACAGGATTCGCGCGGAATCGCAGGAGTGACTGTGATTCCGCTTTTTTTGGACAGGATGAGGGAGGAACGCAGACGCATGGAAGCGGAAGCGAGGCTGGGATTTGTGGGTATCGTGGTGGAGCAGCGGGAGGAAACACCCCGCGTGAACCGGGTGCTCAGCGAATACAGCCGGATGATCAGAGGCCGCATCGGCGTACCGCACCCGGAGGACGGGACCGCGGTGATCGGCGTGATTGTGGAAGGGACCAATGAAGAGATCGGCGCCATGACCGGAAAGCTGGGGAACATTCCCGGGATTACGGTCAAAAGCGCCCTGACAGGAAAGAAAAAAACCGGAGATTTGAAAGAAAAGAAAGAGGGTAAATAAAAAATGAAAAAAACAATTGCGATGATTCTGACCCTGGCGCTGGCCCTGTGCTGCGCTGCCCCGGTTCTCGCGGAGGAGGCCATGAAGCTGTCTGCTCCGGCCGGCGCACCCGCGCTGACGGTGGCGACCCTGGCTGTGGAAAACCCGGAGAACTATACCTTCCTGGATGCCTCCACCATCGGAGCGGAATTCCAGAAGAACGAAGCGGACTTCATCATTGCCCCGATCAATGCGGGCGCCAAGCTCTTCAAGGCCGGAAAATCCACCTACCGGCTGGCGGCGGTGGTGACCTGGGGCAACCTGTACCTGGCCTCCCAGAAGGAAGGCTTCTCCCTGGACAGCCTGGAGGGCGCGGAGCTGACCCTTTTCGGGGAAAACACCATCAACGCCTCCGTGGTGCTGGCGGCGCTGGAGCAGAAGGGAATCACCCCCTCCGCGGTCCACTATCTGGCCGGGGCGGCAGAAACCCAGGCGGAGCTGCTGAGCAATCCGGAAGCCATCGTGGTGACGGCGGACCCCGCTGTGACCGCGGCGAAGATGAAGAATGAGAAGGTGCAGACCATTTCCGTTCAGGAGCTGCTGAAGGAAACCCTGGAGATGGACGGCTATGCCCAGGCGGGGCTGTTTGTCCGGAAGGAGACCGCGGAAAGCCGGCCGGAGGAGGTCAGGGCTTACCTGAGCGCCGTGCAGGAATCCGCCGGCAAGGCCCGGAGCGATGTGGCGGCAGTGGCGGAGGCTGCGGTGGCCCTGGAGATTCTGCCCAACGCGAAGGTGGCCGCAGCCGCGATCCCCGGATGCAACATCCGCTACGCGGCAGCATCTGAGGCGAAGGCGGAGATTGAAAAGACTGCCGGCATCGACCTGAGCCAGTACGGCGGCGAAGTGCCCGCGGACGAATTCTACTATACTGCGGAATAAATGGGACAGGATCTGAAGGAAAAAAGAAAAGAAATTTCAGCCGCCTGCCTGGGGATTCTCCTGCTGGGGATGATCATCCAGGCGGCGAGCTGGATCAAGGGGGACACCCTCGTATTTCCGGGGGTGCCCCGGATTCTCGCGGCCTTTTTCCGACTGCTGGGGGAGGGAAGAACCTGGCAGCAGATCGGGGTGACCATGGGGCATCTGGCTCTGACGATGGCTGTATCCACGTCGGCCGGAGTCGCGCTGGGACTGGCCCAGGGGCTGAGCAGCTTTGTCCGCCGCATACTCCGGCCTCTCATGGTGTTCCTGCGGGCGATCCCCATGATCGTGCTGACGGTGATCATCATGGTCATGACGGCCTATGATCGGGTGCCGGTGACCGCCAGCTCACTGATCCTGATCCCCATGATCTCGGAGGCGGCCTGTGAGGGCTGCCGCAGGATCGAACCGGAGCTGGTCGATGTCTATCGGATGAACAGCAGCCTGAATCTGCAGGTGCTGAGCCGGGTGTACCTGCCCCTGATGGGCGGCTATCTGCGGCAGGCCTGGTTCAACGCGGCGGGCATGGGCATCCGGATGGTGGTGACCACGGAATACCTGGTTCAGACCCGGAACTCCCTGGGAAAAGCGGTTTTTACCAGCGGATACTTCTTCGAATATGACGAGATTTATGCCTATGCCCTGATCATGATCCTGCTGGTGCTGGCCCTCAGCGAACTTCCAAAGATCCTGGCGCGGGCTGTACAAACATCCGGAAAAAGGATATAATACGAATATTCCTGAACTGCAGGAATGGACTTACACGCAGGAGGCGCGCTGTCAGGTGAACAAGTCTTTTTTCTGGAAGAAGCTTCTTTCCGGTCTGCTGGCTCTGGTGATCGGATTTACGGCGATGCCCGCCCTGTCCCTGGCGGAGGAGGATGCGTTCGCGGGAGAGGAGCTGGAAGGGCAGGAGGACGCGGAAGGAGAGGACACGGAAGAGGTTGCCGTAGCGGATCCCAACGCGATCTATCATGAGAAGACCCTGGCTGACTTTACGGTCAATTCCCCCGCGCTGTACCGGGGCAAGATCACGGATGTCATCGGGGAATACAGCATTTATACGGAGAAGAACATCAAGTCCACCCGTGTGGCCAAGGGCCTGAAGAACGTGTACGTGGATGTCCTCTATGTGGGTCTGGTCTGGGTCATCGTCCGGTATCAGGACAAGATCGGCTATGTGAAGCGGGAATATCTCTCCAAGGATTTTCTGGCCTATGACGAGGTCAACACCCCGCCCTTCAATGTGCAGAAGCATCAGTACATCGCCACCGTGGCGAAGGAGTGCTATGTACGCAAAACCATGACCAAGGAGCCGCTGGAGGAAAAGAATTACAAGTCCTACTGGGTCAAGCTGAATCCCGGAACGCGGATTTCCATCTGGCAGTTCCAGGACGGATGGGCCATTGTGAACTATATGCGATCCTACGGCTACATCGATCCGAACGATCTGAAGGACCTGATTCCCGTCAGCCCGACGGATCAGCCCATCAGCAAGGAGAGCCCCATCGCCGCCTATACCAGCTATTATACCATGAAGCACCTGCTGCCCGGCGCGGACAAGGATACCAAGACCAACAACCTGAACCGGATCTGGAACATCGGACACGGGGCGGCCAAGGTGACCTCCACCGGCCTGCTGCAGCCGGGAGACATCTTCAACGGCAACAAGGGCAACATCGGGCCATACCGGGAATACAAGCTGGCCATCGGCCTGGTGAACGGCAAGGCCGTGCTGTCCAGCGGCGGCGGCACCTGCCAGGTCAGCAGCACGCTGTACAACATCGTCTGCCAGATGCCGGGGCTGACGATCCTGAAGCGGCGGCCCCACGGCTACGGCGGCGCCAGCTATCTGCCGATTCACTGCGACGCTGCCGTGGGAAACGACAGCCTGAACTTCATTTTCCGAAACGACTATGATTTCCCGATTCAGCTGGTGGGAGAAAGCACCGGAGACGGTGCGCTGCTGATGATGGCCTACCGGGCGGACTGAAGCAGAAAAGAATTGCTTTTCCCCCATGGAGCGGATATAATTCATGAAGGCTCATCCCCACGGATGAAGGATGGAAACAGGAGGATTGCGTATGTACAAGCTTTTGTTGCTGTCTGACCAGGCGGAAGTGCTGGAGGCCTATGACCAGATTCACAACTGGGAATACAACGGCTTCAAGCGCCCCCATGTTCGTCCGGACCTGGAGGGAGCCCGGGAATGCCTGAAGAAGCACCATGCGGACGCAGTGATCCTGGCTCTGAAACCGGAGGAGGAAAAGGCTGTTCTGGACTTTCTGCAGGAGGAATATCCGCTGCTGCCGATCACCGAGCCGGGGAAGACGCCCACCGAGGCGATGGAGTATCTCAACGAACTGAAGCAGATGCTGAACTGGATCCGGGCAGATTTTTCCAGCGATGTGAATGACGAGACGAAGATGCTGCTGCGGGCCCGCCGGCGCTTTTTCCGCTCGCTGGTGGCTGACCGGACCATGACCCGGCAGCAGGTGTACCGGCGGATGCGGATGACACGCAGCCGGATGGATCCGGACCGCCCCTGCATCCTGATGGAGCTGGAGCAGTTCGCGGGAGAGGACAGGCTGGTGGGGCAGCTGCAGGACAGCGAGCACCTGCTGGAGCGGGAGCTGTATCAGTCCTTCGGCGGGGACGTAGACGGATTCCACGTGCTGCCGCTGGTGACCGCGGACGGACGGGTCTTCGTGCTGGCGGGCGCGCTGCGGGATCAGGAGCAGGCGGACGATATGGTCGCCACCCTCAACGAGTGCATCCAGGAGGGACTCCGCCACACGGAGGAATACCGGGGAGTGCATCTGCGGGTGACGGGGATCCAGGTTCTGCCTTCCCTGTACGCCTTCTGCGCGGATTATGTGGGATAAGACTTCCCGGGCAGGCCGGGAAGCAAATATAGAAAACAAACGGAGGGAAAGCAAATGGGAATCCTGAATATGATCAAGGGTCAGCTGATCGACGTAATCGAGTGGACGGACAACTCCAGCAAGACCATGGTGCACAAGTATGATATGAACGGCAAGGAAATCATGATGGGCGCCCAGCTGACCGTCCGGGAGAGCCAGGCAGCCGTGTTTGTCAACGAAGGCCAGCTGGCGGACATCTTCGGGCCCGGCCGGTATGAGCTGTCAACCCAGAACATGCCGATCATGACGGCGCTGAAGAGCTGGAAATACGGTTTCAACAGCCCTTTCAAGTCCGATGTATACTTCGTCAACACCAAGCAGTTCCTGGATATGAAGTGGGGAACCAGCAATCCCGTCATGATGCGGGATGCCGAGTTCGGAATGATCCGGCTGCGGGCTTTCGGTATCTACAGCTTCAAGGTCAGCGATGTGGAAACCTTCCTGAAGGAATGCTTCGGCACCAGCGCCCTGTTCACCGTGGACGGCGTGGAGGGCCAGATCAAGCGGACCATCGTCTCCGGCCTGAGCGACGCCATTGCGGAAAGCAAGATTCCCGCCCTGGACCTGGCGGCCAACTATGACGAGCTGGGCACCTATACCATGAACGCCGTGAACCCCAAGCTGGCTCAGCTGGGTCTGACGCTGTGCAGCTTCGTGGTGGAGAATATCTCCCTGCCCGAAGAGGTCGAAAAGACCATGGACAAGCGGACCAGCATGGGCGTGCTGGGCAATCTGGATCAGTATGCCAAGTATCAGGCGGCGGAAGCCATGCGCGAAGCGGCCAATAATCCCGCGGGCGGCGGCATGGCCGGCATGGGCGTCGGCATGGGCGCCGGCGCGGCCATGGGCCAGATGTTTGCCCAGAGCATGGGACAGCAGGCTGCCCCCGCGGCGCCGGCAGCTGCTCCCGCGGCAGCGATGACGACCTGCTCTGCCTGCGGTGCGCAGATTCCCGCCGGCACGAAGTTCTGCCCCGAGTGCGGCGCCAAGCAGGCGGCGGGCGGCTTCTGCACGGCCTGCGGAGCTCCGATCACGCCCGGCGCGAAGTTCTGCCCCGAGTGCGGAGCCAAGCAGTAATCCCATATTGATAAGGAAACAAAAGGAGCGCGGCGATGCCGCGCTCTTTTTCGGAAACGCCGGAAAAATCCGGAGGGACGGAGGAAAGCAGAGTGAACAGGATCACCGAAGCGCTGCTGCGCTGGTATGATGAAAATGCCCGGGAGATGCCCTGGCGGGGGATCGCGGATCCCTGGGGAACCTGGGTCAGCGAGGTGATGCTGCAGCAGACCCGGGTGGAAACCGTGCGGGACTACTATCCCCGTTTCCTGCGCCGGTTTCCTACGGCGGCCGCGCTGGCGGAGGCGCCGGAGGAGGACGTGCTGAAGATGTGGGAGGGGCTGGGATACTATTCCCGGGCCCGAAATCTGCAGCAGGGAGCCCGGCAGGTGATGGCGGAATACGGCGGGAGAATTCCCGACAGCCCGGAGGAGCTGCGAAAAATCCGGGGAATCGGCCCCTACACCTCCTGCTCCATTGCTTCCATTGCTTTCGGCGTTCCGGTGCCGGCGGTGGACGGTAATGTGATCCGGGTCATCTGCCGGCTGTACAGCCTGACGGAAAATCCCATGGAATCCCGGAACCGTGAGCGGATCGAAAAACTGGCCGGAGAGCTGGTGCCGGAGGACCGGGCCGGAGATCATAATCAGGCGATGATGGACCTGGGCGCCACCGTCTGTGTGCCGGGCACCCCGGACTGTGACCGCTGCCCGCTGCGGGAATTTTGCCGGGCCTGCGCTGAGGGAAACGCGGATACCCTGCCCAATCTGCCCCAGGCGAAGCCTCCCCGGGAAATTGCCTATGATCTGCTGATCCTGCGCCGGGGTGATCAGGTCCTGCTTCGCCGGCGAACGGAGAAGATGCTGCAGGGGCTGTGGTGCTTCCCTCTGCTGGAGGGGAGCAGATCCCCGGAGGAGCTGGAAACCTTTCTGCAGCAGAAGATGAGGCTGCCTGTGCAGAACCTGCGGGAGGCGGGGGAAGCGAAGCATGTCTTTACGCATCAGGTCTGGAGGATGAAAATCCACACGGCGGAGCTGCTGCGGGACGCTCCGGCGCCGGAGGGCTACAGCTGGATCCCGGCTGAAAAGGTGCCGGATGTGCCCATGCCCACTGCCATGAAGATTCCCCGGACAATCCTGGAGAAAAACGGCAAACAGTGAAAAAAGCGCGGCGAATAATCCAAAAACCGAGAAAAACAGAGAAAACGGGAGATATTCAGAGAACAAGATAATAAATAATGGAATTTACACATTTCCCCGGGTTGCGTCGCGGGCTGAAAAGCATTATAGTTATCCACGGTTGTTAGCACTCAAATCGTGCGAGTGCTAATCAACCCAGAAGAAGTATTGACAGGAGGAATTGTTCCATGACTGTGAAGCCCCTGGGTGACCGTGTGGTCATCAAGAATGTTGAAGCAGAAGAAACCACCAAGTCTGGTCTGATTCTGACCAGCGCTGCCAAGGAGAAGCCCCAGATGGCGATCGTAATCGCTGTGGGCCCCGGCGGAAAGGTGGATGGCAAGGAGATCATCATGCAGGTGGAAGCTGGCCAGAAGGTGATCTATTCCAAGTATGCCGGAACGGAAGTCAAGGTGGACGGCGAAGAGCTGATCATTGTCCGTCAGAGCGATATTCTGGCGGTTGTCGAATAATGTGAAGGGCCCGGACGGACAGCCGGCCGGGAAAAAAACGGGCATGCCCCGAAAAGGAAACCGTTAAGAAAAAGGAGTTGTTGCTATATGGCGAAGCAGATTAAGTACGGAGAAGACGCGCGCCGCGCGATTGAAAAAGGTGTCAATGCCCTGGCGGATACTGTGAAGATTACCCTGGGCCCGAAGGGCCGCAATGTAGTGCTGGACAAGAAGTACGGCGCTCCCCTGATCACCAACGACGGTGTGACCATCGCCAAGGAAATCGAGCTGGAAGACCCCTTTGAGAACATGGGCGCCCAGCTGGTGAAGGAAGTTTCCACCAAGACGAATGACGTGGCCGGCGACGGTACCACCACCGCCACCCTGCTGGCCCAGGCGATCATCCGGGAAGGCCTGAAGAACCTGGCTGCCGGCGCGAACCCCATGATCCTGAAGAAGGGTATTGAGGCTGCTACCGACGCGGCAGTGGAAGGGCTGCGCTCCCTGTCCAAGCCCATCAACGGCAAGCAGGCGATCGCACAGGTTGCTGCCAACTCCGCCGCGGATGAAACCATTGGCCAGCTGATCTCCGACGCTATGGAGACCGTCGGCGCGGACGGCGTCATCACCGTGGAAGAGAGCAAGACCATGACCACCGGCATGGAAACCACCGAAGGCATGCAGTTTGACCGCGGCTATGCTTCCGCTTATATGGTTACCGATACCGAGAAGATGGAAGCTGTGCTGGATGATCCGCTGATTCTGATCACCGACAAGAAGATCAGCAACATCCAGGAGATCCTGCCCCTGCTGGAGCAGGTTGTGCAGACCGGCAAGAAGATGCTGATCATCGCCGAGGATGTGGAAGGCGAAGCCCTGAGCACCCTGGTGGTCAACAAGCTGCGCGGCACCTTCACCTGCGTTGCCGTCAAGGCCCCCGGCTTTGGCGATCGCCGCAAGGAAATGCTGCAGGATATCGCCATCCTGACCGGCGGCACCGTCATCTCCTCCGAGACCGGCATGGAGCTGAAGGAAGCCACCGTGGATATGCTGGGTACTGCCCGCCAGGTGAAGGTGAACAAGGAGAACACCACCATTGTGGGCGGCGCCGGCGACAAGAAGGAAATCGAAGCCCGCGTAGGCCAGATTCGTGCTCAGATTGCCGAAACCACCAGCGATTACGACCGTGAAAAGCTGCAGGAGCGGCTGGCCAAGCTGGCTGGCGGCGTAGCCGTGATCAAGGTTGGCGCGGCCACCGAGGTCGAGATGAAGGAGCGCAAGCTGCGGATTGAGGACGCCCTGAACGCGACCCGTGCGGCGGCGGAAGAGGGTATCGTTCCCGGCGGCGGAATCGCCATGCTGAACGTGGTGCCCAATGTGGCCGCGCTGCTGGACAAGTATGCCGGCGACGCCAAGACCGGTGTGGAAATCGTGCTGCGCGCGCTGGAGGAGCCCATCCGCCAGATCGCCGCGAACGCCGGCGTGGATGGATCCGTGGTTGTGGACCATATCCAGTCTGCCAAGAAGCCCGGATTTGGCTATGATGCTCTGAAGGGTGAGTATGTTGATATGGTGGACCGCGGAATCATCGATCCTACCAAGGTGACCCGCAGCGCCCTGCAGAACGCGGCCTCCGTGGCAGCCATGGTGCTGACCACCGAGAGCCTGGTGGCGGATATTCCGGAACCCGAACCCGCTGCTCCTGCCGGCGGCGCCGGAATGGGCGGAATGTATTAATTCAATAACGGACCAGAATGATTGCGGCACCCGCGGATTCGCGGGTGCCGTTTTTTCACAGGAAAAACAGCTTGTATTGGCTTTGGATTTCAAGTATAATAAGGTCAGCATCCAGGCAAAAAAAACAGCATCCCAAAGACATCGGAGAGAGACCCTAAGGAATAGACCAAACAGAAAGAAACGTTTTCGCCAGCGCTGAATCGGCGGGGAGAGCGTCATTCAAGGATTCCCTGAATTCCAGGAAAGGAGGGCGACGGAGCGTGCTGTATTCAAGCGCGGGTTTTTTGGCTGCCATCGTGCACTTGATCATAAACCATGATGTGCTCTGGAAGTACCGGTCCGAGCGGCTGATCCCGGCCCGGCGTTCTTACCGCGCCTTCCTCCTGGCGGTGCTGGTTTACTATATATCGGATATCCTCTGGGGAATCCTGTACGAGCATAAGCTGATCACGCTGACTGTTCTGGACACGGAGATCTATTTTATCGCGATGGCCTGCTCCATTCTGCTGTGGACCCGGTACACGGTGGAATATCTGAGGGCCGGCCGCTTCGGGCGCCTGCTGAAGGCGGCTGGATGGTTTTTTTTCGGGGTCCAGATTCTGGTGCTGATCATCAATTTATTTGTCCCGGTTCTGTTTGTCTTTGACGCGCAGCAGGAATACCATGCCCTGGGCGCAAGGTATGTGACCCTGGCTATCCAGATCGGTCTGTTCCTGGCTACGGCAGGCTATGCAGCGGTCTCATCAGGGAATAGAAGCGGAACCATGAAATTCCGGCTGAGAATCATCGGGCTGTACAGCCTGGCCATGGCCGGTTTTACCATTGCGCAGTTTTTTTTCCCGCTGCTGCCCATGTACTCGATCGGATGCATGCTGGGCTCTTGTCTGCTCCACAGTTTTGTGCTGGAGAACGAGAAGGATGATTACCGGGAGGATCTGGAAGCCAAGCTGGAAGAAAGCGTCCGGAAGGGAAACTATTATGATCTGCTGACCGGGCTTCCGGGCATGACCTATTTCTTTGAGCTGATGGCAAGAAAAAGGAAAAAGATGAAGGAAGCAGGGCAGACCCCGGCTTTCCTGTTTCTGGATCTGAGCGGAATGAAGTTTTTCAACTACAGGCGCGGCTTTGCCGAAGGAGACCGGCTGCTGCAGAGCTTTGCCCGCCTGATGACGAAGGAGTTCGGAGAGGAGAACTGCAGCCGCTTCGGGCAGGATCATTTTGTGGCGGTTACGGAGTCGGATGGCGTGGAGGAAAAGCTGAACCAGCTGTTCCGGGAATGGGAAAAGCAGGAGATTCAGGACCGTCCGGCGGTCCGGGCCGGCATTTATCTGGGAGGAAATGAGGAAACGGATATCAGCGTAGCCTGTGACCGGGCCAAGGCAGCGCGGGACGCCATCCGGAATTCCTACCTCTCCACCATGCGTTATTTTGACGGATCCATGCTGGAAAACGCTGAACGGAAGCAGTATATTATCTCCCATTTTGAAAAGGCTCTGGCGGAGAAATGGATTCAGGTTTATTACCAGCCCATCATCCGCGCAAACAACGGCAGGGTCTGCGACGAGGAAGCCCTGGCCAGATGGTTCGACCCGGAGAGAGGCCTTCTGTCTCCGGGAGAATTCATCCCCATTCTGGAGGAAGCCAATCTGATCTACAGGCTGGATCTGTATATCGTGGAACAGGTGCTGGAGAAGAACCGGCAGCTGGAAAAAGCCGGCCTGAGCCTGGTGCCCCAGTCCATCAACCTTTCCAGGGCTGATTTTGATTCCTGCGATATTGTGGAGGAAATCCGGAAACGGGTGGACCAGGCAGGGTTCCCGCGCCGTCTTTTCAGCATTGAAATCACCGAAAGCATCATCGGCAGCGACCTTGACTTCATCGGGAAGCAGATTGAGCGCTTCCGCGGGATGGGATTCCGGGTCTGGATGGATGACTTCGGGAGCGGATATTCCTCCCTGGACGTGCTTTCCAGCATCCAGGTGGATCTGATCAAGCTTGATATGCGATTTATGCAGCAGTTTGATCATGGGGACAAGAGCAAGATCATCCTGACGGAGCTGATGAAGCTGGCCATCGGGCTGGAGATTGACACGGTGTGCGAAGGCGTGGAACGGGAAGATCAGGTGGAATTCCTGCGGGACATCGGATGTGACAAGCTGCAGGGATATTACTACGCCAGGCCCATGCCCGTCGGCCAGATTCTGGAACGCTATGAGAAGGGAATCCAGATCGGCTTTGAGAACCCGGAGGAAACGGAATACTTTGACGCGGTCGGACGGATCAACCTGTATGACCTGTCCGTCTTCGCCAAGGAAGAGGAAGCCGCCTTCCGCCACTATTTCAGCACGGTACCGATGGCGGTGGTGGAAGAGAAGGACGGCCGAAGCAGGATGATCCGATGCAACCAGAGCTGTCTGGAATTCCTGCAGAGATCCTTCCAAATTGCTTCCTCGTCTTCGGAGCTGACCGGAGAGATCCCGGAGAGCTTCTCCCGGCCGCTGAGCGCCATGCTGCGCAAATGCCGGGCTGAGGGCGGAAGGGCTTTGTATGACGAAGAAACAACGGACGGAAGAACGGTGCACTTCTTTATCCGGCATATCTCGGACAATCCCCAGACCGGAGCCAAGGCCGCCGCGGTGGCGGTGCTGGCTGTGACCGAGACAACATCCTGACAGACATTCCGCTTCCGGTTTTTCCTTTCGGAGGAGCCGGGATGCAAATTCAGGGAAAAATAAGATAAAAACAGGACAATTTCAAATTGACTGATTGATTATTCATCCAGAATTCACATTTCTTGCCTTTATTTCTATTTACATTTTGCCATAGAAGGCGTAAAATAATATTGTATCTAAGACAGGAAGGTAGTTTCTGCTTGACCATAAGAGAGCTCTGCCGGGAGAAGCGCTTTTGATGTGCCTGCAAACGGCAAAGCAAAGGAGGAGAACAGTAGATGACGGTAAAGACATGGAATAAATGGATGGCAGTGCTGCTGGCACTGGCATTTGCGCTGGTCTGCCTGCCGGCCCTGGCGGATGGCTTTGCGGCGGACATTACCGTGAAGGCAAAGCCTGCGGATGTTTACTATGGAGAAAAGGTTACATTCGAGATTTCAGGGCTGGATTCTGCCAACATGGCTTATTCCATTCGCTGGGAGCGGACGGCCCAGCCCGGGGCTGCCGAGGACGCCCGGGAATGGACTGCGCTGGACGGAAGCGGCGAAACCCTGACGGTGACAGCCGATGAAAAGAATGCCTCCTGGGGTTACCGCGCTGTACTGGTGGCGGAGAACGGGGATCAGATTGCTTCCAATATGGTCACCTTCCATGCTTCTGAGAAGCCGGCGGAAGAAGAGTCCGCGGAAGAAGTACCCGC
>CAMNKK010000047.1 GCA_946542235.1 uncultured Clostridia bacterium | reverse complement strand
TTACCACTCAGCCCTGCGCTACCCCGGGACGGAATTCCCCGGCGCTTGAGGGCTGAGCTGTAATACTCTGGCAGGAAGGAAAACGGGAATTGATTTCAGGACATGAAACAGATATAATTGATTCAGAGACAGAGAGTACTGGCGATCAGGCTGTGCGCAGGAAGATTTGAGGAAAAAACAGGGATCTTCTGCTGATGACCGCAGGGTGAGAGCAAAGAAGGATTCTAAACTCCCCAAAGTCTTTTCAATCAAGGAGGTGGGACAGGATGCGAATGTGGCTGGAAGAGGAGAAGATGACTTATACCGCATCTGAAGATTTCAAAAAAAATCAGGAAGGCGGATTCAGATACGTCGATAAAACAGAATTGCTGATCCCCCTGCTTGGAGGAGCGCACGAAACCACCTTTTTCCTGCGGCCTCGCCGTTTCGGAAAGACGCTGACTCTTTCCATGATCTGCCGATTCGTGGAAGACACCCGGGATGAAAAACTGAACGCGGAGAACCGGGACTTGTTTCGGGGCCTGAAGATCATGGAAGCCGGAGAAAAATATACCCGGCAGATGACCAGCTACCCAGTAATCAATCTGACGCTGCAATCAGTGAAAGGCGGATCCTTCAGGGTCGCATGGGATGTGCTGCAGAGAATTATCCAGGACCTGTATAATGATAAAGTATATCTTTTGGACAGCCCTGCCCTGACAGACACAGAAAAAGATTATTATCGTCGGGTTTGGTGCGGGGTAGACAGGCAGGGAGAGAAGACACCCGTGGCAGACTATCTGATCTCTTTGAGACAGATGACGGGATTCCTGCGGAAGGATTCGGGAAAAAGAGCAGTTGTGTTGATCGACGAGTACGATGTGCCATTGGAGAAAGCATATCAGGATGGATACTATCAGGAGATGGTGAGCATCGTCGGTCCCCTGCTGCAGAATGTTCTGAAAACCAATTCAACAAACCTGCAATTTGCGGTGGTAACCGGTTGCCTGCGGATCGCGAAGGAAGGCATTTATACTGGACTGAATAATCCAGAGGTCAATACGGTTCTGTCCCATCGCGGGAGCGACGCGATCGGTTTTACGGAAGAAGAAACCCGAAAGCTGCTTTCGGATAGCGGGGTGGGAGATCATTTTGAGCAGGTTCGGGAATGGTATGATGGATACCGCTTTGGTGATGCCGTCATATACAATCCCTGGTCTGTGATTAAATTTATCGAGGATCTGAATGCCAATCCCGCGGCTCCTCCTCTGACTTACTGGGCCAATACCAGCAGCAACGCCATCATCCGGGAGCTGGCGGAACGGGCGGATGAGGGAACAAAAGCGAAAATTGAGCAAGTGATGCAGGGGAAAGAGATCAGTTTCGCGCTGCGGGATAACATCGTCTACAGCGAGCTGTATAATGATCCGGATAATGTGCTGAACGTTATGCTGTTCGCTGGATATCTGACGGCCACATCCTTTGACGGAAAAGATATTTGTGCCCGGATCCCCAATCGGGAAGTGCTCAGGATCTACCAGGACCAGATCGGCGACTGGTTCAGAGAATCGGTCAAGACATTTGATGTGCAGTCATTCTATGCAGCCATGGAGCAGGGGGACGCCGCGCGGGCGGAACAGATTCTGACGGAAGAATTCATGTCAGCCATGAGTTTTTACGACACCGCTGAAGCCTTTTATCATGGAGTATTACTGACCTTGATGCAGCTGAACCGGAACTACCTGTGCACAAGTAACAGGGAGAGCGGGCAGGGAAGGTTTGATATTATGGCCAAACAGAGAACGCGCTGGGATCTGGCGTTTGTTATGGAGGCAAAGGTCTCAAAAAAGCCTTCGGATATGCTTTCTGACGCTCGGGAGGGAGCAAAACAGATTGCGGAAAAGGAATACCGCACCGAGCTGCAGCGGGAAGGATACGGGAAAATCATGACCTATAGTATCTCCTTCTGTGAGAAACGATGCCGCGTGGTTCAGGGAGAGACTTTCAGTCTTTCGGCAGATTCCTGAACCTGCTTTTCCGGAGGTAAAGGCGTCAAAAAGGCTTTTGGACATGATGATGACGGGAAGTAATAGGTTTTATGGCTATTTCGTGTGCTTCCCGGAAATACCTTCTTCAGGTACAGCCTCCTTTCCACGACGGGCCTTTTCGTCATTATTTCCGGCATCATGTCGTGACAGATGACTGTCAGCAGCCCTTCACATATGAATTTGACAATCTGGAACACTTCCTTGACATCGGGAGGGAAGCTTTGCATAATCAAAGCAGAAAACGATGCTTATTTATTTACGGAGGAAACAGGATGAGGTAATTGATAAGCACACAGAGTCTTAGGAATAAATGTCCAATGAGAATAGATTGTTCAGGTGAAATGACATGTACTACAAGCTGAAACCTCAGTACTGCCTGCGGGGCTGGCAGTATCTGCCTTACTCGATCGTTGACCGCAAACTCGGTGAAAACCTGTTTGTGGATAAAGAAATGTTCGATACGGTCGAAATGTGCAACGGGCTGGTTGATTTCAGCCTGCCGCTGTTTTCCGAAAGCATCCGAAAGCGCCTTCAGGATCTGATCAATGGGGGAGTCGTTGAAGAATGTCAGTACGGTGAAGCCATTCGGGAGGATCAGAAGTATTTTCGCTATGACAACAGATTCATGAAACAGGTTCACTGGTCTGTTACCGGGAGATGCAACTGCAAATGCCGCCATTGCTATCTGTCCTGCGCGGAGAACCGGTATGGTGAGCTCCCGCATAAAGACATCATGAAAATCATCGACGATATGGGCAGGTGCGGCGTTCTTCAATGCTCCATTACAGGAGGGGAGCCCCTTGTGCGGTCGGATTTCTGGGAGATTGTCGACGCAATCAGGGACCGGGGAATTGTCATCAATCAGATTTACTCCAACGGGCTTGCGGTCAATGAGCGTTTTCTGGATGGCCTGGCCGCGAGGGGAATCTCTCCGGAACTGAATATGAGCTTTGACGGCATCGGCTTCCACGACTGGCTTCGGGGGATCAGCGGCGCGGAAAAAAAGGTTCGCCGCGCGTTTGAGCTCTGCAGGGAATACGGCATTCCAACCGGTTCCGAAATGTGTATCTGGAAGGATAATCAGGATACGCTTCGTGACAGCATCAACTATCTGGCTTCTGTCGGGTGCCGTTCTGTGAAGGTGTGCCCCATCGGCGATACAGGCGCCTGGAAAGAGGGCGGATACAACGAGGAGCACGGGATCACAGAAGATGAACTGTACCAGATCTATCTTGATTACCTGGATGACTTTTACCGGGATCTTCCCGACATCGCCATTCAGTTTGGGAGCCTCTTTGCGGGGCACGGAAAAGATCCGGACCACTATGACCTGCCGGGGGTTCACGCGGATGCTGACCCGGAAAAAGCCTGTATTTGCCTTCATGCCAGGAATAACATGTATATCTCCGTGGAGGGGAGAGCGCTGACGTGTATGGCGATTTCCAATGATGAAGCCTTTACGGAGAATTATCCGCTGGTTCATAAGGTTGGCCTGAAGGAATGCCTTACGGATTCCAGGTATATGCAGCTGATCACAACCAGAGCAAGCGAGGTCCTGGCCCATAATGAGAAGTGCGCCGGCTGCGAATACCGGAGGTTCTGCCTGGGCGGCTGCCGGGCCGGCGGGTTCATGTTCCACCCGGGGGATATTCTGGGCGCGGATGAGTCGAGCTGCAAAATGTTTATGAACGGCTGGGTTCATCAGGTGGTGAAAAAGGTCAGGCAGCTGCGGCCCACGGCGGTGTGCTCGAAAGCGAAATATTTCGAAGAAGGCGGAATGCTCTCAGGTTGATCCGAATCAGCAGCGTTCCCAGATCAATTGTCGGAGGGAATCCGGGCTGCCGTTGCGGGCAAGCCCTTGATCCAATAAAAAACAGGAGGAAAACGGTTATGACAGAAAACATGAAAAAGCTCGCGGAGGAAGCAAGCAAAAACGAGGAACTGAAAGAAAAGCTCATGAAGCTGGATGAAGGTTCACTGGATCAGGCCATCCTCATCGCAAAGGAATACGGGCTGGAGCTGACGGAGGAAGACCTGAAGCCGGAGAACAACCAGTCGGAGGAGGATGAAAAATTATCCTTCGATGAACTGGATGTAGCCGCCGGCGGCGATGGCTACGGAAAGCGGGACAAAAACGGCACGTCCTGCTGGTGTGCTTTCGGCGGAGGAAACAAGGGAAATGACGACGGACAATGTGCCTGTGTCTTGTACGGCCAGAATAAAGGTTTTGTGTGCCCCGTGGCAGGCTCCTTCGAAACCTGACGTGTAATTGGGAACATACTGCTTGCCTGGTGATAATGAAAAAACCGCTCAGGGCTTATGACCTTGGGCGGGATGTTTTTTAGTTTATGAAACGCTGCCATGAAAATCACTGCCTGTCAGGAAAAGGGCGAAGGAGGCTGGAAAGATGAACAGGCTGAGAAGAGCGCTCCTGCTGCTGGCGGTTTGCGCCTTTGCGATGATGTGCGGATCGGCCGCGGAGGAAAAGACAGCCTATACCGACGTTGTGATTCTTTCCACCACCGATCTGCACGGAAAATGCTGGGATACCAATGTGCTAACCGGCTCCGTGGAGAAGAATAGTATTCTTCGTATTTCCACCGCGGTGAATGAAATTCGGGAGAAGTATGGGAAGGAACATGTGCTACTGATAGATAACGGGGATCTGTATCAGGGCACGCAGGTATCAGAATACCAGCTGAAGCAGCGCCATCTGGGTCTGTCTGATGCTCCGCTGGTCATGGCTCTTTGCCTGAAGGAAATCGGCTATACGGCGTCGGTGCCGGGCAACCATGAATTCAACTACCCCTGGGACCTGATGCGGGAAACCTACATGTGGCTGGAGGAGAACGGTATTCCAGTGCTGGCGGCCAATATCTGCGGAGATGGAACTGAAGCAGGAATGAATGCAGGGGACAGCGTCTTTACGCCCTATATTATCCGGGAAATCACTGTGAACGGGCACACGCATAAAATTGGCATCCTGGGACTGGAAAACTGTGACATTCCCCGGTGGGATCTGCCAGATAACTATCCGGGGCTTCGTTTTGTGCATCCCGGCAATTCGGACTTCTCCATGACGGAAGAGGTAAATCTGTTCCTGCCGAAGATGAAGGCGCAGGGATGCGAATTCATTATCGTGTCCTATCATGGAGGCCTCGGAGCAGCTGCCGGAACGGAGCTTGTGTATGGAGTCAATACTGCTAATCAGGCGCTGCGAACAATCATGGAAAGCCATGACATCGACCTGATGATCAACGGGCATGACCATACGGCTGGCTACTCCAGCAGTATGATTGCGAACGCGGACGGGCGTGAGATCCCGCTGGTCAACGGCGGTGGTCAGGAACTGACTCATATCGTTTTCCGCTTTACGGAGGATCGGGATGGAAAGCTCATCTGGGAGATATTGGAAACCGGGAACCTGGATCCCTCTCACTTTGCGGTTGATGAAAGACTTCAGGAGATCGTTCGGCCCTACGCAGAAATGGCGGAACGCTACGTGACGCAGCCTCTGGGAACCGCGGAGGGCGAATGGGACGAAAACCGGCAGTTCCTCCGGGAGCAGACGGATTCCGTGGATCTGGTAGCCGCAGCCTGCATCAGGATGACCACCAGGCGAATTGCCGAGACGGCGGAGGAGACCGGCGAACTGGCGTTGTTAGCGAAGGCAGGGACGGATCATCTGGATACGGATATTTCCATCCTCAACTGTAAGGTTGCCGAAAACTATGTGGTACATTCCGGCCCGATCTCTCTAAAAGATGTTTACCGGCTCAACCGTTTTTCGAACATGGTTCTGGTGATTCCCATGACAGGAGAACAGATCAGGGCCGTAATGGAAGAAAACGCGGCTGGGCGGCTCAGCGTGCGTGTGCATGACGGAGAAGCGTTTATCTATTCGAAAGGACACCAGAACACGCATCTGCTTTTCGGCGGGATGAACTATACCTGCGACTTGGCCAGGCCGGACGGGGAGAAGATAGTCATCGAAGGGTTTGCCAACGGCCGATCCTTTGATCCGGATATGACTTATCTGGCCGCCGTAAGCGATTACGTTCTGGGCAATGAACGGTGCGGGCTGCGGGGCTTTTCCGCGGACGACGCTATCTGGAGACAGACGGATGAAAGCGGAGAAGTAATCCAGAACCTGATCGCGGAATACATCATTCTGCAGGGTCATGTGACCCCTGCGGAATTCAACTGGACCTGGAAAAACACTTTCTCCGGAAGCCTGGAGGATACGGCGCTTCCGGAGAAAGTGGCGGCGGCCCTGGTGTCCGTGCCGAAGGATGGACAGCGCGTTGTGATCTTCAGCGAAGCGGAGCAATGCGTGATCACCGGACAGCAGATCAGCGGCTTTCTGGAGGCGGAGGCCTGGGGAGCACAGGGAAGAACCTTGAAATCGCCACGTCCCGACGCGGCCCTCGTGTTCACGGTGCAGGCCATGGAGAACAGAATGTTCCGCTTCCGTGATCCGGAGGGAAGATGGCTGGTTCTTACCGCCAATGGAATCACATTGTCGGCTGAGCCGGAGCGTGAGGAGCTGACATGGTGGACATTGGAGCCGGCTTACGGAGGCTGGAACATTGTGAACGCTGAGATGAAAAACAGAGCGATGGAAGTGCGTTATGGACTGGCTGCCGCTTCCCAGCGCGGCGAGGGAGACGCGTTCATCTTTAACTTCTATGAGCTTGAACAAGAGCGGTAATTCTGAGACGACTGAAATAAGGGAAGGGAATCAGATCTCACACTGGTGGCTTTGGCCATTGGATAAAGCTTTAATATCTTCGGGTATTTGGTCGTTTCATAATTATGAAACTGAGTATCAATTTGACAATCTGGAACACTTTCTTGACAGCGATAAGGAAGCATTACACAATTGAAAGTAGGTGTATCTGATCTGCGGACAGATCTGTAGTGGGAAAGCATGAATTATACGGAGGATCTGAGCATGAGCATTTGGGATGAAATCAACAGCACGGAACGCGACTACGCGGACACGGATATCGTCACGGCGTTTCGCAATTCGGTTCAGCAGAATGGGAATCGTACAGCCGTTGTTTTTAAGGAAAAGTCTTATACCTACGCAGAGATTGACGAGCTTTCGGAGAGAATCGCCGGCTTTCTGATCGGACAGGGAATCGGGAAAGGAGACGTCGTGTCCATCATGATTTCCCGGAGCGAGTATATGCCGATTACCTCCCTGGGCGTGCTGAAAACAGGAGCGGCCTATCAGCCCCTGGATCCGGGATATCCGGCGGAACGTCTGATGTTTATGATGGAGGACGCTGAATGCAAGCTGCTGATTGCGGATCAGGATTTGCTGGACCGCATTCCCGATTACCGGGGAGATGTTCTGCTGACAAAGGATATTCCTTCTCTTCCCGCCTGCGAAAAAGTCGGGACGCATCCCGATGCTGAGGATTTGTTTATCCTTCTCTACACATCAGGATCTACCGGCGTGCCCAAGGGAGTCATGCTGGAGCACGGAAATCTGGTGAACTTCTGCGGGTGGTACAGGGAGTATTATCAGCTGGATCCGGAATGCAGGGTTTCCGCCTACGCAAGCTTTGGCTTTGACGCGAATATGATGGAAACCTATCCCGCGCTCACAGCCGGCGCGACCCTTTATATCGTGGAGGAAGAAATCAGGCTGGATCTGATTGCCATGGAGGCGTGGTTTAACAAAAACCGGATTACCCATGCCTTTATGACAACGCAGGTGGCCCGGCAGTTTTACAGCTTCGCGAAAGTCAAAGACCTGCGATACCTGTCCACGGGAGGGGAAAAGCTGGTCCCTGTCGAACCCAGGGCGGACGGGCCCAGGCTGATCAATCTGTATGGGCCCACCGAATGCACTGTGGCCGCGACCGGGATGTATGTGGACAGGCTGTATGACAGAGTTCCCATCGGAAAGCCCCTCAGCAACACCAGGTGCTACGTGGTGGATGAGAAAGGCAATCTTCTTCCCCCGATGCAGACGGGTGAGCTGCTGATCGCTGGCCGCGGAGTGGGGCGGGGTTATCTGAAAAGGCCGGATCTGACCGAAAAAGTATTCATTCAGAATCCTTTCTCAGATGATCCTGCGTATCAGCGCGCGTACCGGACGGGGGATCAGGCAAGAATCAGACCGGACGGAAATATCGACTTTGTCGGGCGCATGGACGATCAGGTGAAGGTACGCGGGTTCAGGATTGAGCTGACAGAAGTGGAGAGCGTGATCAGAGAGTATCCGGGGATTACCGACGCGACCGTTCAGGCTTTTGAGGATGAGAGAACCGGGGAGAAATTTATCGCGGCGTATGTAGTCAGCGGGGATACGGTGGATGAGGGCCAGCTGAAAGAGTTCATCCGGGAACGAAAGCCGGCTTACATGGTTCCCTCCGTCACCATGCAGATCGACGCCATCCCACTGAACCGGAACCAGAAAGTGGACCGGAAAGCCCTGCCCAGACCGGAAAGAAAACACGAGGACTATACACAACCCGGAAACGAAGTACAGCAGCGAATCTATGACGCGGTCGCGGAGGCGCTTGGACACCGCGACTTCGGGATTGACACGGATATCTTTGAGGCAGGCCTGTCCTCTATCGGAGCGATCCATTTGAATTTGCTGCTGGCAGAAGCGTTTCAGATTCCCGTCTCGATCCAGGATTTACAGAACCATCATACCGTAGAGGAGCTGGAACAGATCCTGCGGTCCGGGAAAGCGGCCGAATCCCACGAGCTCAGGGAGGATTATCCTCTTTCCGAGACGCAGAAAGGAATCCTGATTGAATGCATTTCCCAGCCCGATACGCAGCTGTACCATATTCCGATGCTGTTCCGGCTTTCTCCCCGGATCAACGTGCAGCGGTTGAAGGAAGCGGTGGAACAGGCGATCGCGGCCCATCCCTATCTGAATGCTGTCGTATACAGTGACGATCAGGGGAACTTCCGTGTAAAGAGAAATGACGATCTGGCGGCCCAGGTCGATCTTGTCGAGACAGACAGGCTGCCGGAGGATATGTACGCGCCCTTCCAGCTGCTTGGCGGCAGGCTGTATCGGGCGGCAGTCTATGTTACGAAGGAGGGAAACTATCTCGTCCTGTATATCCATCATATCGTTACAGACGGCAGCAGCATGGGCGTCCTGATTCAGGACATCAATGACGCCTATGCCGGCGCGGTTCCGGAAAAGGAGACCTATACCGGGTATGAGCTTGCGCTGGATGAGGAGGAACTGCGAAAAACCGAAAAGTACGACAAAGCCAGGGAATGGTTTGATGGGCTCCTGTGCGATGCCGATAAGGAGATGTTGCCCCTGGGCGACGTATTCGGAGAATCTGAAAGCTATGGCGCGCTGCGCATTTCTTCCGGGCTGAACCTCGGGACGCTGGAAAGCTTCCTGGAGGAGAAACGTCTGTCGGCAAACGCGTTCTTCAACGCGGTTTTCGCATACGCATTGAGCAAGTTCACAGGGAAGAAGGAAGCGCTGTATACGACCATCTATAATGGCCGAAATGATTCCAGAATGGCCCGAACGGTGACCATGATGGTGAAGACCTTCCCTGTGCTCGCTCGGATTCAGGAGGACGCGGAGATCGCAGCCTTTGTTTCGGATATGGGACAGCAGCTGATGACCAGCATGGCTTCAGATCTGTATTCCTTTGCCGAGATCGCCGGAAAGTTTGAGATTGGCTCGGATATTATTTTCGCTTACCAGGGAGACGATTTCGATTTTAACCGGATCGGCGGGGAAAAGGCGGAGATGATCCCTGTCGAAATGCTGGAAACCAAAGCGCCGCTGCATATTGATGTGTTTGTGACGGACGGACAAATCCTGTACAATTGCGAGCATCGGAAGGATATCTTCAGTGAGGAATATATCCGCAGGCTTGTCGCCTGCCTGGAGAAGGTTGCTTCCGAGTTTATTTTCAGAAGCAGGCTCCGGGAGATCTGCCTTGCGGACGACGGCGATCTGAAGGAGATGGCCTTGTGGAATGAAACCAAAGTGGACGATCCCGAAACAGATATCGTATCCATGGTCAGAGCCGCGGCTGCCAAATACCCGGGGAACAACGCGGTGATCTTCCAGGATGAAAAATGGACATACAAAGAACTGGATGAGATATCTGAAAGAATCGCGGGATATCTGCAATCCAGGGGAATCGGGAAGGGCAAGATCGTATCCGTGCTGATTCCCAGAAGCGCTTTCATGGTGACGGTTTCGCTGGGCGTACTGAAATCCGGAGCGGCATACCAGCCCCTGGATCCCGGGTATCCCACGGAGAGACTCGAATTTATGATGAAGGATGCGGACTGCGCACTGCTGGTTGCCGAGAAAGCGCTGATGGAAAAAGTACCCGGCTACCAGGGCGAGATCCTGTATACGGAGGAGATTGCGGGCCTGCCCTCCTGCGAAACGCGGCAGGAACCCATCGCGCCGGAGGATCTGTTCATCCTGCTCTATACTTCGGGCTCCACAGGCGTTCCCAAAGGCGTGATGCTGGAGCATCGGAACCTGGCGAATTTCTGCCGCTGGTACAGGGATTTTTATCATCTGGACGAGACGGGCCGGGTGGCGGCCTATGCCAGTTATGGCTTTGACGCGTGCATGATGGATATGTATCCTGCCCTGACTACCGGCGCCTGCGTATGCATCGTGGCGGAGGAGATCCGGCTCGATCTGGCTGCGATGAAAGAATGGTTTGACCGGATCGGCATTACCCATTCTTTTATGACGACGCAGATCTGCAGACAATTCTACACCGCGTTCTCGGTTGATTCCTTAAGGTATCTTTCAGGCGGCGGGGAAGCGCTGGTGCCTGTCATCCCGAAGAGCGGAATGACGGAGCTGGTGAATGGATACGGACCGACCGAATGTACGATATTTTCGACGGTGATGCCTGTCCGAAAGGAATATGGCCGGGTTCCCATCGGAAAACCGATCCGTAACTATGCCTGCTATGTTGTGGATGAAAACATGCGCCGGCTGCCTCCGCTGATGCCGGGCGAGCTGGTGATCGCCGGCAGCGGTGTGGGCCGGGGTTATCTGGGAAGGCCGGATCTGACGGAAAAGGTCTTTATTCCGAATCCCTTTGACGATGATCCGGCTTTTGCAAGAGCTTACCGGACGGGGGATGTGGTTCGCCTTCTGCCGGACGGAAATCTGGATTTCCTCGGGCGAAACGACGGGCAGGTCAAAATCCGGGGTTTCCGGATTGAGCTGACGGAGGTTGAAAGCGTCATCCGGGACTTCCCGGGCGTCAGGGACGCAACGGTTCAGGCGTTTACCCATGAGAAGACTGAGGAGAAATATATCGCCGCGTATATCGTTGGCGACCATGAAATTGATCAGGCTGCCCTGAAGGACTTTATCAGGGAACGGAAACCTGCTTATATGGTGCCGGCTGTCATTATGCAGATCGATGCCATTCCGCTCAATCAGAATCAGAAGGTAAACAAAAAAGCGCTGCCCATCCCGGCCAGACAGGATGAGGAGTCGGCATCGGAATATGCCGCGCCGGTGACGGAACTGCAGAAAAAGATCTGCGCGGTCTTTGAATATGCCCTGGGCCTGGACAAAATCGGGATACAGGAAAACTTCTTCGATGTGGGCGGTTCGTCTCTGGATGTGGCCAAGGCCGCGGTGAAGGCCACCATGGAAGAGCTGCCCATTGTTTTCAGGGATGTGTATGAACATCCGACCGTGGAATCCATGGAGAAGTATGTCCTGTCTCTGTCGGAAACTGTTCAGGAGGATGCAAAGCCTGAAGTGAAACCGACGGAGTATGGGATTCTTGAGAAAAACACCCCGGATCATCTTTCGGAGCTGGAAACATCTGATATCGGGGATGTGTTGTTAACCGGCGCCACCGGTTTCCTGGGAATCCATGTATTGAAGGAACTGATTGACACGACGGACCACAGGATCTTCTGCATGGTACAAAGCGGGAAGACCGATCCTGAAATCTATCTCAAGGAGATGCTGATGTATTATTTCGGCAGCTCCTTTGAAGAACTGTTTGGGAACAGGATTATTCCGGTGGAAGGGGATCTTACGGATCGGGATGAAATGATGTCGATGGCTGATCTGCCCTTCAGGACTGTGATCAATTGCGCCGCGTGCGTAAAGCACTTTGTGGCGGATGATCTGCTGGATCGTGTGAATTGGCACGGCGTGGAAAACCTGATTGAGCTGTGCCTGAAGAAGGGAGGAAGGCTGGTTCAGATCTCAACCCTCAGCGTGGCCGGAATGAGCGTCAACCGGCATATCAGCCCGGATCGGAAAATACGGGAGAATGAGCTGTTCTTCGGACAGAATCTGGACAATAAGTACTGTTTCTCCAAGTTCAAAGCGGAGGAGGCGATCCTCTCCGCCATAGCGGAAAGAGGACTGAATGCGCGGATCGTGAGAGCGGGCAATCTGATGCCCCGGTACAGGGACGGTGAGTTCCAGATCAATTCCCGCACCAACGCCTTCATGCGGACCCTGCGGGCGCTGGCCACCCTGAAAAAGGTATCGGTTTATATGCTGGACTATCCGCAGGAGTTTTCTCCCATCGACATCACCGCGGCGTCGGTCGTGGCTCTGGCCAGCGCGGAGAATTTCTCTGTATATCATGCCAGCAACAGTCATACGGTTCAGCTGGGAGACGTGATTGAATCCATGAACCGATGCGGAATCCCGGTCGAAACAGTGGATGAAAAAGAGTTTACAGCGTGTTTCCAACAGGCGTTGAAGGATGAAAAACTGTCAGAATATGTATCACCGCTCCTGACCTATGAGGCCTCTTTCCAAAACAGCGATGAATTTGAGATCGGTTACGATAATTCATTTACCACAAAGGTGCTGTATGGCCTGAGGATAAAGTGGCCTATCATCAATGAAGCCTATCTTGACAGGGTATTTACCGCTCTGAAGACGCTCGGATTCTTTGATATTGCTTAAAGAAAAGTCAGGCATTGTGTTTTGAGGAATCGCCGATTGATTTAAAATCAGCGTGAAAGCATTCTGCTTGCTTCGTTGATTTATAAGGTTTTTCTCGCTCCTCCGCTTCGCGGAGGAGCTTTAATCAGCGTATCCTTAGAGAATGCTATAGCGGCATCGGCAATGCAATGAAGCTTTACAAAAAAAACGATCCCCCGGATCGATTGAAGGATCCGGGGGGATTTTGTATCCGTGAAATTAGTTAGTTGTTTCGGGTTCAGCGGTCGGCTCGGCCGTCTTGACCGTGACCACCACGTCCTTCAGGATCTTCTCCAGCTCGGCTTCGAGCTTTTCGACAGTGACTTCGTTGATCTTTTCGGAAGCGCTCAGATCTTCGATCTCCGTCTTGTCAATCCGGCTGACCTTGAACTGGACCGTCGTGTCAGAGCCTTCAACGCTCAGTTCTTGGATCAAGCTGTCGCCATCCTGATAGAAATCGATGATCATGGATTTGGACTCGCCGTTGGCGGTTTCAACCACCAGTTCAACGCGGAGCTTGCCCGTCCAGGTTTCCCGCACAGAGGTGCTGATTCCGCCCTTCGGGCCCTTCATATACAGATAATCTTCGCCAAATTCCATCTTCATTTCTTCCACGCCGTCGATCACGGCGGTGACCTTCGCGCCGCGGACCCGGTTGCTGTCGACGTTTACCTGAGTTTCTGTCCAGGAGTTTCCGGAGCTCAGCTTCTCCCGGTAAGCGCTGGGGTTCACAGCGGTTTCATAGACCAGGAGGGGTTCCTCGTTCTGGAAGGACAGGGTGGTGGTGATCTCCGCGTAACCATATTCCGCGTCGATCCAGGCGTCTGAATCCATGCACAGGATCTTCTCGGCGGAACCTTCCTCGCCAATCTGGAAATGGGACGTATAGTGGCCGTTCTCCTCGAGCTTTTCAGTGCTGTCGATGGTGCGGATGGCTTCCAGGGTGGCTTCCCGGGTCTTCAGCCATTCAGCCTGATAATCGGCAAAGGACTTGCCGCCCTCCGAAGCAGCCGTCCGATCCACCAGCTTGGCCAGCGAGGGGTTGGTCATCAGTTCGTCCATCGCGTCGGCCAGCGCGCTGGCATAGGCTTCGCTGCGCAGGCTGATGGTCACGCTGCCGTTGTCTTCTTTCACATCCAGGATGTATTCCGGCTTAAACTTGCCTGCAAAGGACAGCGCCGCCGAGGTGAGCGTGGCCGCGTCAGCCTGCTCCTGGGCTTCCGCCTCAGCAGCCAGGATGGACAGCTCTTCCACGGCCTTCTTGATCTCGGCCTCCGTGGGAGCCGGCTCCTCGGGGATGTCCTTGACAGCCTCATCCAGGATGTCTTCCAGACCCTTCACAATATTCTGCATGAAGGTGGTGATGGTGTCATAGCGCAGCATCGTCACGGAATCATCGGAAGCCACATAGATGCCCGTGGGATTCAGCTGAATATGGCCGGCGGGCACATTGTTCTCCCGCGGAACCAGGTGAAGGTTGTCCTCATCCAAACGGATCACGAGATCCGCGGAGCTGTCGCCGGCTAGAACCTGCAGGGAGAGATCCTTGGTCTTCAGATCCGTTTCATCCAGGAATTTGTTCAGCACATTGTCTAACTGGATGGATTCAAAAGTGACTGCGGACGCGCTCGCGACTATGAAAATCATCATGGCGGCCAGCAGACAGGAAATCAGTTTCTTCATCAATATAAGTTCCCCTTTCATGGTTGTTTATTGCCGCCCTCGGATACCGACTGCGCCGGCGCCCGAGGGTGACTTCGAAAGCCAAAGGCTTCCTTTTCACTTATTCGCCCTTCTCTTCGGAGGCGCGCAGCGCTTCATGGGCCTGGCGGGCAAGTTCATCCCGGATCTTCTCAGCCTCTTCCAGCTCCTTGGCGATGACATCCGCGTCATAGCGGACGACGACGGTGTTATACTTCACGAGGGCGTGATCCAGGACGTCTTCCTTGGTCTCTTCCGCCAGAATAATCAGGGCAATGTCGCCCTCTTCCAGCTTCTGGGCTGCCTGCTCGATCAGAGCCGCGCTGTCGTCCTTGTTATCGAGATCGTTGGCTTTTCCCATCAGCGCGCCGGTCACGCCGCCCAGCAGCATCCCCACAGGACCGGCCAGCAGCCCAATCAGGCCGCCCACCAGGCCGCCGCTCGCGGAGTTGGACTTCAGATGCTCGGAGGTGAAATTGTTGCAGAGCTTCAGCACGCCATCTACACGCTTCACCAGAGAAATCTGATAGATGGTGGTACCGTTGATCTGAGGGACCTCAGACAGCGCGGCCATGGCTGTGCGGGCTTCGCTCTCTTCTTTGAACAGTGCTCCTACGATGTTGTACATGATGAAACATTCCTTTCGAGTTGTATTAACGGAGATAATTCATCCGTCTTTCGTGTTAATTATATGAAGAGGAGATTTGATTTCAAGGGGGGTTCCAGATTGTCAAATATGTTCCATTTTCCTGACGGCCAATGGAAGCAACGCTGTCTGTCAGCTATCCGGC
>CAMNKK010000046.1 GCA_946542235.1 uncultured Clostridia bacterium | reverse complement strand
GCAGGAAAAATAAGCGCGTTTTCGGGACTGTGAAGGGCTGCAGGCTTCACGGTCCGAGCGAACCGCTGGCAGCAGTTCAAGGCGATCATTTATCTGCAGTCCAACTCCTGGCGGACGATTTCCACGGCGCTGTATTCCTTCTCCGGCCCGTTCAAGAGCTCCTACAATATCATCTGCGCGGGCGTGCTGCTGACGCTGATCCCCTCCCTGATCGTTTTCCTGATTTTCCAGAAACAGGTATACGCGGGGCTTGCCAGCGGCTCTGTAAAGGGTTAAACTGTAATCGGCCCCGCGGGCGCGGGAATAGAGAAAAAAGAATATGGAGCCGAAAAGGAGAACAGTCAGATGGACAAGATCAAGATGCTGAACGCGGGCAATCTGCCCAACATTCCCTGGCAGGAGAAGCCGGCGGATCTGAAGACGGCGGCGCCCGTCTGGCGCTATACGGAAAACCCGATTCTGGGCCGGAATCCCACCCCGGAGATTGCCCGGATTTTCAACAGCGCGGTGGCACCCTGGGAGGACGGCTTTATCGCCGTGCTGCGGGGCGAGCAGGTGAACGGAATCCCCCATGTTTACCTGGGCCATTCGAAGGACGGCATCCACTGGGAGGTGGAGCGGGAGAAGGTGCCCTTTACGGATGAGCAGGGAGAGCCGATGCTGCCGCACTATGCCTACGACCCCCGGCTGGTGAAGGTGGAGGATACCTATTATATTATCTGGTGCACCGATTTCTTCGGGGCGGCCATCGGCATGGCGAAGACGAAGGATTTCAAAACCTTTACCCGGGTGGAAAACCCCTTCATCCCCTTCAACCGGAACGCCGTGCTGTTTCCCCGCCGGGTGGGCGGCATGTACAAGCTGCTTTCCCGCCCCTCCGACAGCGGGCATACGCCCTTCGGCGACATCTTCCTGTCCGAGAGCCCGGACATGGTCTACTGGGGAAAGCACCGCCATGTGATGGGCCGGGGCCATGAATGGTGGGAGAGCGTCAAGATCGGCGGCGGCGCGGCCCCGATCGAGACCACGGAGGGCTGGCTCATGTTCTATCACGGTGTGTCCAGCACCTGCAACGGTTTTGTATACTCCATGGGCGGCGCGATTCTGGACATCGATGAGCCCAGCAAGGTGCTGTACCGCTGCGAGAACTATCTGCTGACGCCGGAAGAACCCTACGAGGTGACCGGATTCGTACCCAATGTGGTCTTCCCCTGCGCGACGCTGCAGGATGAGGCGACGGGACGGATCGCCATCTATTACGGCTGCGCGGACACCCATGTGGGCCTGGCCTTCACCAAGGTGGACGAGGTGGTGCAGTACATCAAGGATCACAGCGTGCTGAACCCCGGCGACGGAGAAGCGGTGCACCACTATTAAGCGCGGCCCCGGAGGAAATGCTCCGGCGCGCCTCGAATCAATGAAACAGTACCGATACGCCCCGGACGGCCGGGGCGTATTTCAGAAGAAGGAGCGTTCACCATGCGTACACGCAGCTTTGATTCCCTGATGGAATCCTATGAGCGGCTTCTGAGCCGGCCCAATCCCGTGGATGAGCATTTCTACAACGGCCTGTACAGCCGGTACCGGAATCCGGTGCTGACGCGGGAGCATATTCCCCCCTTCTGGATGTATGACGCAAATCCGGAAACCAATCCCTTTATGATGCAGCGGCTGGGGATCAACGCGACCCTGAACAGCGGCGCGATTAAAATGGACGGCAAATACTGCCTGGTGGTCCGGGTGGAAGGCATGGATCGGAAAAGCTTTTTCGCCGTGGCGGAAAGCGACCGGCCCACGGAGGGCTTCCGGTTCCGGGACCGCCCCATTCTGCTGCCGGATACGGAAAAGGAAGAGACCAACGTCTATGACATGCGGCTGACCCGGCATGAGGATGGCTGGATCTACGGCGTGTTCTGCTCCGAAAGCAAGGATCCGGAGAACCCGGATCTGTCCGCGGCCGTGGCCGCGGCGGGAATCGTCCGGACCAGGGATCTGGTGAACTGGGAGCGGCTGCCGAACCTGAAGACGCTGCGCTCACCCCAGCAGCGGAACGTGGTGCTGCATCCGGAATTCGTGGACGGCAAATATGCCTTCTATACCAGGCCCATGGATGATTTCATCGAAACCGGGAGCGGCGGAGGCATCGGGTTCGGCCTCTGCGACGACATCACCCATCCGGTGATCGATGAGGAAAGGATCATCAGCCGCCGCCGGTATCATACCATCACCGAGAGCAAGAACGGCGCGGGAGCGGTGCCGATCAAAACGGAGAAGGGCTGGATTCACCTGGCTCACGGCGTGCGGAACACCGCGGCGGGACTGCGGTATGTGCTGTATGCCTTTGCCACGGATCTGAAGGATCCGGCGAAGATCATCGCCGAGCCCGGCGGCATGCTGCTGGGCCCCCTGGGAAGGGAGCGCGTCGGAGATGTGAGCAACGTGGTCTTTACCAACGGCGCCATCGCGGATGAGGACGGGAAGATCTATCTGTACTACGCCTCCTCCGATACCCGGATGCATGTGGCGGAGATGGACACGGACCGGCTGACGGACTATGTGTTCCATACGCCTGAGGACGCCCTGCGGTCCGTGGACTGCGTGAAGCAGAGAATCGAGCTGATTGAAAGGAATCTGGCCTTCCTGGGTCGAAAGAAGTAATCAGCGGATTGAATCAGGAAAATTCCCGAGCAGACCGCCGGGAATTTTCTTTTGCAGGAAAAACGGAGGAAAATACGATGCTGAAGATTTCTCCCCTGTTTTCGGACGGCGCGGTGCTCTGCCGTCGAAAGGAAATACGTGTTTTCGGCGAGGCGGAGGAAGGCGCGGAGGTGCACTGTGAGCTGCGGGACGAGAGGAACGGGCTGCTGGCGCAGGGAGACGGAACCGCCTGCGGAGGAAAATTTCTGATTCTGCTGGATCCCCAGGAGGCCCGGACGGGGTGCCGCCTGGTGATTGCCAGCGGGGAGGAGAGCTTCTGCTCGCTGGATCTTTCCATTGGAGAGGTGTACCTGGCCGGCGGGCAGAGCAACATGGAGCTGGAGCTGCAGAACGCGGATGAAGGGCCCGGACTGATCGCGGGGCATGTGAATCCCATGGTGCGGTACTTCAATGTGCCGAAGCATGCCTGGATGAGCGAAGCGCGGGAGGAAGCCTGGCGGCAGGCCGGATGGCAGGCCATCGGCCCCGGCCGGGGACGGGATATGAGCGCCGTGGCCTATTTCTTCGCCATGAAACTGCAGCGGCATCTGCAGATTCCGGTGGGAATTATCGACTGCTACTGGGGCGGAACATCGGCGACCTGCTGGATGGACGAGGACTGGCTGAAGCGCACCGGGGAAGGACAGCGCTACTGGAAGGAATACGCGGATCTGATCCGGGAAGTGACGCTGGAAGAATACCTGGAAAAGGAAAGGGCGTTCTTCCGCTCCATGGAGGAGTGGAACGGCCGGGCGGAAAAGTACCGGGCGGAGCATCCGGGATGCAGCTGGGATGAGCTGGTGGACGGCCTGGGGGGACCGCTGCCCTGGAATCCGCCGGCCGGGCCGGCTTCCCCCTACCGTCCGGCGGGACTGTATCAGTCGATGGTGGAGCCGCTGCTGCCCATGACGCTGACGGGAATTCTGTTCTATCAGGGAGAGGAGGACGCCTGGCGGACGAAGGCCTATGACACGCTGATGACCTCCCTGATCAACCGCTGGCGGACGGCTTTCCGGGATGAAAGCCTGCCGTTCCTGTTCGTGCAGCTGCCGATGTGGATCGACAAGGGGGCGGAGGACAGCAAAAACTGGCCGGCGCTTCGGCTCCGCCAGAGCGAGGTGCGGGACCGGATGCGGAATACCGGCATGGTCTGTCTGCTGGATCAGGGAGAGTTCAACAACATCCATCCGACCAACAAGCGGGTGGTGGGGGAACGGCTGTTTGAGCTGGCGAAGACGCTGGTCTATCATCAGGAGGGCGCGGCGGCTCCCCGGGTCACCGGAAAAAAGATCGAAGGCAGCATGATGACCCTGCAAACGGATCAGCTGCTGATGACCCGGGACGGAAAGGAGCCGGCGCTGCTGGAACTGGCCGGCGCGGACGGAAGCTTTGTTCCCGCCCGGGCGATGATCGAAGGGCCGATGCTGCACCTGACCGCGGCCGGGGTGGATCATCCGCTGCATGCCCGCTATGCCTGGACGGATTACGGCACGGTGAACCTGTTCGCCGCCAACGGCCTGCCGCTGGAGCCCTTTGCGTTTTAACAGCCCGAGGCCGGAAGGCCGCGGAATTCTCCCGAACCGGGGCGGCCGGTACAGAAAGGAATGAACGGAAATGATTGATTATCCTGTGGAAACCCTGCTGGATACTCCGTTTATCAGGGTGTTCGATCTTCAGTACGCCCCGGGGCGCCATTACTATGACGCGACCCGGAGAACCCGGGAACAGCTGGTGGCCGGGCTGGAGGAGAAAGCGTATCGGAGCATGATTCCGGACGCGGTTTCCATCTGCGCGGTATGGCATGAGGAAGGCCGGGAGGATCGGATGCTGCTGAACCGGGAATACCGGTATCCGCTGGGACAGTTCGTGACCAGTGTTCCGGCGGGCCTGATTGATCCGGAAGACAGGGGCCTGGCCCGGGAGGACGCGATCCGGACTGCCGCGGTCCGGGAACTGCGGGAGGAAACCGGCATTGAAACGGGGGACCGGGACCGCTTTCAGGTGCTGAATCCCTGCCTGTTTTCCTCCCCCGGGATGACGGACGAATCCAATGCCATGGTACGGATTGATCTGTACGGCCATCAGGAGTCGGAGCTGACCCAGCGCAACGCGGTGGGCTCGGAGAAGTTTGAAGGCTTCCGGATGGTCACCCGGGAGGAAGCCCTCGGAGTGATGCGGGAGGAACCGATTTCCGTGTATACCTGGATCGGCCTTTCCGCTTTTGTGTACGGAGCGTCTGAAGGCGTTCGGAGCGGGACGGACTGAGATGAAAAAGCGGCATCGATCCGCCGGGAACCGCTTTGCGGAAAACGGGACGGAGAGACGCAGACCTGCCGGGCAAAAAGCCCGGCAGATTTTTTGTGCTCAGAAAGCCGGGCAGCGATGCGGACGCTGTCTGAAACCGTGCGGACAAAAAAACTCCCGGAGGCCGGCTCCGGGAGACGAAAAGATTTACGAAAGACAGACGGATCAGAAGCCAAGGCGCTTCCGCATTTCCTGATAGGCTTCTTCCACGCCGCCCAGGTCCCGGCGGAAACGATCCTTGTCCAGCTTCTCATGGGTTTCGCTGTCCCAGAAACGGCAGGTATCCGGGCTGATCTCGTCCGCCAGCACCAGGGTGCCGTCAGAAGTCTTGCCGAATTCCAGCTTGAAGTCGATCAGATCCACGTTTGCCCCCTTGAAGTAGGCAATCAGCAGATCGTTGATCCGCAGGGCATAGTAGGCGATCTTCTCCATGGTTTCATCATCTGCCCAGCCCATGGCGGCAATGTGATACTCATTCACCATGGGATCGCCCAGCGCGTCGTCCTTGTAGCAGTATTCCAGCACGGGCTCCCGCAGGGGAGTTCCCTCGGGAACACCCAGCCGCTTGGAAAGGCTGCCGGCCGCCACGTTGCGGACAATGACTTCCAGAGGCACGATGGTGACCTTCTTCACCAGGGTCTCCCGGTCATTCAGCTCCTGGATATAATGGGTGGGGATGCCGTCCTTTTCCAGAATCTTCATCAGGAAATTGCTCATCCGGTTATTGATGACGCCCTTTCCCTCGATCGTTCCCTTCTTCAGGCCGTTGAAGGCGGTGGCGTCATCCTTGTAGGACACCAGAACCACATCCGGATCATCGGTGGCAAAAACCTTCTTGGCTTTTCCTTCATACAGCTGCTCGCGCTTTTCCATAGAGAATACCCTCCTGCGTTTTCCAGATCATCCTTGCCCGGAACGATTTCCGAACAATGCGGATATTCTATCCTCCCTTTACCGCTTTGTCAAGGGGAAGAGAAAAGAAGGAAAACACGGAAATTTCAGGGCGCTTCCGCGGGGGATTGCCGATCCCTGAAACCCGAATGATTCGACTGAGATCAGAGCATATTATTCGGATTTGGGATGACGGGGTCCCTGCTCCGGACGGCGGAACCGCCCGGCCGGGGAGCTTCTGATTGATCATTCCGCGCAGGGGGCGGGCGCAAATCCCGGCCGGCGGGGCTGGGTACAAATCCTGTCCTGTACGGGGCTGGGCACAAATCCTGTCCGGCGGTTTACAACGGGAGCGAAGCCTGATAGAATGCGACCGACGGAAAAGGACGGAAAGAGGAGGCGGGGACAGAGATGACACGGCTGGAGGAACAGGCGAGGGAGGCGCTCCGGGAAATACGGGAGCCTGAAATATGCTTTCCCTGGGACCGGATTGCCTCAGAGGACCGGGAGGAGATTCTGCGGCAGGCGGAAGCGTATGCCTCCTCGCCGTATCCCATGCGACGGGCGACGGATTTTCTGGCTTTTGTCCGGAGCGGAAGCCGGAAGGCGGACGAGGATCCTTATTTTTTCCGCCGGAGGAAGCTGTGCTATGCCGCCCTGGCCCTGGCCCTGGGGGAGGATTACCTGGATGATGTCCTGGACGGAATCTGGTGCATCTGCGAGGAGAGCAGCTGGGTGATCAGCGCGCACAATGTGAACCAGATTCCGGGCGCCCCGGCAGCGGAGGACTATCCGCTTCCGGATCCGGACAGGCCGTATGTGGACCTGTTCTCCGCCCAGACAGGCATGATCCTGACGCTGGTCGGACGGATGGCGGAAAAGCAGCTGAACGCGGTTTCGCCGGAGGTGGTCAGGCGGATCGGCCGGGAAATCCGGAAGAGGATCCTGGATCCCTTCATGGGGACGGATGATTTCTGGTGGATGGGATTCCGCCGGAAGGATCTGTGCAACTGGACGCCCTGGATCGTATCCAATGTAATGCTGTGCGGGCTGAGCGAGCCCCTGGCGGCGGAGGAGAGAAGGGAAATGATGATCCGGGCCTGCGGCATGCTGGACCGGTGGATGGATACCGTGCCGGAAGACGGCGGCTGCGACGAGGGGGCAGGATACTGGAACATGGCCGGCGGAGCGCTGCTGGACTGCCTGGAGATGCTGGAGAAGATTTCCGGGGGCCGGATGGCCTGCTGGCAGGAGGAAAAGATCCGGAATATTCTGAGCTTCCCGGAAAAGGCCGAAATCGGGAACGGATATTTCCTGAACTTTGCGGACTGCGATGCGCGGCCGATGCTTTCGGGAGAGCGGATTCAGACGGCGGGGGAGAAGCTGGGGGATCCGGCGCTGGAAGCCCTGGGAAGCAGCCTGCGGGGAAAGATTTCCGCGGAGCTGGCGGATGTGCCGCACCTGACCAGACTGCTCAGGGCCCTGTTCCATCCCCGAAAGGCCGGCGAGGCGCTTTCCGGGCCGGAAGGCGCTTCCCCGGCGGATGTGTGGCTGCCGGATCTCCAGGTGAGAACGGTGCGGCGGGGAAGATGGATCCTGGCGGCCAAGGGCGGGCACAACGGGGAGAACCACAACCACAATGATGTGGGTTCCTTCATGCTGTATCTGGACAGAATGCCGGAGATTGTGGATGCGGGAAACATGACCTATACCGCGAAAACTTTTTCCGGGGAGCGGTATGAGCTGTGGAACACCCGCAGCGCTTTTCACAACCTGCCGCTGATCGGCGGACAGGAGCAGCGGGCGGGAGCGGAGCACAGAGCCCGGGAGGTCAGCTGCCTTCCCGACGGCCTGGAACTGGATCTGGCGGAGGCCTACGGCCCGGAGGCGGGCGCGGAAAGATGCGTCCGGAGGCTGGAGCTGTCCGAAGGGGGGCTGCGGATCACGGACGAGATTGACCTCCGGGAAACGGCAGAGGTGACCTGGGTCTTCCTGCTGCGGAACGAGCCCCGCGTGACGCCGCGGGCCGGGGAAGGAAGCCTGCTGACGGCGGGCGGAATCCGCCTGGAGATTCCGGAGGGGTGGAAAACGGAAACGGAGGAAATACCCGTTACGGATCCCCGGATGGCGGCCAACTGGCCCGGGAGCCTGTGGCGGATCCGGATCAGCGGCGGGGAGAAGCAGACGCACCGGGCGGTCTGGGAGATCGGGACCGGGGACGAATGAAGCGGCAGCCGGCGGAACGGATTTGCCCATTGCAATCGAAAAGGGCTTTTGCTATAATGTCCGGGTGCCTTTCGGGGCGTGAAATCAAGGGATTCGGCTGAAAAGCCGCTGAAATGGAAACTGAAATCGGGAAGGGGAAAGCAAGATGAAAGAAATTACCTCCGCTGAGCTGCGGGAAAAATTCCTGGCCTTTATGGAATCCAAGGGACATCACCGGATCCAGTCCGCCTCCGTGATTCCGGAAAATGATCCGACGGTCCTGTTTACGACGGCGGGCATGCATCCCCTGGTCCCCTATCTGATGGGTACGCCCCATCCCGCCGGAACCAGGCTGACGGACGTGCAGAAGTGCATCCGCACGGGCGACATTGACGACGTGGGGGATCCCAGCCACCTGACCTTCTTTGAGATGCTGGGGAACTGGAGCCTGGGGGATTATTTCAAGAAGGAAATGATTCCCTGGAGCTGGGAATTCCTGACCAGTCCGGAATATCTGGGACTGCCGAAGGAAAAGCTGGCCTTCACGGTGTTCGAGGGGGATGAGGACTGCCCCCGGGATCTGGAAAGCTATGAGCTGTGGCGCAGCTGCGGCGTGAAGGAAGAAAACCTGTTCTTCCTGCCGAAGGAGAATAACTGGTGGGGCCCCGCGGGGATCACCGGCCCCTGCGGAAGCGACACGGAGATGTTCATCATCACCGACAAGGAGCCCTGCGGCCCCGACTGCTCCCCCGCCTGCTCCTGCGGACGCTATCTGGAAATCTGGAACGACGTGTTCATGCAGTACAACAAGACGGCGGAAGGGAAGTACGAACCCCTGGCCAAGAAAAACGTGGACACGGGCATGGGCCTGGAGCGCACGGTGTGCGTGCTGAACGGAAAGAAGAGCGTTTACGAGATCGACGCCTTTGCCCGGATCCTGAAGCGGATTTCGGAGCTGAGCGGCAAGGAATATGAAGCGGACGAGGCGACGACCAAAGCCTTCCGCATCATCGCCGACCATATGCGGACCTCGACCTTCATTCTCGGGGACGACCGCGGCGTGAGCCCCTCCAATACCGATCAGGGATACATCCTGCGCCGGCTGATCCGCCGGGCGGTGAGATACGGCATGCAGCTGGGCATGCCCGAGGGCTTTACCGTGGAAATCGCGAAGGTGATTATCGACCAGTACAAGGATGTCTATCCGGAGCTGGCCCGGAACGCGGAATTCACGCTGGAGCAGCTGAAGCTGGAGGAGGGCCGCTTTGCCCGGACCCTGAAGCAGGGCGAGAAGGAATTCGAGAAGGTCTATCAGAACGTCTGCCAGACCAGAACCATGCTGGAGAGCATCCTGGCGGCGGAGGACGGAACCGCCCTGGCCCGGGAGCTGGCGGACAGCAAGAAGCTGCGCCCCTCTCCCGACATGATGCCCATCATTGAGGCGGCGAAGGCCGGGGATGCCGCAGCGCTGGAAGCGGCGGTCAGGGCCCGGATGGAAGGCCTGTCCACCATGGACGGGCGCAGTGCCTTCAAGCTGTACGATACCTACGGATTCCCGATCGAGATGACCCGGGAGCTGGCGGCGGAAAAGGGCCTCTCCATTGACGAGGCGGACTTTGCCGAGCGGTTTAAAAAGCATCAGGAGCTGAGCCATCAGGGCGCTGATCAGAAGTTCAAGGGCGGCCTGGCGGATCACAGCGAGCAGACGGCCCGGCTGCACACGGCGACCCATCTGCTGCATGCCGCGCTGCGGAAGGTGCTGGGGGATGAGGTAGCCCAGAAGGGCTCCAATATTACGGCGGAACGGCTGCGCTTTGACTTCTCCTTCGGCCGGAAGATGACGCCGGAAGAGCTGCAGGAAGTGGAACGGCTGGTCAACGAAGCCATCGACGCAAAGGTGCCGGTGGTCTGCGAGGAAATGACCGTACCCGAAGCCAAGGCCAAGGGCGCGATCGGCCTGTTCGAAAGCAAATACGGCGAACGGGTGCGCACCTATAAAATGGGAGATTACTCCTTTGAGATCTGCGGCGGCCCCCACGCGGAGAACACCGGGGACCTGGGATCCTTCAGGATTCTGAAGGAAGAGTCCTCCTCCGCCGGTGTGCGCCGGATCAAGGCGATCATTCAGCCCAAGGAATAATTGACGCAGGCGCCGAAGGGCGCCTGTTTTCTTCCCCGCGGCCGGCCCCGGGCAGCCGCGCAGCAGCCGAAACAGAAAAAGGAGACTGATTCCATGCGTATTGATCCGGAACATGAGCTGCATACCCTGCGGGAAACGCAGGTTTCCTCCCAGACCATTTTTGACGGCTTCATTCTGCATGTGCGGAAGGACACCGTCACCCTGCCGAACGGGGAAGGCGCCAGCCGGGAGATCATCCGGCATATCGGCGCGGTCTGCGTCATTCCGGTGACGGAGAACAATGAGGTCATCGTGGAGAGACAGTACCGCTATCCGATCGACCGGGTGATTACGGAGATCCCCGCCGGCAAGCTGGACAGCAGGGAAGAGGACCGGCTCTCGGCCATTCAGCGGGAGCTGCGGGAGGAAACGGGATACACGGCGGAGGAATGGATCTCCCTGGGGGATTTCCATCCCGCGCCGGCGTACAGCGACGAATACATCAGCATGTATATGGCCCGGAAGCTGCACCGGGGGGACCGGCATCTGGACGCGGACGAATTCCTGGACGTATTCACCGTGCCGCTGTCGGAGCTGGTGGAGGACGTCATGGCGGGGCGCATTTCGGACGCGAAGACCCAGACCGCCGTGCTGAAGGCGGCCCGGATCCTGGGGATCTGAAAAATGGAAGAACAGACGGAAAAACGCCTGCGGGAGATGGCGGAGCGGTCCTGGAGCCGGGGTATTCCCTGCTTCACCGATTTTCTGGACCTGAGCGGACAGGCGGTGCTCAGCAGGATCCGCCGGAGCCTTCCGCAGCCGGAAATTCAGCTTTTCGGCGGAGCGGAGGGCTGCGAAAGGGTGATGGCTGGGTTCGGCGTTTCCGCGGAGGAAAGGGACGCGTTTCCCATCGCCTGCCTGAAGGTTTCCCCGCTGGGGGCAAAGTTTGCCGCGGACCTGAGCCATCGGGACGTGCTGGGGTCGCTGATGAGCCTGGGCTTTGAGCGCAGCCTGCTGGGGGATATCGTGCTGCGGGAAAAGGAAGCCTGGGTTTTCTGCGCGGAACGGATTGCGGACTTCATCTGTGACAGTCTGGGCTCCGTCCGGCACACCGCCGTGAAGGCGGTACGGGCGGACGCGCTGCCCGATGGGGAGCTGTACCGCGTCCGGCGGGAGACGGTGCAGGTTTCCTCGGAAAGAATGGATGCCCTGGTAGCCCATGCCTTTCAGATGAGCCGCGGGGACGCCCAGGCGCTGTTTCCGGCGGGGAAGGTGTTTCTGGACGGGGCGGAATGCCTCCGGACGGATGCGGCGCCCCGGGAAGGGCAGATTGTTTCCGTCCGGGGAATGGGACGCTTCCGCTATCTGGGGGCGGAGTCCCGGAGCCGGAAGGGAAAATGGAATATCGTCATTGAAAGATATGTCTGAAGGCGCCCTGCCCGGAAAAAGCCGGCACGCCTTCGCGCGACAGACAGCCGGCATCCGTGCCGATCATGGGAAGGAGTATCATGCCATGCCTCAGACCGAGAACGAACCCCGCTCCCTGTCTACCTCTGCGCTGATCCGGCGGTTCATGCCCTATTATCGGAAATACCTTCCCACGCTGCTTTTTGACCTGTTCTGCGCCAGCATGACCACGGTCTGCGAACTGGCGCTGCCCATGATTGTGCGGGAGATTACCGGACGGGCCGTGAACGGCGCGCTGGACGAGCTGACGGTAAGCTTTATCCTGCGCATCGGCCTTTTCTATCTGCTGATGCGCTGCATCGACGCGGCCGGAAACTATTACATGCAGTCCGTGGGGCATATCATGGGCTCCAGGCTGGAAACGGACATGCGCGCGGACCTGTTCCATCATCTGCAGCAGCTGTCCTTCAGCTATTATTCCACCACCAAGGTGGGGCAGATCATGAGCCGGATTACCTCCGACCTGTTTGAAGTGACGGAGTTTTCCCACCACTGCCCGGAGGAATTCCTGATCGCGGGAATCAAAATCATCGTGGGCTTCGTGCTGCTGATCGGGATGAACGTACCGCTGACGCTGATGATGTTTTCCGTGCTCCCCTTCATGGTTTTCTTCGCTTCAAGGTTCAACCGGAAATTCCGCCAGGCCTTCAAGAAGCGGAACCGGCAGGTGGGGGAGATCAACGCCCAGGTGGAGGACAGCCTGCTGGGCATCCGGGTGGTGAAATCCTTCTCGAACGAAGAGCTGGAGGAGCGGAAATTCGACGAGGGCAATCAGAAATTCCTGGAGTACAAAGCCATCAGCTATAAATATATGGCGCAGTTCGGCACCAGCAACCGGATTTTCGACGGGCTGATGTATATCATCGTGGTTGTGGCCGGAGCCCTGTTTATCAAGAACGGGACCCTGACCGTGGCGGACTATACCGCCTATCTGCTGTATACCCAGGTGCTGCTGGCTTCCATCCGCCGCATTGTGGAGTTTATCGAGCAGTTCCAGCGGGGGATGACCGGCATCGAGCGCTTCTATGAGATTATGGACGCGCCGGAGGAAATCCGGGACGCGCCGGACGCGGCGGAGCTGAAGGACGTCCGGGGAGCGGTGGAATTCCGGAACGTCGGATTCCATTACGCGGATGACACGGCGGAGGTGCTGCACCACCTGAACCTGTCCGTGCTGCCGGGGCAGTCCGTGGCGCTGGTGGGACCCTCCGGCAGCGGAAAGACCACCCTGTGCAATCTGATTCCCCGGTTTTACGATGTGACGGAGGGCAGCGTCTGCATTGACGGGCAGGATGTGAAAGGACTGACCCAGCGGAGCCTGCGGCAGGCCATCGGCATGGTGCAGCAGGACGTGTACCTTTTCTCCGGCACGGTGCTGGAGAATATTCTCTACGGAAAGCCGGGGGCTTCCCGGGAAGAGGCGGTGCAGGCCGCCAAGCTGGCCGGAGCCCATGATTTTATCTCGACGCTGCCCCGGGGCTATGATACCTATGTGGGCGAGCGGGGCGTCCGCCTCTCCGGCGGGCAGAAGCAGCGCATCTCCATCGCCCGGGTTTTTCTGAAGAACCCGCCGATCCTGATCCTGGATGAAGCCACCTCCGCGCTGGACAATGAAAGCGAGCGGCTGGTACAGCATTCGCTGGAGAAGCTGGCCTGCGGCAGAACCGTCTTTACGATCGCGCACCGGCTGACGACGATCCAGAATGCCGATGTAATCTGGGTGCTGACGGAGAAGGGCGTGGAGGAAACCGGCACGCACCGGGAGCTGATGGCCAGGGGCGGGCTGTATGCGCATCTGTACCGGATGTATACGGAGCAGCCGGAACGGAAGGCGGAGGAGGACAAAAAGCCCGAGGAATAAACAGGAGGCGTGCGGCATGCGGACTATTCTGATAACCGGGGGCTCCAGAGGCATCGGAGCGGCCATGGTGCGGCGCTTTTCGGCTGCCGGGGACCGGGTCTTCTTCACCTGGAACCGATCCGGGGAAGCGGCGGAAAGACTCTGCCGGGAGACGGGCGCCGAGGGGATCAGGGCGGATATGGCCTCCGGGGAGGAGATCCGCCGGGCGGTCCGGCAGGTGACGGAGGAGGCCGGACAGGTGGATGTCCTGATCTGCAGCGCGGGCGTCAGCCTGAACCGGATGCTGGCGGATACCACGGACAGCGAATATCGGCAGGTGATGGATACGAACCTGTACGGTACCTTTGCGGCGATCCGGGCGGTGCTGCCGGACATGTTCTGGCGCCGGCAGGGCTGCATCCTGACGGTTTCCTCCATCTGGGGCCAGACCGGCGCGTCCTGCGAGGCTGTCTATTCCGCCTCCAAGGCGGCGGTGATCGCCCTGACCCAGGCGGCGGCCCGGGAAGCCGCCGGCGCCGGAATCCGGGTCAACTGCATTGCCCCGGGCATCATCGATACCTCCATGAACGATCATCTGACCCCGGAAGAAAAGGCGGAGCTGACGGAAGAGATTCCCCTGGGGCGGATGGGAAGCCCGGAGGAAGTGGCGGAAACGGCGTTCTTTCTGGCCGGAGACGGCGCGGGATACATCACCGGCCAGGTGATCCCGGTGAACGGCGGATGGCGGATCTAAAAATAATTTTTTACCACTTGACAGGAAAAGGGGGCTTTGCTATAATACCTCCCGCAGCCAAGAGCTGCTGTTGGGGAATGGTGTAACGGCAGCACCTACGACTCTGACTCGTATTGTCTAGGTTCGAATCCTAGTTCCCCAGCTTTTCTTTTTGGCTCCGTTGTCTAGAGGCCTAGGACGCCGCCCTCTCAAGGCGGAAACACGGGTTCGAATCCCGTCGGAGCTGCGCAGCGACCTGAAAAGGTCGTTTTTTTCATTTCACGCATCATTCACAGAACGTTTACATTGGGATCCTTGTCCGGGGAGGGAATTTGGATTATAATGCCATCTGGAGCCGGATAACCCGGCACTGAAAGGAGATTACCATGAGGAATAATCACTGGAGCAGAATGCTGACGGCGGTTCTGACGGCCCTGGTGCTGCTGGCCGGGAGCCTGATGGGAGCGGCGGCGGAAGGAACGGATGCCGCGGTGGTTGCGGATCTGACAGAGGCGGAGGAGCCGGTTCTGCTGGCTTCCGTGAACGGAGACGAGATCTGGAGCAACCATGAGCAGATGCTGCGGCTGCAGGATTCCTATCTCGGATTCTACAGCTCCTACGGATATGATACCTCTGATCCGGAACTGCAGGCCTTTGTGAAGGCCGCCTGCCTGGAATGGGCGGTCGACGACGCCCTGTATCAGCAGAAGGCGGCGGAGCTGAAGGTGGCGGATATGACGGAGGAGCAAAAGGCGGCGCTGGAGGCCCAGGCGAAAAAGGAATGGGACGAAGCGGTGACCTATTACGCCGAACAGCAGAGCGGGATTACCGCGGATTCCACGGAGGAGGAAGTGGCCGCAGCCCGGGCCAATGCCGTGGCCTACATCGAAAGCACCTTCGGCCTCACCGAGGAAACCTATACGGCGGACTACGTGGAAGGATCCCGGGAAGGCCAGCTGTGGAAGAACGTCCAGACTGCCGTGCTCGGGGAATTCACGGTTTCCGAGGAGGAAATCACGGCCCATTTCAATGAGCTGGTGGAAGAGGATAAGGCCCAGTATGAAGGAAATGTCCCCATGTATGAGTACTACACCAACTATATGGGGTCCAAGAGCTATTATGTGCCGGAAGGATACAGGGGCATCTCCCACATTCTGCTGAAGGTGGACCAGGACCTGCTGAGCACCTACACCTCTCTGGCGGCGGAGCTGGAGGAGCAGAAGGAAAAGGAAGAAGCGCCCGCGGAGGAGACGGAAGCGCCCGCGGAGGAGACGGAAACGCCTGCGGAAGAGACGGAAGCGCCCGCGGAGGAGACGGAGGCGCCTGCGGAAGAGACCGCGGAGC
>CAMNKK010000045.1 GCA_946542235.1 uncultured Clostridia bacterium | reverse complement strand
TTCGTGCTGGCCAGCTACGGCACCGGCGCGGTGATGGCCGTGCCCAGCCACGACCAGAGGGACTTCGAATATGCCCAGGCCCACGGCATTCCCATGATCCAGGTCATCTCCGGGGGAGACTGCACGGAGCATGCCTTTGAAAAGCATGATTATCTGGGCAAGGGCTGCCGGCTGATCAACTCCGGGGAATTTGACGGGATGACCGTGGAGGAAGCCAAGGAAGCGATCACCTCCAAGCTGGAGAAGATGGGCGTGGCCAAACGGACGGTGAACTATCACTTCCGGGAATGGATTTTTGCCCGCCAGCGCTACTGGGGCGAGCCCGTGCCGATCGTGCACACCGAGGACGGCGGGCTGTATCCGCTGCCGGACGAGGAGCTGCCGCTGGTGCTGCCGGAGCTGGAGGACTACAAGAGCAAAAACGGGAAAGCGCCGCTGGAAAACGCCGTGGAGTGGAAGCGGTACGACCGGAACGGCGTAAAGGGCGTCCGGGAGACCTCCACCATGCCCGGATCCGCGGGATCCAGCTGGTATTACATGCGCTATATTGACCCGCACAACGACAAGGCGCTGGCGGATCCGGAGCTGCTGAAGCACTGGCTGCCCGTGGATCTGTACATCGGCGGCCCCGAACACGCCGTGGGGCACCTGATGTACAGCCGGATCTGGAACCGTTACCTGTATGACAAGGGAATCAGCCCCGTGAAGGAACCCTTCCAAAAGCTGGTGCATCAGGGAATGATCCTGGGAGAAAACGGCATCAAGATGGGAAAACGGTTCCCGGAATTTGTGGTCAACCCCAGCGATATCGTCCGGGATTACGGCGCGGATACCCTCCGGCTGTATGAGATGTTCATGGGGCCGCTGGAGGTATCCAAGCCCTGGAGCAAGCAGGGGGTGGAAGGGGCCAGGCGCTTCCTGAACCGCGTGTGGACCTTCTTTACGAATGAAGAGAACCTGACGCCGGAAAACGACGGAGAGCTGGACCGGATCTACCACCAGACGGTGAAGAAGGTGACCCAGGACTTTGAAGCGCTGGGCTTCAATACCGCCATCAGCCAGATGATGATCTTTGTGAACGCCTGCTACAAGAAGGGAAGCTGCCCGAAGGAATACGCGGAAAGCTTCGTGAAGATGATCTCCTGCATCTGCCCCCATATCGGGGAGGAAATGTGGCAGATTCTGGGACACACAGAAAGCCTGGCCAGAGAACCCTGGCCGGCCTGGGACGAGGAGAAAATCAAGGAGGACACCATCGAGATCCCCGTGCAGGTCAACGGCAAGGTCCGCGCCACGGTGGAGATCGCGGTGGACGAGGACCAGGCATCCGTGCTGGAAAAGGCCCATGCCATGAAAAATGTGCAGACAGCCATGAGCGGCAGGACGGTGGTCAAGGAAATCTATGTCAAAGGCCGGATCGTGAACATCGTCGTGAAATAAAGAGGAAGAGCCCGGAGGCGGTCCGTGAACCGCGCCGGGCTCTTTTTTTGCTTCAGGCTTTTTGGGATGCACTCCGGCAGGGATCAGCTCCACCGGGAGGGAAGGGAAGGACAGGAAGCCCCCTTCTTCTCCGCCCGGTGTTCCACATAGCAGCCGCAGAGCCCGCAGGTGCCGCGGCGAAGATGGCCGCAGCCGCGGCAGGCCTCCAGCCGCTGCCGGACCTGCGCCTCAGAGGCGCGATCTTCGGGCGGAATCTGGCTGATCAGCTCCTGCAGGGCGGCGGAGAGGGCTGCCCCTTCCGGAAGATCCCGCAGCAGGCATCGGAGGCAGGGCTTTCCCGGCGGGGAGCCGGGGCTGACGGATGCTCCGCTCACGAGAGGGTGATTTCCGCCACGGAGCAGGCGGGCAGGGTCAGGCATACATCCCCGGCTTCGCTCAGACGGACCTCCAGCGGGCGAATCGCCAGCGGAGAGGCGCCGAAGTCGTTCTTTTCGTGGATCTCGCCGGAGAGAACGCGGGCGCAGGCTTTTTCCGCCCGGATACCGGTCAGCCGGAGCTCCGAGGGTTTTTCCGCATCCAGGTTGGCGACGGTGACGGTGTATTTCCCGTTCTTTTCCGAGGCGGAGGCCGTGAGCTGATCCAGGGACCACTGCTCCGTACCGGTCGAATCCGTCTGCAGGAAGCAGTCCACCTCCCGGCCGCCCTGATGCGCCTGATACAGATCGAAAACATGATAGGTGGGCGTCAGAACGACCTGGTCCCCCTCCGTCAGCAGGACGGACTGAAGGACATTGACCGTCTGAGCCAGGTTGGCCATGATGACCCGGTCGCAATGGCGGTTGAAGATGTTCAGCGTGATCGCCGCCACCATGGCGTCCCGCATGGTGTTCTGCTGGAAGAGGAACCCGGGGTTGGTTCCCGGCTCCACGTCATACCAGGTGCCCCATTCATCCACAACCAGACCGATCCGCTTTTCCGGATCGTATCTGCTCATGACGGCGTCATGGCCGGAAACCAGCTCTTCCATAAAAGCGGCGCGCTTCAGGGTCTTGTAATAGTCCTCCACGGTGAACTCCGTGGCGCTTCCCTTCTGCTCCCAGGTATCGCCGCAGAGCGTATAGTAGTGCAGGGAAAGCCCGTCCATATACCGGGCCGCCTCCCGCATGAGCACCTCGGTCCAGTGATAGTCTCCGTTGCTGGCACCGCAGGCGATCCGGAAGGGTTTGTGATCCCCATAGGTGCGGCAGTAGGTCTGATACCGGCGATAGACGTCCGCGTAGTATTCGGGACGCATGTTGCCGCCGCAGCCCCAGCTTTCATTGCCGACACCCCAGTACTTCACGCCCCAGGAATCCTTGCGGCCGTTGGCCCGACGGGCCTGAACCACCGTGGAATCCCCGTCGGAATTGAGGTATTCCAGCCACTCCGCCATCTCCCGGACGGTCCCGCTGCCCACATTCGCGTTGATATAGGCATCGCAGCCGACCTGCTCGCAGAGATCCATGAACTCATGGGTGCCGAAGGAGTTGTCCTCCACCACGCCGCCCCAGTTGGTGTTCACCATGCGGCGGCGGCCCTCCTTCGGGCCGATGCCGTCCTGCCAGTGGTACTCATCCGCGAAGCAGCCGCCGGGCCAGCGAAGCACGGGCACGCCGATTTTCTTCAGCGCTTCCACCGCGGCGGTGCGGATCCCGCGGACGTTGGGAACGGAGCTGCCTTCTCCGACGTACAGGCCCTGATAGATGCAGCGGCCCAGATGCTCGGAAAAATGGCCGTAGATGTTCTTGCTGATGGTTCCCCTGCTGCGCAGGGGATTGAGAGTGATGACTGCCATGGGAACCTCCTGTGCTCATCTGATAATCTGTTTCACGGACCGCGCCGCCCTGCAGGGGCGTTGTCTGCCCTCTATTATACCCGCACCCCCTCCCGTCCCGTCAAGCGAAAGATTCGGAGCCTTTGCCGGCGGACCGGCGCTTCGGGCACAGCCGCGGAACAGCCCGGAAAGGAGCGTGAACAATGTGTGAAATCCCTTGACAAAAGCATCAAAACACCCTATCTTGAGAATGTGGCTTCATGTGCTTTTTTTATTCTGAAGCCGGAAGGAAAGGTTTTTTCATCGGATGATCAAAGAGCTGGTTTCCCATGTGCGGGAATACAAAAAGCAGGCGATCGCCACTCCGCTGTTCATGATCGGAGAGGTGTCCATGGAGACGGTGATTCCCCTGGTGATGAGCTATCTGATCGACAGGGGAATCGAACGGGGGGACATGAGCCAGATCTGGCTGTATGGGCTGATCCTGCTGGCTACGGCGACCGTATCCCTGTTTTCCGGGGTGATGAGCGGAAAGATGGCGGCGGTTTCCTCCGCCGGCTTTGCCCGGAATCTGCGCCATGACATGTATTATACCATTCAGGACTATTCCTTCTCCAACATTGACAAATTCAGCACGTCTTCCATCATCACCCGGCTGACAACGGACGTGACGAACGTGCAGAACGCCTTCCAGATGATTCTGCGGATGGCGGTCCGGGCTCCCATGACGCTGATTTTCTCCATGATCATGGCGCTGACCGTGAACGCGAGGATCAGCATGGTGTTCCTTTTTGCCCTGCCGGTGCTGGCCGTGGGAATCTATCTGATCATGACCCGCACCCACCCGATTTTCAAGCGGGTTTTCAAAACCTATGACAAGCTGAACAACGTGGTACAGGAAAACCTGCACGGGATCCGGGTGGTGAAAAACTTCGTCCGGGAGGACTACGAGGTACAGAAGTTCAACGGCATCTCCGAGAGCATCTATCAGGACTTCACCAAGGCGGAGCGCCAGCTGGCCCTGATGAATCCGCTGATGATGGTGTGCATCTACACCTGCACGCTGGTGATTTCCTGGCTGGGAGCCAGGGCGATCATCGCCTCCGGAAACAATCCGGATCTGGGCATGACCACCGGGCAGCTGATGAGCCTGATCACCTATGTGATCCAGATCCTGTCCAGCCTGATGATGGTTTCCTTCGTATTCCTGATGATCATCATGAGCCGGGCTTCCGCCCAGCGTATCGTAGAGGTGCTGGATGAGCAAAGCGACATCACCAGCCCGGAGAACGCCCTGACGGAGATCCGGGACGGATCCGTTGACTTTGATCATGTGCATTTCAGCTATTCCAGCCGCAGCGAGAGGGATACCCTCAGCGATATCAACATCCATATTCCCTCCGGCGCGGTGGTCGGCATCCTGGGCGGCACCGGCTCGGGAAAATCCACGCTGGTGCAGCTGATTCCGAGACTGTACGATGCTTCTTCCGGCACGGTGCGGGTCGGGGGAGAGGATGTTCGGAAATATGACCTGACCGCGCTGCGGGACAGCGTGGCCATGGTGCTGCAGAAAAACGAGCTGTTCTCCGGAACCATCCGGGACAACCTGCGCTGGGGCAATGAACAGGCGACGGATGAGGAGATTGAGGAAGCCTGCCGCCTGGCCCAGGCGGATCCCTTTATCCAGGAGATGCCCGACAAATACGATACCTGGATCGAGCAGGGCGGAACCAATGTATCCGGCGGCCAGAAGCAGCGGCTGTGCATTGCCCGGGCGCTGCTGAAGAAGCCGAAAATCCTGATTCTGGACGACAGCACCAGCGCGGTGGACACCAAGACGGATTCGCTGATCCGGGCGGGCTTCCGCAGCTTTATCCCCGAAACCACGAAAATCATCATCGCCCAGCGGGTTTCCTCCGTCATGGACGCGGATCTGATCATCGTGCTGGACGACGGCGCGGTGTCGGACGCGGGCACCCACGAGGAGCTGCTGGAGCGGAGCGAGATCTACCGCGAAGTGCATGACTCCCAGACGAAAGGGGGTGCGGAGGAATGAGTGAACAGAGGAAAAACGCTCCCCGGCAGGACGCGGCGCGCCCCATCGGCGGCGGAGGCCCCCGGGGACCCCGGGCTATGGGACCCCGTCAGCCCATTCATAAGGAGACGGTGGTCCGGCTGCTGAAGTACATTACCCCCTTCTGGCCCCGGCTGCTGCTGGTGCTTGTCTGCATCATCCTGAACGCGGTGGCCACCGCCTCCGCGGCGACCTTCCTGGGACGGATCATCGACGACTACATCAACCCCATGCTGGCCGCCCACAGCGAGGATTTCAGCGGGCTGCTGCGGGCGATCGCGGAGATGGCGGTGCTCTATGCGCTGGCGATCGCCGCGGTGTATGTGCAGGCCCGGATTATGGCCGTGGTTTCCCAGAGCGTGCTGCGGACGATCCGGGACGAGATGTTTGCCCACATGCAGACGCTGCCGATCCGCTACTTCGATACCCATACCCACGGCGAAGTGATGAGCTACTATACCAACGACACGGATACCCTGCGGCAGATGGTGAGCCAGGTGGTGCCCCAGACGGTTTCCTCCGCCATTACGCTGCTGGTGGTGTTCATTTCCATGCTGAGCTGCAGCGTATGGCTGACGCTGGTCATGATCGTCGGAACCTTCTTCATGCTGATGACCACGGCAAAGCTCGGAACCCGCAGCGCCGGATTCTTTGTGAAGCAGCAGACCTCCCTGGCCGGCCTGAACGGATATATCGAGGAGATGGTCAACGGCCAGAAGGTGGTCAAGGTGTTCAACCACGAGCCGGCAGCCCGGAAGGAGTTTGACCGCCGGAACGACGAGCTCTGCGAGAACATGACGGAGGCCAACAAGCTGTCCAACATCCTGGGCCCGGTGAACAACAATATGGGGCATCTGCTCTATGTGATCCTGGCCATCGTGGGCGGCGCGCTGGCCATCGGCGGGGCGACGAACCTGAGCCTGAGCGGCACGGGCGCGCTGACCCTGGGCGCCATCGCCTCCTTCCTGACCCTGAGCCGGAACTTCATGCAGCCCATCAACCAGGTGGCGCAGCAGATCAACTTTATCGCCATGGCCATGGCCGGCGCGGAGCGGATCTTCGGCCTGCTGGACGAGCAGGAGGAACAGGACGGGGGCTATGTGCACCTGGTCAATGTCCGGGAGGAAAACGGGCAGCTGGTCGAAACAAAGGAAAGAACGGGCCTGTGGGCCTGGAAGCATCCCCACAGCGCGGACGGATCCGTGACCTATACCCGGCTGGAGGGCGATGTGGTCATGGAGCATGTGGACTTCGGCTACGTGCCGGAAAAAACGGTGCTGCATGATGTGTCGCTGTATGCCAGACCCGGCCAGAAGGTGGCATTCGTCGGCGCCACCGGCGCGGGGAAGACCACGGTTACCAACCTGATCAACCGGTTCTACGACATCGCGGACGGCAAAATCCGGTATGACGGCATCAACATCAACAAGATCTGCAAGCCGGATCTGCGCCGCAGCCTGGGGGTCGTGCTGCAGGAGGTTCACCTGTTTACGGGCACGGTGATGGACAATATCCGCTACGGAAAGCTGGACGCGACGGACGAGGAATGCATCGCCGCGGCCAAGCTGGCCAACGCGCATGACTTCATCACCCGGCTGCCGGACGGTTACCAGACCGTGCTTTCCGGAGACGGGGAGGACCTGAGCCAGGGACAGCGTCAGCTGATTTCCATCGCCCGGGCGGCGGTGGCGGATCCGCCGGTCATGATTCTGGACGAGGCGACCTCCTCCATCGATACCCGGACGGAAGCCCTGGTGTCCAGGGGCATGGATCAGCTGATGCAGGGGCGGACGGTCTTTGTGATTGCCCACCGCCTTTCCACGGTCCGGAACAGCGATGTGATCATGGTGCTGGACCACGGCCGGATCATCGAACGGGGCAGCCACGAGCAGCTGATTGCCGAAAAGGGGCAGTATTATCAGCTGTATACGGGCGCCTTCGAGCTGGAATAAGACAGGGAAAAGAAAAGGGACCCCGGCGGCGAAGCCGGGGCCCTTTTTCAGCGGGCCGGGAAAGGTGCGGCTGACGGCCGGGCGGCTCAGGCGGGGTCAAAAATGCCGTGAAGCACTTTCCGGGTCAGCTCCGGGGTCTGCTCCTTCAGCGGGAGCGCCCCGTCCATGGTGAAGGGAGGGCGGATCACCATCTGCTTTGTCTGCAGATCCAGATGAACGGGCCGGATCTGCAGGGGCTTTCCGGCCCGGCGGGCATACATGGGCATGATCATGAGCCAGCCCTCGTTGATCTTTTCGGTGTCATGGGCGCCGAAGGCGGTGGGAATCTCCGGAAAAATGACCAGATTTTTCCCCGCCTGCAGCAGCCGCAGGCTTTCCTTCATGGTGGTGGCGGCCCGGCCGTCGTGGTAGACGGGCACATAGGGCACGGAACGCAGGATGGGGGGAAGAATCAGGGAAACAACGGGAGGCACCACGGCGTTCCACAGGGGCGCCAGCCTGCCGTTCTCATTCCACCAGTGATCCTGCCGGACGTAGGCGGGGGTCGTCTCCCGGCTCAGAGGATCGGCGAAAATCCAGATATAGCTGTTCTCCCGCAGGGGAAAATTCAGGGCCATCTCCAGCGGACCGACAGCCCGCTCATGGTTGCAGACAAAAACGCAGGGCTCCCCGTCGAAAGGGGTTTCCCAGACCACCTTCAGCCGGGGAATAAACAGCCGGACCAGGGGAGCGACCATCCGGTAAAACCGCCTGCCCAATTCGCTCATCTCCTTCGGAGTCAATCCCGTTTATTATAAGCAGAAGCCTTCCTTCCCGCAAGCCCGTGTTTTTTGACTGCATCTTTTTGATTTTCCTGTTGACAAGGGAACTGCAAATGGGGTAGACTGTCCGCAAAGCTATGACGGAGAGGGTGTCCGGCGTCCCTGCTTCAGAGACGCGGCGGCGGGTGCGAGCCGCGGGACGGGGCCGGAGATCAGTCGCTCCAGAGCCGGAAGGAAGAAAAGGCTTCGGCCGCAGTAGAGCCTTCCCGAGCCTGCCGCGTCAGGGCAAAGGGCTTACCGGCCTGGGCCGGAGGGAGCCTGAAGGGGCGTTCCCGGAGGGGAGCGCAATTTGAGTGGTACCGCGGGTATAGGGATATGCTCGTCTCAAAGCAGTGCTTTGGGGCGTTTTTTTGTACCGGCCGAAACCGGACCCGGGAAGGGCGGAATTCCTTTCCCGGCCGCGGAACCGGGGACTGAAACGGATCTTCGGAAGGAGGAAACATTCATGCAGCAGACCACGGGGTTGAACTTCAAGATTCAGGAGATGGCGCACCGGATCCGCGAGCTGCGGGAGATTGAGAACTACACCATCGCGGAGATGGCCATGAAAACCGGCGTCTCCGAGGAGGAATATATCGAATGCGAGATGGGCCGGTCCGACCTGAACTTCGCGTTCCTGTACCGGTGCGCCCTGGCCTTCGGCGTGGACGTGGGGGACATCATCGAGGGCGAAAGCCCGACGCTGAATTCCTTCACCGTGACCCGGCGGGGGCAGGGGCAGCGCATCGAGGAAGCGCATGACATGGTGTATTACAACATGGCTGCCTCCTTCCGGAACCGGATCGCGGAGCCGCTGTATGTCCAGGCGGCCTACAGCGCGGAAGCCGAGCACGCGGACATCAAGCTGACCACCCACGAGGGGCAGGAGTGCGACATCGTGATCGAGGGGCAGCTGAAGGTCCAGGTGGGGGAGCACAGCTCCATCCTGAATCCCGGGGATTCCATCTACTATGACAGCGGCACGCCGCACGGCATGATCGCCGTGGGCGGGAAGGACTGCCTCTTCTATGCCATCGTGCTGAACCCCACCGGCGCGCCGATTCCGGAGCTGACGCCGGAAAAGATCACGGCCGGCCCCACCCTGCAGGAATTCCCCGCGGAAAACGGCCGGACCCGGGTCTGGCACCGCTTTGCGGACGTGGAAAAGGACGAGCGCGGCACGCCTGTGAAGATCACCTTCAAGAATACGGAGCACTTCAATTTTGCCTTCGACGTGATGGACGCCATTGCCGCGGAGGTGCCGAACAAGCTGGCCATGCTCCACCTGGACCGGAACAAGAACGAGCACCGCTTCACCTTCAAGGATATCCAGCGGGCTTCCAACCGGTGCGCCAACTATTTCAAGGCCCTGGGCATCCGGAAGGGCGACCGGGTGATGCTGGTGCTGAAGAGGCACTATCAGTTCTGGTTCTCCATTCTGGCGCTGGAGAAGATCGGAGCCATCGCCATTCCCGCCACGGCGCAGCTGCAGGAGCATGATTTTGAATACCGCTTCAACGCGGCCGGGGTGAAGGCGATCATCTGCACGGCGGACGGGGATACGGCCCATCAGGCGGAGCTGGCCGCGAAGGACGCCCCCAGCCTGGAGCTGAAGCTGATTGTCAACGGCACCCGGGAAGGCTGGCATTCCTTTGACGAGGAATACCTGATGTATTCCACGCACTACAACAGGCCGGAGGACGCCGCCTGCGGCGACGACCTGATGCTGATGTACTTTACCTCCGGCACCACCGGATATCCGAAGATCGCGGCCCACAGCTTCAAGCATCCGCTGGGCCATCTGCATACGGCGAAATACTGGCACTGCGTGAATCCCAACGGCCTGCACCTGACCATCTCCGACACCGGCTGGGCCAAGGCGGGATGGGGCAAGATCTACGGCCAGTGGCTGTGTGAGGCGGCCATCTTTGTCTATGACTTTGACCGGTTCGACGCGGGGGACATCCTGCCCCTGTTCGCGAAGTACCATATCACCACCTTCTGCGCGCCGCCCACCATGTACCGGATGATGATCAAGCAGGATCTGAGCAGGTACGACCTGTCCTCGGTGACCCATGCCTCCAGCGCCGGCGAAGCGCTGAACCCGGAGGTATACCGCCAGGTGGAGAAGCAGACGGGCCTGCAGGTCATGGAGGGCTTCGGCCAGAGCGAGAGCACCATGATCATCGGCAACCTGGCCGGGGCGGACCACAAGCTGGGTTCCATGGGCAAGGTGGCGCCGATCTACAGGGTGAAGCTGCTGGACAGCGAAGGAAATCCGGTTCCCACCGGCACCCCGGGAGAGATCTGCATCGACATCTCGGAGGGCATTCCGATCGGGCTGTTCCGGGAATACTACCGGGACGAGGAAAAGACCCGGGAGGTGATGCATGACGGATGGTACCATACCGGGGATGTGGCCTGGAAGGACGAGGACGGGTTCTACTGGTATGTGGGCCGGGCGGACGACGTGATCAAGAGCAGCGGATACCGGATCGGGCCGTTTGAAATCGAGAGCGTCATCATGGAGCTGCCCTATGTCCTGGAATGCGGCGTCAGCGCCGCGCCGGATGAGATCCGCGGGCAGGTGGTCAAGGCCAGCATCGTGCTGACGAAGGGCACGGAACCCTCGGAGGATCTGAAGAAGGAAATCCAGAACTACGTCAAGCAGCATACGGCGCCCTACAAGTATCCCCGGATCGTCGTCTTCCGGGATGAGCTGCCCAAGACGGTGAGCGGAAAAATCCAGAGGGCGCTGCTGTAAGACCATGATCAATTCAACGCTTTGCTATGTGGAAAGAAAAACCGGCTCGGAAGAGCCGGAGGTTCTCCTGCTGCACCGGGTCCGGAAAAAGAACGACCTGAACCACGACAAGTGGATCGGCATCGGCGGCAAGATGGAGGAAGGGGAAAGCCCGGAGGAATGCCTGCTGCGGGAAACGAAGGAGGAGACCGGCCTGACGCTGACCTCCTGGCGGTACCGCGGCATCGTCACCTTCGTGTCCGACGGCCTGGCGGAAACGGAGTATATGCACCTGTTTACCGCGGACGGCTTTGAGGGAGAAATGACGGACTGCGACGAAGGGGAGCTGGTGTGGGTTCCCAAAAAGAAAATGCGGACCTTCCCCACCTGGGAAGGAGACCGCATTTTTCTGGACCTGCTGGACCGGGAGGCGCCCTTCTTCTCCCTGAAGCTGCGCTATGAGGGAGAGCATCTGGCGGAGGCCGTGCTGGACGGCCGGACGAAAATCAGATAACTATTCCTGCGGGGAAAGGCCGCGGTCCAGGAAAGTCCGGGCCATCCGCAGCAGATCCTCCGTATGCAGGAGCGGCGCGGTCCAGACGCTGCCCGAAGCCCGGTTCCGGATCAGAATCCGGTCCAGGGAGGGCAGATAGCAGGCCGCATCCTGCCAGGCTCCGGCCTGGGACCAGGAGGAGAGGCTGATCTGCATCAGCAGATCCTGCTCCTCCCCGGCGTCGTGGTATCCAATGATCATCTGATCCCTGTTCTGATTTACAACCGCATCCACCCGGGCATCGGAGCGGAAGGGAATTCCCTGGCTGTCGGCGGAAACGTGCAGGCAGGAGCCGTTTTCCGCGTCCAGAACCGCCAGCGTCCCCGCGTCCGACAGGAGGAGCAGGTAGGCGTCCTCTCCGGCGAAAACCATCTTTGTGACGGAAGCGGCGGGCAGGGGAGACGTCCCGGACCAGAGCACGGCGCCGGAATTGCCGTCGAGGCATTCCAGGGCGCCGTTTTTCCGCTGCACGGCCAGAAGGTTTTTCGACCCGCCCTGGGCATAGACCGTGTCCGCCAGATCCGGCAGGTCCGTCCAGCGGCCGGCGGAAAGGGAATACAGCCGGAAACGGACTTTCCCTTCCTGCGAGGCGCAGGAAACCAGCGCGCAGCCCCCGGCGCTCAGGGAAAGAAGGTTCGCGTCGGTGATCTGCTCCTCTCCGGAGAGGGGAACGCTGTCCGCCAGGGGAACCGTTCCGTTCTCCCAGAGGGAAAGAACCAGATCGTCCCCCCGGGAAAGAAGCTCCCCGGTCAGAATCCGCCCGCCGGCGGGATCCGCCGCCGAGACCGCCTGGAGGGAACGGAGATCCCCGGACTCCGGAGAGACGGGCGTCAGGGGACGGAGGGACTGGCTTTCCGGATCCAGTACCTCGCCGCCGATAATCAGCCGGCCGTCCTCCGTCAGCTGAAAGCCGAAGCTGAGCCGCATGCTCTCCGTGGGCACGGTGAAGGAGCTGAGGCGCTTTTCCTGCCGCAGATCCCAGACTTCGCCGGCGATCTGCATGCCGGCGGAGAGAAACCGGGCGGCCGCCAGCTTTTCCCCGGAGGGGGAAAGCACCCACTGGGGATAGGCGGCCAGGCTTTCCCCGCCGGGCAGCGGGGAAGCCGGAGCGTCATTCCGGCGGCGCACAACGGAAACCCGCCCGGGATGGCGGAAGGGCACGACCAGCGCGGAGACGTCCCGCCAGGAGTCGCCCGCCAGCGACCCGCAGCTCAGGTCCAGGCCGGTTTCGAAATAGTCCTTCCCCTGGTGAAAGCCCAGGCTGCCGTCGGCGGAGACGGAGCTGATCAGGCCGTTTTTCAGCAGGAGGACAGCGGATCCGGCATCCCCGGCGCGCAGATCCTGAATCATCCCGGGAAGCGTTTTCCGCCAGCGTATTTCGCCGTCGGAAAGACGGATCCGGTACAGGGCGAAATGGCCGCCCAGCAGGAGATCCTCCCCCTGCGCCAGCAGAAAATCCACATTCCCCGTGGAAAGCATCTTTTCATTGACAAAAACGGTATAGTCATCCGCGGTCCGGACGGGCGCGGTCCAGGCCTGCGCCCAGTCCTGCTCCGGCAGGTAGCAGCGGACCTCTCCGCCCTCGCCCCAGGTATCCCAGGCCGCGGTCAGCCGGCCGTCCGGCGTGAAAAGGAGACGGGACGCGGTGGAAAACGTGCAGGGAATCCGGTCGATCCGCCGCAGCTCTTCCGCGCCGGCATCCCAGAGGACGAGGGAAGCGGTGCCGCCGGCGCTTCCGAGGACGGCGGGATCCCGGAAGAGGACGGCCGCGCGCTCTCCGTTTCCGGAAAGGCAGCCGCCTTCCACGCCGGAGGCGCCGTACTCCCGCCCGAGGGGCATCTGAAGCAGGGACGTTCCGGTCTCCAGCCCGCCGAGGGTCAGGGCGAAGGATCCGTCCGCCAGGCTGGCGACGGAAAGGAAGCGGCCCGCTTCCTCCGACAGATCCAGGAGCCGGGCTTCCGTCTGCTGCCAGAGGGTTTCCCCGGTGTCCGCCCGGAGCAGCGCCATCCGGGTTCCGCTGCTTTCCCAGGCCAGCAGGGCGTTCAGGGAGCTTACCTCCCGGAGCCGGATGCCGGTCATGGCGCCTCCGGAGGGAAGCGCCTGCTGCCAGAGGACCAGGCCGCTGCGCGCATCATAGCACCGGACCGAACCGTAGCTGTCGCTGACAAAAGCCCGATCTCCCCCGCGGGACAGCAGAACCTGCTGAATATCGGAGGCCTGCCCGAAGGACTGGTCAAAGGCGAGCTCCTCCCCCTGATAGGGCGCCAGGATCCGGCCGAGCTCCATTTCCGCTTCCGCCACATAGGGACGCTGGCCGGGATAGAGGGGAAGGGCTTCCGCGGCGCAGGCAACAGCCTGATGATAGTTTCCTTCCCGATACTCCGCCGCGGCCAGCCGGGAGAGGGCAATGGACTCGTTCTCCTGCGCGATGAGCAGCTGGGAATGGATCTGGGCGTTCCGATTCAGCAGCATGCCGATAAAGACGGCCGCCAGCGCGGCGGCGGAGGCTCCGGCCGCGATGATCCGGCGGCGGCGGAACCGCTGCTCCCGGTGATACAGGGCGTCATAGGGGCACCCGATCAGGGAGGCCAGAATCCGCAGGCTCTCCGTCCGGAAAAGCCGCTTTCGCCGCAGGGGGGAGTCCGACACGATATTGGCGGCCAGAGGCTCAATCCGGCGGATCAGCGTGCCGTCCGGGGACACCACATCCGTCAGCTCGGGCGGGAAGGCGGTCTCCGGAGTTCCCTTCACCAGAAACGCCAGCACGTGGGAACGGTCATGGGTCTGCACAAAGAGGCTGATCTCCCGCCGGACCCATTCGGACTGAACGGTTTCCGGAGAACAGATCACGATCAGAAATTCGGACCGGGCCAGGGCGGTCTCGATATTTTCGGTCAGATTGCTGGCGATGGGAAGCTCGTCCTGATCGCGGAACACCAGCCCCAGCTTTTTCTCCCCGTTTTTCCGAAGCTCCCGGGGAATGATATACCGCTCGATCGTGCGGTGGAGCTTTCTGGCTGTGGCCTTCTCCAGGGGGAGATGGCGGTAGCTGATGAATGCCTTGTAGGTTCGTTCCATCCGGACAGGCCTTCCTTCCTGATTTTACGCGACTAAATTTATCACAGAATCGGGACGGATTCAACCGGCGCCCCGCGGATACCGCGCGGCGGCCCGGACGCGCATGCCGCCCGCGGACGCGCGGTTTGTTACAATCCCGGGGCTTGTGAGACGGTGAATTTGGGTATATAATGGCAAATGGCAAATTGCATGCAGAAGCGGAATAAGAAGCTTTCGGATAAAGGAGATCAGACCTTGGACAGGCAGAACGATACGGAACTTGAAATGAAGGAAACCAGGCCGGAGGAAAGCCCTGCGCCCCGCCGCAGAAGGAGAGCGGACCAGTACAGGGAGGAACCGGAGGAAAACCGGGAGCAGCAGCCTTCGGGCCGGTCCGTCCTGGGCACCAGCGAAACCGCCCGGGAGGTGGCGAACCGGTACCGGCAGCGGGAGGCCCAGCGTCCGGCGGGGACGGCCAGCCGCGTGCCGGCGCAGGCCGCCCGCATGATGGACACGCTGAACCAGCATTCCGGAAACGGACCGGAGGAGCGGATCGGATACGCGCCGGGCCGCATGGGCATGGGCGCGGGAGCGCGGGGACGCGTCAGCGAATCCGGCCGCGCCCGGCTGGAGGAGGAAAGCCAGTACCGGAGAAATGAGCAGGGCAGCGCCTACGGCGCCGGAGAGAGGCAGGGAAGGGATGCCCGCGTCTACGGCCGGCCGGCCGGCGCGGACTGGCAGCGAGCGGAAGCGGAGACGGGGCGGGATTCCCGCCTGCCGGGGCGCCCGGTGATCGGGAAACAGAAAAAGGAACAGCGTCGGCACGGGAAAGCGCTGACGATTCTGGTGGCGGTGCTGCTGGTGCTGGGGGCCCTGCTGGCGGGGATCCTGATGATCCCCGAGGACGCGGCAGGCTTCCCCGGAACGCTGCGGCAGGCCCTGAAGGGCCTGTTCGGCGGGAAGCCGCAGGAAGCGGGAAGGGTGCTTTCCTTTACGATGGAGGAGCAGGCGGAGACGCCGAGAGTGCCGGCGGACCTGACCTTCTTCGTCCTGACGGAGAAGGGCGTGGCCGACGTGCGGATTGTGGATCCGGAGGGAGAAGTCCTGCCGGCCAGCCGGATGATCAGCGAGCAGGAAGAGAATACCCTCTGGGAGCTGAACTGGCATGTGGAGGAGCCCTGGAAGGGGCTGGTAACCCTGCAGATGCTGGCGGGAGACAGCTGGGCCAACACGGATCTGACGGTGGAGGCTGAGGTGCTGGCGCCGGAGGAGGAAACCGGCGATCCGGATGAAGAAAACAACGGGGCCGTGGTCTACGTGACGGAGGTGCCCACCGCGACGCCTGTGCCGACCGCGACGCCCGTGCCGACCGCGACGCCCGAACCGGCGGAGGAAGCCTGGAACGAGACCGACTTCGGAGACGCGGAGCAGGAAGGCGAAGGAGAAGGCGGGGAGCCCGGAGCGGAGCCGGCGGAAGAAGGCGCCGGGGCGGACCCGGACGATCCCGGAGAAAACCGGGCGGAGCCTGCGGAGCAGCCCGGGGAGAACGGGGAGGAGAACGAAGCGCCTGCGGAGGAGCCGGCTGAAGAGGAGATTCCGGGCGGCGCCGACGCCGGGGAGCAGGCGGAGCTGCCCGGGGAGAACATGGAATCGGAGACCCCGGAGGAAATGACGGAGGAAGGCGCGGAGGAAGCGCCCGGTACGGAAGA
>CAMNKK010000044.1 GCA_946542235.1 uncultured Clostridia bacterium | reverse complement strand
GGAAGGAAATGAATGAAAGGGAAAACTCCTCAGAGAGAGGGATGAAGCGGGAAAGGAAGAGGATCAGGATACGATTTTTCCGGGATTCAGAATGCCCCGGGGATCGAAGACGGCCTTGATGCCCCGCATCAGCGCCATCTGCGTGTCCCCGACGCTCCGGGCCAGGAATTCCTTCTTCGCGTGGCCGATGCCGTGCTCTCCGCTGACTTCGCCCCGCAGCAGCCTTGCTTCGGCGTAGAGCTGGTTCATCACGGAGGTGACCTTCTCCTGCCAGTCCGCATCGGACAGCTGATCCCGGCAGACATAGATATGCAGATTGCCGTCCCCCGCATGGCCGAAGGAGCGGATCCGGACTCCGGCCTCCTTTCCGATGGCCATCATGCGATGCACAAAGACGGGGATCGCGTCCCGGGGAACGACCACGTCGCACTCATCCATGGTGGTTGTGGAGCCTTTGATGGCCTCCAGAAAGGCACCCCGGGCATTCCAGATGCTGTCCTTGCGCTCCTCCGTGTCCGCCAGCAGCACATCCTTCGCGCCGAGGGACAGCGCCAGGTCCGTCAGGGTATCGATGGCGGGCTGCAGGGCTTCGCGGCCGGGACCGTCCAGCCGGACCAGCAGATAGGCGCCCGCGCCGGTATCCGGAAACTGTTTTCCGAGATAGGTTTCCGCACAGGAGATCACTTCCCGCTCCATGAACTCCACCGCGGTAGGATCGCATCCGCACCCCAGCACCCGGGGAACCGCGCCGATGCAGGCATCCAGGTCGTCAAAGGGCATCAGCAGGGAGAGGTTCACCTTTGGTTCCGGCACCAGCTTTACCGTCAGCCCGGTCAGAATGCCCAGGGTTCCCTCGCTGCCGATCATCAAATCGATCAGGCTGTAGCCGGAGGAGGTTTTGACGGTTTTCCCGCCCAGATGAATCACCTCGCCGCTGGCCAGAACCACTTCCATGCCGAGGACGTAGTCCCGGGTGACGCCATAGCGGACCGCCCGCATTCCGCCGGCATTGGTCATGGCATTTCCGCCCATGGTGGCGGTTTTTTCCCCGGGATCAGGCGGATAGAACAGACCGGTGCCTTCCAGCGCCTTCGGAAACTCCATCAGCAGGACCCCGGGTTCCACGGTGGCGGTCATATTGGCGGTGTCCACCTCCAGCACCTTCTTCATTCTTTCCGTGGACAGCACGATGCCGCCCGCGATGGGTACGCACCCGCCGCAGAGCCCCGTGCCGGCACCGCGGGGGGTAACGGGAATCCCGCGCCGGCTGCAGTAGGCGAGAACCCGGCTGACATCCTCCGTGCTTTCGGCCAGTACAACGGCCTCCGGCATGAAATGACCGTATTCCGTCATTTCATCATGATCATAATCGCTGGAGATTTCCTCTCCGCTGAATACGCGGCCGCCCAGCTCTGCACGGAGCCAGGCCAGGTCCTGCTCTGTGATACGGGAAAAGGAATTCATGCTCTGGCCTCCTTCAGCTGACGGATCAGTTCCGGAATAATCTCATAAAGGTCTCCCACGATGCCCACATGAGCGACACCGAAAATCGGAGCTTCCCTGTCCTGATTGATGGCGACAATCCGTTCGCTGCCGTTCATCCCGGCCGTAAACTGGATGGCTCCGCTGACGCCGCAGGCGATGAGCAGGCGGGGCCGCACCGTTCTGCCGCTCAGGCCGATCTGACGGTCGTTGGTGTTCCAGCCCTTTTCCACCAGGGGCCGGGTCGTCGCCCAGTCCCCGCCCAGCAGGGAGGCCAGCTCCCGGATCATCTGCAGATCCGACTCCTTCCGCAGACCCCGGCCTCCGACGACCAGGATTTCCGCATCGGAGATGCTTTTCTTCGGCGGAACGGGCTCCACGCTGACGCAGGAGGCCCGGCTTTCCGCTACGCCGCGGGGAATCTTCCGGTTCAGGATTTCCCCGGAGGCTTCCGCCGAACGGGACGGCGGGTTCATCACCTTATAGCGCACCGTTGCGAACTGAGGCCGGGTATGTGTCGTGATGATCTGGGCCATGATATTCCCGCCGAAGGCGGGTCGGATCTGAACCAGATCGGTGTTTTTCCGCAGCTCCAGGCTCGTGCAGTCTGCGGTCAGTCCGGTGTGGAACCGGGTGGAAAGCCTCGGGGCCAGAGAGCGGCCCAGGCTGGTGGCGCCCACCAGAACCACGGAGGGACGCGCGGCGCGGATATAGTCCTCCACACAGGCAGCATACGCGTCCGCCCGGAAGTAGCCCAGCTCCGGATCGTCATAGACGGCGATCTCGCTGACGCCGTAATGCCGGAGCTCCCGGGCGCAGGATTCCAGCTGATGGCCGACCAGCACGGCGCTGACCTGATAGCCGACGTTTTTTGCCAGCTCCCGTGCTTTTCCGATCAGTTCCAGACAGACCGGATGCAGGCGGCCGCCGCTGACTTCGGCGAAGACCAGAATGCCGTTCCACTGGCTCTTGTCCACGGAGTCCACCCTGGTTTCCAGCTTCAGGATGGCCTTCTCCGGACAGTTTTTTACACAGATACCGCATACCCGGCATGCGGCGTTCAGCTCAGGTTTTCCTTCCTTCAGGTCAATGGCCCCGAAGGGACAGTTTTTGGCGCAGAGGCCGCAGCCCGTGCATTTGCGCTCCAGGATCGCGATTTTCGCCATACCCTTTTCCTCCGCTTATACAAATTTCCATTTTTTCAGCTGGGCATGCAGCCGGTCCGCCAGCCGGTCTCCCTCCCAGATCTCGCGTTCGATGTCGCTGTCCGGCGGAAAAATACGCTCCACCTGGGTGGGACTGCCGGAGAGGCCGTAATGGCTTTCATCCGGATCGAGAAAGGAATCCAGCCCCTGGATATGAATTTCCTTCTCCCGGGTCTCCCGGGCTCTTTTGAGGGAGGGAAGCCTGGGCATGAAGATATCCTGTTCCACTGTGACCAGGCAGGGAAAGGGCATATGGACCGTTTCAATCACGTCCTGCAGCCGCTGGCGTGCGTTCACCCCGTCCCCGGCCACAGTGAGCTCCGTGACCCAGGCTGCATGGGGAATACCCATATGCTCTGCAATGGCGGGACCGACCTGGGCGGTGTCTCCGTCCGTGGTCTGCTTCCCGCAGAGAATCAGATCAAAGTCCCCGACGCTCTGAATCGCCTGGGACAGGGTGTAGCTGGTGGCCAGCACATCCGCGCCGCCCAGCCGCCGGTCCGAGAACACGTAGCCCTCGTCCGCGCCCATCATGTATGCTTCCCGGACCACAGCCATGGCCTGGGGAGGCCCCATGGTGCCGACCGTAACCCTGCCGCCGTGCGCATCCCGCAGCCGCAGCGCTGTCTCCAGCGCATAGAGATCATAGGGATTCATCTTGCTTTCCACACCGCTGCGCTTCAGCACGCCGGTTTTTTCGTCCACCTGCACTTTGTTCGTCGCCGGAACCTGCTTGATGCAAACGAAGATGTTCATTCGGATCATCCTTTCCGCGGCTCCCGCCGGGGACTGCCGCACAGAAAACAGGAAAGAGAAGAATCAGGCCTGCTTCAGCGCCTCGCTGAGGGCGATCAGGGTCAGCGCCTGGCCGTAGGCCATGGGCCGGCAGGCAATGCCTCTGTAATGATCCGCATCCATGCCCATGGCGGTTCCGGCGGAAACCTTCAGCACCGTGCCGTCGGGAGCAATATTGTCCAGCAGGGCGGAAACCGCACGTTCCGCGCATTCCCGGAAATCCTCCCCAAGGAATCCGGCCCGGATTCCGCGGATCAGGCCGGCTGCGATCGCCGCCGTGCCGGAAGATTCCTCATAGCTGGAGGGATCATCCAGAATGGTGTGGAAGAGCCCGGAGGGGGCCTGATTGCGACGGAGCCCCTCCGCGTGAGCCCGGAAGGTGTCGGTCAGGTATTGGCGGACGCCGGGGCTCAGCTCCTCCGCTTCCTCCAGATACAGCGTCAGTCCGAGGGTGAACCAGGAATTGCCGCGGCACCAGAAGATTCCCCCGAAGTTATCCATCCGGGGAAAGCTGAACCCATGGTACAGCAGTCCGGTTTTCTTGTCATACAGATACTTGATGTGCACCAGCACCTGACGGAGAGCCTCTTCCCGCCACTCCGGCCGGCCGAAGACACGGCCCGCCTTCTGCAGGAAGAGAACCGCCATGAAAAGCGTGTCCGCCCAGAGCTGGCCTTCGTTCAGGATGACCCCGTTCCGATCGCCGATGGCGGTGGTTACATGCTGAAAGCCGCCATCCGCCGTTCTGGGAAGGCCGTTCATCAGCCACTCGGCCCGCTCCCTGCAGAGATCGCGGAGCGCGTCCGCTTCCGGGAGCCGGTCCATGATCTGCACCAGCGTCAGAAAGGGGGCGGTGGTATTGACATTCCGGGAGGGGAGCCCCTGCTCCCTGTTCCGGCGAACCCAGTTTGCAAAGAAGGGCATGAATCGATCGTCTCCGCAGGCATCCTGCAGCTGCTTCAGCCCGTAGAGACCTACGCCCTGGGGCCAGTCCCATTCCTCAATGCCGGCGTCCCTGGCAATATTCCCGGTACGGATCGCTGTCTCCAGGCCGATTTTCCGGTCTTCGCCATAGTCCGCTCCGCCCAGATTCAGCAGACGGTCCTTGACCAGCTCCACAGCCGACATCAGTTTCTGTCTCTCCAACATAAGGATAGCCTCCCTGCATTATGCTTCATTTTTTAAACCTGATCGGAATCGGATACCTGAATAAGGATACCATAGCTGACCGATCCATGCAAATAAAACAAATAATTTTTCTCAAAAAAGACAAATAATCTGGTCAAAGACCAATCCATATGGTATTATAATATGTCACAGCAGGAGTGAAATCAGCGGAGCCGGAAGCGGAAGACCAGAATTGACCGGAGAAGATATACAGCGTCGTACAGACTGACCCCTTTCCGAAATAAAGAATGGATTCAGGACAGAAGTCCCGATTCTCAACGGAGGAATGATTTATGCACTCCAGAAAGAGGCACAGGTACCGGAGCAAACGGCTGACGGCAGGGATGCTGTTTCTGGCCGTGACCCTGGTCTGCCTGCTGCCGGGCGCGGCCCCGGCCCTGAAGCAGGAAAAGACGGTGCGCGTAGGCTGGTATGAATCCTCATTCAATCAGACCGATCAGTTCGGAAGGCGGTCCGGGTACGGATATGAATATCAGCAGCGGGTCTCCATTTATACGGGGTGGAAGTATGAATATGTCGACGGCAGCTGGCCCGAGCTGCTGGAAAAGCTGATCGCCGGAGAAATTGATCTGCTTACGGATGTTTCCCATACGGAGGAGCGGGCGGAAAAGATTCTTTATTCATCGGAGGCCATGGGCTCCGAGGTATACCATATATATATTTCTTCAGGAAATACTGCCATCCGGCCGGATGACTATTCCACGCTGAACGGGAAGCGGGTCGGAGTCAACAAAAACAGCATTCAGGAAAAGATGTTCGCAGAATGGGCGGAAAGCTACGGGATAACTCCGAAAATCATCGAACTGACGGAAAAAACACCTGTGCTGATGAAAATGCTGGCAGACGGGGAGATTGACGCGCTGGTATCGATGGGAACATACGGAGATCCATCGGATTTGATTCCTGTCTGCAGAATCGGCTTTTCGGAGATCTACTTCGGCATCAACAAAAACCGGCCGGATCTGAAGCAGGATCTGGACATGGCGATGAATCGCCTGCTGGAAGACAACAGGGATTATAATCAGCAGATGACGGAGAGGTTCAACCCGGCAGGTACCGTCAACAGCTTCCTTTCCCCGGAGGAAAAGGAATGGCTCGCGGCCCATGGACCCGTCCGCGTGGGATACCGGGATGACTTTCTTCCGTTCTGTGATCAGGATGACAGGACGGGCGGGCTGACGGGAGCGCTTTCGGACTATCTGGCCGCGGCCGGAAAAGGCCTGCAGAACGCGCAGATTTCCTTTGAAGCGGTGCCGTATCCCACCACGGAAGCGGCCCTTCAGGCGGTGAAAGACCGCGAAGTGGACTGTGCCTTCCCGCTGTCCATCAGCTCCTATGACGGGGAGCAGAGAGGTACGGTATGCACCGATCCTCTGATCACATCGGAAATGTACGCGGCAGTTCGCACGGCGGATCATCAGGGGCTGGAGCCGGACCGGAAAATGACGGTAGCCATGGTCCGGGGAAATCCAAGCTATGTGACGTTTATCAGGGACCATTTCCCCAACTGGGAAATCTCCTATTATGAAAGCACCGAAGCGGCTTTCCAGGCTGTTTCGGCAGGAAAAGCGGACTACAGTCTGGTGAACAATTTTCTGTTCAGCCGGCTCGGCAGCCTTCTGGAGAAATACGCCCTTTCCGTGCTGACTACAAATGAGGCGGTGTATGTGTCCTTCGCGCTCAACCGGGAGGATGACTGCCTCTATTCCATTCTGAACAAGGCAGTCCGGCAAATGTCGCCTGCTTTTGCCAACACTTCCCTGACCAGATACAGCTTCCAGGATGAGGAAATCACCCTGGAGGAATTTCTGCGGCGGAACTGGATGTACATGATCGCCGCCGCGGCCATCGTGACGGTGGCGATTCTGTCCCTGGTGATCTGGAACCTGCGTACAAAGCAGAAAGCGGCTGAAAGACAGCAGATCATCTCCCAAACGGAGAGGGATCCGCTGACGGGGGTCTACAACCGGGATTTCTTTTTCGCCTATGCGAATCAGATCCACCGGACCAATCCCGGGAAGCATATGAATGCCATTGTGCTGAATATTGAACGCTTCCATTCCGTCAACGCGCTGATTGGACGTGAGTACGGGGATCAGGTTCTCCGGAAGCTGGGGAAGGAAATCCTGGATTTTTGTGCCGAATCGGGCTCCATTGCGGGCAGGAACCATGCGGATCGCTTCAATCTGTACTGCCCGGAGGGCCTGAGCTGGGATGCGCTGTATGAGCGCCTGCAGCGCTGTATGGACAGGCAGTCTGACAAGGTCAGCATCCGCCTCCGCATGGGGGTCAAGCCCTGGCAGGAAGGCATGGATCCGGAGCTTCAGTTTGACAAGGCCCGGATTGCGTGCAAATGGACGAGGGGCACGTACAAATCACAGGTGCTGGTCTTTGACGCGGATATGGAGCGAAGGGAGGAACGGGACCAGCGCCTGATGAATGACCTGGAGACCGCGCTGGAAAAGCATGAGCTGATGGTTTACTATCAGCCGAAGTATCTTGTCAGCTCCGAAACCCCGCAGCTTTCCAGCGCGGAAGCCCTGGTGCGATGGAATCACCCGGAACTGGGTATCATTTCTCCGGACGAGTTTATCCAGCTGTTTGAGCAGAGCGGCCAGATCAGCGCGCTGGACAGATATGTGTGGAGGGAAACCGCGAGGCAGATTGCCCAGTGGCGGGACCGGTACGGATATACGCTGCCCGTGTCGGTCAACCTGTCCAGAGTGGATGTGTTTGATCCGGAGCTGGCTGCTACCCTGGACGGACTGATCGAACAGTACGGGCTGAAAAGCAGTGACCTGAAGCTGGAGGTTACGGAATCCGCCTACACAGAGAACGCGGATCAGCTGATCCGAGTGATCAACGGACTCCGGGAAAAGGGCTATCAGATAGAAATGGACGACTTCGGTTCCGGCTATTCATCCCTGAACATGCTTTCCTCCCTGCCGATTGATGTGCTGAAAATGGATATTGCCTTCATTCAGAATATCGAGCGGGATGAGAAGGATCTGCGCCTGGTGAAGCTGATCATCGACATTGCCCGCTATCTGCAGGTGCCTGTCGTCGCCGAGGGCGTGGAAACGGAGAATCAGCTGAAGCTGCTCAGGAATGCAGGGTGTGACATCCTGCAGGGCTACTATTTCTCCAGACCGCTGCCGCCGGAGGAATTTGAGCGGAAGATTCTCCCCGGTGCACAGCAGGAATCTCAGCGTCAGCCTGACGGGTGTCCGTGAAGGATGAGCAAGGTTATTCCCGGAGCCTGCGGACAGGCCCGGAAAACAAATACTACAGCAACGGGGTGAATGAAAATGGACATGAACCAGGCGAAGGAATGGCTGGACAAAGCCACCGGAGAAGCACAGGAAGTGATCGCGAATCCTTCCCAGGTGGATCAAATCCTGATCCAGCTGGAGGACAAGCTGAAGGAAGTTCCCGCGATCGGGGATACGCTGTCCGGCCTGCCTACCATGATTGCGATGGTGAAGGCATGGGTGACGAAGGAGTATACGGAGGTCAGCCCGAAGGTGATCGCGTGCCTTGTCGGATCGATCATCTATCTGCTGAAGAAGAACGATCTGATCAGCGACAGGATCCCGATTATCGGAATCGCGGATGATCTGGCTGTGGTTGGACTGGCGCTGAAGCTTTCCGAGCAGGAGCTGGAAGCCTTCAGAAACTGGAGAGCCAATCACTGAAAAAAACAGGATCCACCGGGCCGGTCCGAAGAGCGCCGGCTGTGTGGATCTCCGGGAATGAGCGTTCTGATCCGGAACAGGCAGCAACTGCCTGTTCCTTTTTTTCAGTTTTTCCGGGCCAGAATAACCAGATGGTCTTCGCCGATGCAGGTGGACAGCGTCAGCAGGGCGTCGTCCGGACGGACGGTCAGGCTCTCCGGGAGGCGGGAGCGGGCCTGAACTTCGCGCAGGTACGAGCGAAAGCTCTCGTCGGAGGCGAAGGTTGGATGGGAAAAATAGTTTATATATCCGTCCTTTCGGGGATCGTCCGGGACCACCATAACCGCGAAAATCAGATACTCCTCCTTTTCCCAGAGCGTCGTCAGGGACAGGAGGGAGTGGCTTTTCCAGAAGTCCCTGTCCAGGTAACGGATCAGGAGCCCAAACATGCTTCCGTCCTTCATATTATGGCCATGAATCAGCAGATTCTGGGTCCGGGCTTCCAGGGGGTGATCCTGATCCAGAAAAAGAGTGCCTGCCGGATTGCTTCGGTTTTCAAAGTCGTGGTTCAGATACCATTCGTTATCCCGGTAGACGACCGGCAAGTCCACCAGTCCGCGGATGCTCAGCCAGGCGACGAGATCCCCGTTCTTCTCCAGCAGCGCGCTCATGGCCGGAAGAAATGCTCCCTCCGTCCGGTGATAGACGGCGGTCTGCACCTGCTCGGACACGGAAAGCCCCTGGGCCTGCTTCAGCTCCCGGGTAATGGGGGAGCCGTCCGGCAGCGTCATTCGCTGAACCGTCCGGACAGCATTTCCGGAGGCAGAGGCGGGCGCTGCCTTTTCGGCGGCTTCATGCCAGAGGGAATAGGTCCTGTTCCGATCCGCGGTCCGGAGGGACCGGACCGCCTGAAGCGCGAACAGAACCAGGAGAACAGCGGAGAGCATCAGAAGCCCGTTCCGGGGCTGGAGAAGCCGCCGGATCGAACCGGCTTTTTTTTCGGGAAGAAAACGGAAAAAATGGGCGCGGGGCCTCCGGACGGGCACGGGGAGTCTGTTCATGCTTTATTCAGCCTTCTTCCGGCGGAGCAGGAACCACAGGGCGAACAGCACCGCCGCTCCGAGCAGCAGCAGGAGGGGCCGGCTGGCGTCCCCGGTGGGAACGGCCTTTTTCAGCACCGTCAGCACGGCTTCCTCGCTGATAACGCTGCTCCTGTTCCTGTCCGTGACTGTGCACCGGTACTTCCAGCCGTCCATGCCCGCGTGCGTGCCTTCCAGAAGCAGGGTGTCTTCCGTTCCTTTCAGATCCTGCCAGCCAAGACTTTCACCCATCCAGACCTGCCACTGATACTGATAGGGAGAAACGCCGCCCGCGGCCCGGATCATAAACTCCGCGTTTTCACCTTCCAGGACCGTCTGGCTCTGGGGCTGCACGATGATCCGCAGGGGATCTTCCTCATTCAGCCGCACCGTAAAGGTATTATCCAGCAGACTCCATTCCTCCAGGCCGATTCCGCGGATCGTGACTTCCACTTCTTTGGCTCCGCTTCCGTCATCCAGCGCGGAAACCGGGAAGTCGATGGTATGGGTGCGGCCGTGGGACAGGGAGTCCGGATCGTAGGGCAGATCCAGATAGCCCGGATCCTTCCGGCCGTCGTAGCGAAGCTCGCAGTACAGCCGGATGGAGGTGAGCTGGCTCGAGTCGTTGGAGATATAGACGCTGATTCTGCGTTCCCCCTCCGGGGTTACGTAGACCCGGTGATCCACATCCAGATTCTGCAGGGAGTAATCCAGCAGCGCGGGATCCGGCGCCTTCAGCCCGGTGGCGTACCGGAAGCCGCCTTCGCTGCTCTGCAGCAGGGGCTGGCTCAGCTCCATGGTTCCCTGGGACGAGCGGGACCAGGTCAGCGGCTGTGAGGCCGCAAAGCTCTGCGGCATCAGGCCGTGCTCCACCGCCAGGCTCTTCAGCTGGTCGGTGTTCGCCGTGTATTCCGTCAGGTCAAACTGAAGCCGGTAGGTGGCGGTTTCCTGCCAGCTGGCGGGACTCTTCATCAGCATGGTGAAGGCGGCAACCTGGCCGGGCAGGATTTCGGAGGCCGTCAGATCGACCTTCTTCGTTTCGTCCTTGTATTCCGTCCGGGAGGAGAAGGTGCGCACGACCTGCCTGATCTCCCAATAGCTCTGGGTCTCGGTGCCGAAGCCCACATTCTCCCGCCAGATGGCGTCCTTTCCCTTGATATCCTCCTCCGGCTTGTCGCCCTCCAGATGCAGAAGATTGTTCTCCGGGTTTTCGGTGTCGCAGCGGACCGTCTCGACCAGATGTACGCTTCCGTCCCTGCCGACAGTACTTTCCGTCAGCGTGAAGCCCCGGATGGAAAGATTTCCGTTGTTGACCATCCGGATCAGCACCGTATCGTTTTCCCCGACGCCGATCACATCATGATCCAGCACCACGGCATCCAGATCCATGGCGGCCACCAGCTTCAGGGGGAAGCTCCAGATGGCGGTGTCCGTCACATAGTATCCTTTCCGGTTCGTCAGAAGGATCTGCCCGATCGTCTGATCCGCAGGCGCTTCGAACTGAGCCAGCACAAAATCGTCCGAGGCGATGGAGGCGTCCGGATCATAGGCGACAGCCTTCAGCCGGTATACATTCCGTGTCTTGTCGTCCTTCTTCTGTCCGACTTCCATCCAGTAGAGATAGACGGTGCTGCCGATCCGCTCCACGCTGAAGCCGGCCCCCGGCAGCGTCAGATCCAGATCCGTGAGCCGGTAGGTGGGAAGCCGTGTTCCGGTAGGATGCTCGATCCGGGCCGCGTGCAGATGATACAGGATTTTTCCGCTGTCCAGCGTTTCCTCCGTCAGGGAGAAAACATGGTCCAGGCTTCCATCCTGGAAGACCCGGTAGTAGGGGATGTTCTTTTCATCCAGCAGGACGGAAGGATATCTGGACTGATAGCAGAGCTGACGGTTCCCGGCGGTTTTGTCGGAGTCCTTCAGATAGTAGTAGGAATTGGCGATGCCGTAGGAATCCGGGGAGGTGCCGGCCTGAATCATTTCTCCCTTCCGCGGAACGACCCCCATATCTCCGCTGTATTTCTCCACAAGCTTGCTGGCAAAGAAGGAGTCCGTCTTTGTCGTCAGGGAGATGGGCATCAGACATGTGATACTGGCTACATTGTTCCCGATGGCCATGGATGCGTACAGCTCGCTCTGCTTTTTCTCAAAGGAAAACTGGCCCATGACGGTGGATGTCATATGCTCGAAAACCATGTTCTTCAAATCTTCCGGCTTTCCCTGCATCGGGTAGGCGTAGAGCATATGCCAGTTCGCCAGGCCGTTGGTGTAGGGCTGACGCCCTGTGAGCTCTCCCATCTCGGGAATCGGCAGCGTGGCAGTCAGACCGTGGTGTCCATCCGGAATGAAGCCAAGCACATACATGCTGGGGGTTCCGCTGAGCCGGATTTCCTCCTCCGTGGAGGCAGAGGCATCCGCGCAGACCGCGAACAGGACATGCAGATCGCCGTAGACTTTCTGAATGGTGGCATCTGAGATGGAGACCTTCCGGATATCGAAGGAAAGGTCGTCCTGGTAGAAAAGCCCGACGTTTTTTTCAGCGAAGATCTTGTCCGTTTCCCTGATGAAAGACTGGGATCCGCCGTCCGTGAACACATTTTCCCGATCCAGAATCAGGGACTTCCGGTCGGACGCGTCCTGCAATGCCGCTTCAAAGCTGCCGCTGTTTCCGGTGTCCAGATTCAGCCAGAGCACCCGGCTGCGCTTGTTGGTGCCGGCCTTCTTGCCGATATAGAAGGCGTAGATTTCCCCGCCGATCTCCTCGATTTTCACGTCTGTTGACCGGTTCCAGTCCGCGTCCCGGACTTTCTCCGCTTCCGGGATCAGATCCGGATAATCATCGGCGGAAAGCGGCAGGGATTCCTGCGGCTCCTCGTCCGCGGCGGCGGAGGGCAGGAAGAGCTCGCTGAAGGTCCGGGAAAGGGAAGCGGAAGCCTTCGGCCATTCGCCGTCGTAAAGCTCATAATCCGGAGAATCCCAGATGCTGAACTTGGCATGCCAGAACACGGCCTCCAGCAGCAGATAGAAGCCGAAGCCCGCGGAAATCCGCAGATGGGTGAACTTGCTTCCCTTCAGCTCGAAGAGGAAGCTGAGATAGCCGTAGCCGTTGACCGTCAACGACAAAAGGCCCTTGATGCCGATACCGGCAAACGCGTTTACGCCAACGCGGAGCAGGATGGTCAGACCGGAGAATTCCGGGCTGAAGCCGGTATGCTGGATGACTTCCTCATCCAGATTGGCCTTGGAATTCACCGCGATCGTCCCGCCTACCATGCCGTAGACGGCCAGGGAGGCGGTGAAGCTGACCCCGTAGGTGACCGGAATCGGACAGGGCGGGAAAAGATGCGTGCCGGTGAAGCTGAGCTCCAGGGACGCGACGACGCCGAATACGCCGGCCAGGTTTTTACTGGTCCAGGTTTTCTGGTCCTCGCTGTGCTCAACCCGGTATACGATGCCGAATACGGGGCCGATGGTTCCCTTGAAGTTTCCGAGCTTGACGCCGCCTTCCCGGTCCCCGTTGTTATACTGGTAGACGCCGGTCGCCACCTTTTTCAGCGCGGCGGCTGTATCCTTGAAGGAGGCGTCGAGGACCTTTCCGATCTCCGGACTGTCGAAACCCTCTTTATCGAGCAGCGGGCCTTTCTTATCCCCGAAGCCGCCGGGATCAATGCCCAGGATGATCGAAGTCGAGCCGTCCAGCGCGACGGATATCCTGGGAATAAACGCGGCAAAGGGAACATCCAGGCCGACGGAGCCGTTGGTGAAGACCTTTCCGCCGGACATGGGGAAATTGAAATTGAAAAGGTCGTCGGTGCCCCCGAAGAAGGAGCTCAGCAGGGAGGCATTGATGATCGGCTCCTCCACGGCGGAGGCTTCCGCCTGCAGCTGTGTCGGAACGATCTTCACAATTGTTCCCTTGCTCAGGTCCGGTGATCCTTCGGTAAAGCTTTTCGTCAGATCCGCCGCGTCGGTCAGCACCAGCTGAACCAGGAGCTTTTTACTCTCACTGGTTTCCTGCGTGCCCTTCTTCCAGGTGAATTTCGCGCCGCCGGGCCGCAGCTTCCGGCGCCACTCGTTGTTGATTTTCAGGGTTGCGGAGCTGTGGGGAGCAACCTGGAAATCGCCCTTGTCCGAGCTGTCGCTGCTCATGGAGCGGTAATACTGCTTTCCGTCGATATGCTGATAGGCCAGCATAACCTGCAGCCTGCTGTCTGTCGGATTCTCCACATGCACCGTAATGGGGACGCTCCGCTCATTATGATTGTTGATAAGGGCGGGATATTCCGCGGCCAGGCACTCATGATCATCGAAGGAAACCCCGGAAAGATAGGGCGTTCCGTCATCCTTCACCAGGTGGACAATATAACCGACGCCCTTGTCCGCCTTGATTCGGTCCGCGATGAAGGTCCGATATCCCTCCGCGGTCACCTTCACCGAGAAGGCAATCTCATCATCCTTTTTCCTGAACCCGGACAGCGGGACATTGACCGCGCCGTCTTCATCCGTGGTGCCGCTGAAGGAGGCCTTCGGGTTCTCTTCGGAATAAACGTCCGTGACGGTGACGCTGGCTCCGGAGAACCATTTGTCGTCCGGCCCCTTCACGCAGACGGAAACGGTCTTGTCATCCTGCACCCGCAGATCCGTTCCCTGGGTGCTGTCCGCCAGCGCGGAGGAAACGGGGGAGAGCCTGCCCAGCAGGGTGTTTCGGGTGGGGAAGCGGGCGGAAATGGAGGCTTTCGCTACGACAGTAACCGGATCCTCCGCAGACAGTACCCGGGCAGCCCACTGACACAGTTCAAGATCTGAATCGGAGCCCGGCACCCGCACAAAGAGCCGAAGCTGCGCGTCCAGCCAGGCTTCATCCGCTCCCGCTTCCTGCGCGATCTCGGTCCGGACGGCCCGGATGGAGGCAACCGCCTCCCTGATCTGGCGGGTATGGTAACGGGTTTCATAGTCCGAAAGCGATCCGCCCTGCAGCAGGGATGATCTGCCCTCGATGATGCTGGACCGGGAGACCAGGGTCAGCTTCCAGTGCTCCAGCTTCATCCGGAGACTTTCCGCCCGGCGGAAAATGGTGTGCATCTGATCCGGATAATCCGCCCAGGCGCCGGAGGTCAGCTCCCGGTATTTCTCCGGATAATTCCTCTCCAGATGATGCAGGGCCAGCTCCAGATCCTCGCAGTCGGTCTCCAGGGTATGGATCTTTTCCTCCAGCAGTTCATTGAGATACTCGACCAGCTGCCGGGCAGTCAGGTTTTCCGGAGAGCCGGACCCGGCATGCCAGGTGGAAACATCCGCACCGTATCCCGTCAGCGCGGAAGCTGCCGTCAGCTCCATGGCCGTGAGCGCGGAACCCTCCGCCAGCGCGGCAACAGGGATAGCCTGAAAAGCCAGGATCATGGCCATCAGAACTGTGATTATTTTTTGCAGCTTCATGGTCAGACACCTCATTCCGTATTTGAAATAAGCGCTGTGGGTGCTTTATTCTGCCAGCAGGCCGGACAGGTCCGCGGTGATTTCATAGCTCTGTTTCCAGTCCTCAATCAGGCCGGTGAGCCTCTGTGTCTGGGCGGCATAAAGGGCGGAAGCCCGGAGTGCTTCCTGTTCCTCCGGCGTCAGCTCCCTCGGCCCGCCCGGCGCGTTCCCCGCGTAATAGATCAGATGGATCCCTTCCTCGTCCGTGTAGGGCTCGCTCAGCTGGCCGGGCGCCGTCAGGGCATCGATGACCTGATGCGCTTCCTCCGGCCAGACGACCGAGGCGGGGTGATACAGCGCGCCGGGCCTGTCCGCGCCGGTCTGCTGCTGATCCAGGCTGTACCGGGCCAGCAGCGTATCGATACTGATGCCGGCGGCCAGCTGCTCCCGGATGCCGGAAATCGTGTCCGCAAGCAGCGGAACCGCTTCTTTTTCTCTGGCCCGATAAGCGGCTTCCTGCGCTGCCAGTTCCTTTACCCGGGTATCATATTCCGCTTTCTTTTCCGTCAGATCCTCACCGGCCGCGGCGGCATCCGCCAGCGCGTAATACGCCGTCTGAACCGCGTAGGTTCTCCGCTTGCCTTCCAAACGGAGAGCGTCCAGCTCCCCGGTGATTTCCTCCGGATAGGGGAGAAGAATGTTCTTGATATATCGGTATCCCTCGGGGGTATAGAAGGCTTCATTCTGATTCAGCAGGATTTCCTTTTCGTACAGAGGGATGTCGTTTGCGTATCTTTCCCGGTCCGGGTTCAGGAAATTATCCTCATAGTACTGTCGGATCTCCTCGTCTGAAACCTTCACATCGGCGCAGTACAGATCCAGGATCCGGCCTTCCCGCTCGCCGACCATGAGCTCCCGGAGAAAAGCGTCCTGGGAATAGCCTACGGAGTTCATCCAGGAAGTGACCTCCGACTCGGTTACGGAGGAGTCATAGGCCAGGGTATCCTGATAGATCTGCTGCCAGGTCTGCTCGTACTGGCGGGCCGCTTCCGCCCGCAGGATGTCCATTTCATCCTCCGTAAACCCGTTCTTCCCCAGCTCCGTCAGTTTGTTTTCGATGACGCCGAGGGAGATCAGCCGGGCCCGAACCGTTTCCACAGCCTCCGCCATTTCCTCCTCCGTCAGAGAAACGCCGCTGACCTCCGCCAGATAGACATAGGACTCCAGCATATACCGCGCCAGGGAAAGGGGATACTCAATCTGTCCCACCCGGACGGCCGTTTCTTCTTCCGCCGAAACAGACGGAAGGAGAAGAATCAGGATCAGCAGCAGGGACAGAAAACGGCGCCAGCCGCTTTTTCTTCCGGTTTGCAGACGCATGGGAATTCCTTCTTTCTGCAGGGGGCGTTTCCCCCGCGGTATGGTGTGCTTTTCTTCTCCGGGGCTTCCTGAGAGCTCTTTCCCCGGGAGTGAAATGACTGTGGATCAATTGTAAATTTCAAAA
>CAMNKK010000043.1 GCA_946542235.1 uncultured Clostridia bacterium | reverse complement strand
GCCAGGCCGGCGCGATCCGGCTGTACAGGTCGAAGGCCCGGTCGCCGTGGCCGACGACGGTTTCCGCGGCGATGATCCAGGGATTGTTGTGGCAGAAGATGCCGGCATTCTCCTTGTATCCGCAGGGATAGGAGCTCACTTCGCCCAGCTCCAGGTGATACTCCTTGTAGGCCGGCTGGAGCAGCACGATGCCGTGCTCGGTTTCCAGATACTTATGCACGCTCTCCAGCGCCTTCTCGGCCTTTCCGTCCTCCAGACCGATGCCGGCCATGACGCAGTAGCCCTGGCTCTCGATGAAGATCTTGCCGTCCTCGCACTCCTTCGATCCGACCTTGCGGCCCATGGCGTCATAGGCGCGGACAAACCATTCGCCGTCCCAGCCGTCCTTTTCGATGGCCGCGGTCATGGCGTCGATGGCCTTCTGATATTCCCCGGCCTTTTCCGTCCGGCCCAGCCGCTTCTCGATGGCGACCAGCTCCGGCCCGATGGACACGAACATGCCGGCAATCAGCACGCTTTCCGCCACCCGGTCATCCGGCGCGTTGGGGTTGGAGAAGGTCTGGAAGCTTTCGTCCGGGGTGTCGCTGTAGCAGTTCAGGTTCAGGCAGTCGTTCCAGTCCGCCCGGCCGATCAGCGGCAGCCCGTGAGGTCCCCGGTTGTTCACCACATGCTCCAGGCTCACCTCCAGGTGCTCCAGCAGGGTTCCGCAGTCCTCCGGATTGCAGTCATAGGGCGTGGGGGCGTTCAGGATGTCAAAGTCCCCGGTCTCCTTGATGTAGGCCGCCGTGCCGGCAATCAGCCACAGCGGATCGTCTCCGAATCCGCCGCCGATGTCGTTGTTCCCCTTCTTGGTCAGCGGCTGATACTGATGGTAGCACCCGCCGTCCCGGAACTGGGTCGCGGCGATATCCAGGATGCGTTCCCGGGCCCGCTCCGGAATCTGATGCACAAAGCCCAGCAGATCCTGGCTGGAATCCCGGAATCCCATGCCCCGGCCGATGCCGCTCTCGAACATGGAGGTGCTCCGGCTCATGTTGAAGGTCACCATGCACTGATAGGGGTTCCAGATGTTCACCATCCGCCCCAGCTTCTCATTGTCCGTGGTCAGGGTGTAGGCGCTCAGCAGATGATCCCAGTGCTTCCGCAGCTGCTGGAATTTTTCCTCGATCTGTTCGTCCGTGGTCAGGCTGCTGAGCAGCTCCTTCGCCGGCTTTTTGTTGATGATTCCCGGGGCGGCCCACTTCTCTTCATTGGGCAGCTCCACATAGCCCAGCACAAAGTTGAACTTTTTCTCCTCGCCCTTTTCCAGATGCACCCGGATCTGATGGGCGGCCATGGGCTGCCAGCCGGAGGCAATGGAATTCCCCATCTTTCCGTTCATCACGGCCTGGGGATTCTCGAATCCGTTGTACAGACCCAGGAAGGTTTCCATGTCGGTATCGAATCCGTCAATGGGCGTATTCACGGCATAGAAGGAATAATGGTTCCGCCGCTCCCGGTATTCGGTCTTATGATAGATGACGCCGTCTTCCACTTCGACTTCGCCCGTGGAGAAATTCCGCTGGAAGTTCAGCATATCATCCTGCGCGTTCCAGAGGCAGAACTCCACGAAGCTGGTCAGAATCACATCCTTGGCCGCGCCGCTTTCGTTGGTCAGGGTCACCTGATGCACTTCCGCGTCAAACCCCATGGGCACAAAGGAGCGCTGGCTGGCCTTCAGGCCGTTCTTCTTGCCGGTGATGATGGTATATCCCATGCCGTGCCGGCAGCTGTATTCGTCCAGCTCCGTCTTGACGGGCTTCCAGCCGGGGTTCCAGACGGTATCCCCGTCCTTGATATAGAAATACCGTCCGCCGTTGTCCACCGGCATATTGTTGTAACGGTACCGGGTAATCCGGCGGAGACGGGCGTCACGGTAGAAGCAATATCCGCCCGCGGTATTGCTGATAATGCCGAAGAACTTTTCGCATCCGAGATAGTTGATCCAGGGATAGGGCGTCCGGGGAGTATCAATCACATACTCCCGGGCTTTGTCATCAAAATGTCCGAATTTCATGGGAAACCCCTCCAAAGATGTATTTTTACTGCAGCACAGTATACCATATCTTCCCGTCTTTTCGCAATATGTGATGCTCTTTTCTCCCGGGGATCGCTCCGGGGAAGGCCGTGCACCGGCGGCGCAGAGCCTGTCGGTTTTTTTATTCCGTTTTCTGGAACTGCGTTTCATACAGCTCCTGATAGGTGCCGCCCGCATGGACAAGCTCCTGATGCGTTCCCCGCTCCACGATCTCTCCGTCCCGCACCACCAGAATCTCATCCGCGGCCAGGATGGTGGAAAGCCGATGGGCGATCAGAATGGAGGTCCGCTCCTCGATCAGCGGATTGATCGCCGCCTGAATCGCGGCCTCCGAGATCGAATCCAGCGCGGATGTCGCTTCGTCAAAGATCAGCAGGGCCGGATCCTTCAGCAGCACCCGGGCGATGGAGATCCGCTGCTTTTCGCCGCCGCTCAGCTTCAGCCCGCGGTTGCCCACCAGCGTATCCAGCCCCTCCGGCTGCCGCTGGATGAAGTCATAGATGTTTGCCTTTCTGCAGGCTTCCACCATCTCTTCCTCCGTGGCATCCGGCTTCGCGTACAGCAGGTTGTCCCGGATCGATCCGTTGAACAGGTAGGTTTCCTGCGTCACGACGCCGATTTCCTCCCGCAGGGACTGCAGCGTCCAGTTCCGCACGTCCTCTCCGTCAAAGGTCACCCTGCCCGCAGTAACGTCCCACAGCCGGGGAATCAGGTTGACGATGGTGCTTTTTCCGCTGCCGCTGGGGCCCACGATCGCGATGCAGTCCCCGCTCTTCAGCTCAAAGCTGATGTCCTTCAGAATCCGGCGCTCTCCGTCATAGCTGAAGTCCACTCCTTCAAAGCGAACCTCGCCCCGGGCGTTCCGCAGCTCCCGGGCGTCCGGCCGGTCCTCGATCTCGGGTTTCATATCATAGTATTCAAAAATCCGGCTGAACATGGCCATGGACCGGATCCAGTCCACCTGGATGTTCAGCAGGCTGTTGACCGGGCCGTACATCCGCCCCAGCAGCGCCACCAGCACCGTGATATCGCCCACCGTCAGCGAGCTGCCGTGCTCCATCATCAGGATGCCGCCCACCAGGTAAAGCAGCATGGGGCCGATGGTGGTCAGGGTGCTCAGCAGCATGAAAAACCACCGCCCTGCCATTCTTTCCCGGATGTGCAGCCGGATCATCCGTCCGTTGGCTTCCTCATACCGGCGGTATTCCGTCTTTTCCCTGCCGAAAAGCTTGACCAGCAGCTGGCCGCTCACGGAGAGGGTTTCATTCAGGATCCCGTTGATTTCATCGTTGCAGGCCTGCGCCTCCCCCGCCAGTTTCCATCTTTTCTTTCCGGCCACGCGGGTCGGCAGGACGAACAGCGGCACCATGGCGATTCCCACCAGCGCCAGGATCCAGTTTTTCTGGAACATGGCGATCACGGCGACGGCCAGGGTGATCACATTGGACAGGATGCTGGTAAAGGTATTGGTAATCACGGATTCCACGCCGGATATATCGCTGGTCATCCGGGTGATGATGTCCCCCTGATTGGCGGAAGTAAAGAAGCGCTGGGACATTTTCTGCAGATGCCGGTACATCTGGTTCCGCATGTCATAGGAAATGTGCTGGGCAATCCAGGTGTTCAGGTAGCTTTCGCCGACGCCGATCAGGTTTGAAAAAAAGTGCAGCGCCAGGGACAGCAGAATCAGCCGGATCAGCGCGGAAACCCCGCCGCCGATCCAGCCGCCCATCTCCTTTCCCGTCAGCACATCCACGATGTTGCCTGTCAGGATGGAGGGAAACATGCTGCATACCGAGGATACGGCGATGCAGCCCAGCACCAGCAGCAGCTGGCCGGTATAGGGGCGAAGATAGGAAAACACTCTTGTCAGCAGCTCCCTGGTTACCTTCGGGGTCTGCTGCTTTTCCTCTTCGGTCAGGTAATGTCCTCTGCCCATCGGGCCTCCCGGTCCCGGCATTTCATTTTCCCCCCTTCAGCCGCGCTGAGCAGTCAGATCCGCGTATTTCAGCCCGGTGACGCGCTGCAGATCCTCCGGCTTCAGCTCAATCTGGCAGCCGACCTTCCCCCCGCTGACGCAGACTGTTTCCAGCTTTTCCGCGCCGGCATGCTGGAAGGTCGGAAAGCTCTTTTTCATCCCGATGGGAGAGCAGCCGCCGTGGACATATCCCGTCAGGGGCAGCAGCTCCTTCTGCGGAAGCATGCTGACGGATTTTTCCCCGGCGGCGGCCGCCGCCTTTTTCAGGTCCAGCTCCTCCGCCACAGGGATCACGAAGACATAGAACTTTCCCGGTTTTCCGGCGGTGACCAGCGTCTTGAAAACGCGCTCCGGCCTCTCGCCCAGCAATCCGGCAATCTCCGCTCCGCTCAGGCTTGCGTCCGCCTCATAGTAATGGCTTTCGTAGGGCACCTTTTTGCTGTCCAGGACCCGCATCACATTGGTCTTTTCCTTCTGCTTTCCCATTTCTTCCTGTTCTCCGGCCCGCCGTTCATTCCGAAGGGCCCTGCTCCGCGGGGCTCATTCCCGTTCAAAGGGATAGACAAGCCCGATCTGTCTCCTGCATTCGTCCATGATTTCCATCACGTCTATCGTCGCCTGGGTCGGAATATACGCGCTTTCCTTCCTGCCCGCCCGGATCTCCTCCGCCGCCAGGTCAAATTCGTTGAGCATGGTCGTTGCGCCCTCGCAGGTCTCCGCCGGCTTTCCTTCCGGATCTCTCCGCTCCGCCCGGTCCGCGTAGTGGAAATGATCCACATAGATTTCCCCTTTGCTGCCGGTAATCAGGATGTCCTCCACCCCGGAGGGATCGCAGATGGACAGGTCGATATGATGGGTTTGCCCGTTCGGATAGATCAGGTCGATCTCATCGCACAGGTCCACCCCGTTCGTGATGGTTCCGGTGCACCGGACCCGCTCCGGCTTTCCGAAAAGCCGGTACAGATAGGTAATCGGATATACCCCGGAATCCAGGATCGCGCCTCCCGCCAGCTGCGGGTCCGTCAGCCGGGGCGCGTAGTTCACCACGTTCACCAGATACCTGGTTCTGACCCGGAGAACCTCCCCGATCTGCCCCTGCTCCAGCCAGCTTTTCACCTGCCTGGCCACGGGCGCAAACCAGGTCCACATTCCCTCCACGATATAAACTCCCCGTTCCCGGGCCAGACGGAAGAGCTCCTTCGTTTCCTCCGCCCGGACGGTAAAGGGTTTTTCGCACAGCACAGGCTTTCCCAGCTCAATGGCCAGCCGGGTCCATTCATAATGGGAGGGATGGGGGGTAACCACATAGACCGCGTCCGCAGCCAGGATCGCCTCCCGGGGCTCCGCGTACGCTTTTCCGCCGAACCGCGCGGCAAATGCCTCCGCGTTTTCGTATCTGCGGCTGCAGACACTGCTGATCTCATGCCGGCCGGAAGCAGTGATCTGCTCCGCTACCTGCTTTCCCAGCGTTCCCGTTCCGATGAAGCACCATCTGAATCCCGGGCTGCTCATTTTTCGCACCTCCTGAATATCGTTTCTTTCTGATAAAAAGGGACCCATGTCCGTAAATCACACTGCGGCATGGGTAAATCCGGGGTTAGCAGGCTTCCGTCCGGCCCGCCGGATCCGGCAGGCCGCAGGCTTTTCCCCGGCAGCTTTCTTCGGGAAAACAAAGCCCGGCAGGCGCGCCGGGCTTCTGAAAACCATGATATTATTTCCCAAACAGGCTCTTCAGCTTGTTCAGAATTCCCTTTCCCTGTTCAACCGCTTCTCCGGCGCCGTTGCCCAGCATTTTGGTCACACCGGCCACGATCTCCTTCAGCTGGTCCGCGTTTACATCGAAGCCGGTCAGCTTCTTGATGAGCGCGCCGGGATCAGAGGTGAACTGCTTGATCAGGTCGGAATGACCGGTCAGCTTCGAAACCATGTCTGAAATAATCTTCTGGATATCCATCGCAATCTTCCTCCTTTTTTACAGATCCGTTCAGATCCGGGGGAAATTATACCCCTTCCGGAAATCTTTTGCAAATGATTTCGGGGCTCTCCCCGGGGAATTCCGGTTTTTTTTCGGTTTTTCAGGACTTCAGATTTTTTCCGCTGCCCGGAGCTTCGCGCTTCTCGCCCGCACGTTCCGTTCCAGCTCTTCCCGGGAAGGCTTCACCGCGCCGCCTGCCAGCACCCGGACCGCCGGCTTTCTTCCGCAGGTGCAGACCGGCGCCTTCGGCGGACAGATACATGGGTTCTGCAGCCGCTGGAAGCACCGCTTCACCAGCCGGTCTTCCAGCGAGTGAAACGTGATCACGCAGATTCGCCCGCCCGGCTTCAGGCAGTCCACCAGGTCGCAGATCGCCTGATCCAGCGGGGCCAGCTCGTCATTGACCGCGATGCGGACCGCCTGGAAGGTCCGCCGGGCCGGATGCCCGTCCTCCCTGCGCCGAACCGCTTTCGGAATGGCGGCATCCACCGCGTGCACCAGGTCAAAGGTGGTTTCCATGGGCTTTTCCGCCCGGTGCTCGCAGATGATTTTCGCGATCCTGGCCGCCCATTTTTCCTCTCCGTAGTCCCGGATGATTTCCGTCAGCTGCTGCTCCGAAGCCGTGTTCAGCAGCTCTGCCGCCGTCATTCCCTGGCTCCGGTCCATCCGCATGTCCAGCGGCGCGTCCTCATGGAAGCTGAACCCCCGCTCTGCCTGGTCCAGCTGGGGGCTGGAAACCCCCAGATCCAGCAGCGCGCCGTCAAGAGCCGGCGCGCCCGCTTCCTCCAGCAGGGCTTTCGCGTCGTGAAAGTTCCCGTGGATGGCATGAAAGCCCGTAAATTCCTTCAGCCGTTCCGATGCCGCCCTGATGGCGGTTTCATCCCTGTCGATTCCGTACAGGCTGGCTCCGGCCCCCGCTTCCCGGAGAATGGCCGCGCTGTGCCCGCCGCCTCCCAGCGTCCCGTCGCAGTACACCCCGCCGCCTCGCGGCGTGATCCAGGTCAGAACCTCTTTCAGCAGCACCGGCTCATGAATGAATTCGCTCATTCGTTTCCTTTCTCCGCAGTTCGCCGCCCGGCCAGCAGAAATTCTTCAAAGGCTTCCCCCGGAACGGGTCTGGAAAAATAATATCCCTGCACCAGATCGCATCCCATTTCCCGCAGGGCGGTCATCTGCTCCTCTGTTTCCACGCCCTCCGCAATGACAGGCACGCCGAGAAAATCCGCGATATCAATGATGATTTCTATCAGGCGGGTGCTTCGGTTACCGGCAAAAGCCGTCCGGATAAAAATCATGTCCAGCTTCAGCGCATCGATGGGCAGCTCCGAAATCATGCTGAGAGAGGAATATCCCGTTCCGAAATCGTCCATTTCGATATGGAATCCCAGGCCTCTGAGCTGGTTCACCCGCTCAATGATCTGGGAAGAATCCCGGGTATAGGCCGACTCCGTAATCTCCAGCAGCAGATCCGCCGGTGTCAGTCCGTTCTCGCGCAGCAGCTCCGTCAGGATGCCGGCCAGATCGGTGTCAAACATGTCCACCCGGGATACATTCACGCTCACCGGTACTGAAACGCCCAGCCGATTCTTCCAGTCACGGATATGCGCCGCGGTTTCCCTCCACACATACTCGTCCAGCCGGGGGATCAGTCCGTTTTTCTCAAAAAGGGGAATGAATTTATCCGGCTGAATGAATCCCAGTTCAGGATGGACCCACCGGACCAGGGCTTCTGCGCTGGCCAGTACGGGCTTTTCCGGACGGATATCAAACTTGGGCTGAAAATAAACAAGAAACTGTTTTTCCCGGATGGCTGCGTCAAAGCTCTCCAGAAGCCGCTCCTCGAAGATCTCATTTTCATGCAGCGCACTGTCGTACAGGGCGCAGGAGCTTCGGTAGTTCCCGATCAGGGTATCCAGTGCCATCTTGGCCCGGTCAAACCTTCGTTCCAGTTCAATTGTTCTGTCCGCCCGGGCATAGACCCCCATCCGCAGGCGGATCGCGCTTCCGCTGTTCCTGGCAGGCAGTGCTTTTACCGCGCCGTCCAGAATCGACTTATAGTCCTCCCGGTGAGGACAGTAAACCAGGAATGTATCCGCCACCCGGCGGCACACAATCCCCCCGCCGTCCCGGACCGCATTTCGCAGGCTTTCTCCCAGCCTGCGCAGCACCTCATCCCCAAAGGCCTTTCCGTACCGCTCGTTGATCATCCGGAAATGGCAGATGTCCACCATCATGGCGTCCATCTCCTGCCCCTCATGGTTCTGGTCAAACTGTTCCGCGTACCGGTAAAAATATTCCCTGTTCAGCAGGCCGGTCAGCCTGTCCCGCTCGGTAAACTCAATCAGCTCGCGGTCTTCCGTCATTTCAATGGTCCGGCGCACCCGGGCCAGAATGACTTCCCGGTCCGGGTAGGGTTTGGACAGAAAATCCACCGCCCCCGCCCGCAGACTTTCGACCTCCGCCTGCTGATCCGCGGTCAGCACAATGACGGGGATATGCTTCACGGCAGGATCCTCCTGCAGCTTCTGCAGCACCTCCAGGCCGTGCATTCCCGGCATCAGCAGATCCAGCAGCACCAGGGAAAGCTTCTCGCTGTTCTCCCGGATGATGCTCAGCGCAGTCTCTCCGTCCGCGGCTGTCAGCGGCTCATACTCCTCCTCCAGGATCATCCGCAGGATTTCCCGGTTGACCGGTTCGTCGTCCACAATCAGAATCAGATGTTTTCTGTCGGCAGTCCGGGGATTTGCTTGGGTATTTTGCATATTGATCTCCTTCGAGACAGGTTTCCGGATGCTTCCATCCATTTTCCGCGGGGAGCGGGCCGTCCGCCTTTTCCCCGGTCTTCGGCCGTCAGTCCGTTTACGCTTCCTTCAGGGCCCGCAGCAGCTCCAGCTGCTTTTCCAGCTCAGCTGTCAGGGGCTCATAGTCCATCCGGATCCTTTGCCGCAGCAGCTCCGTCATCTCGCCGGCCGGCCGCAGCGCAGGCGTCAGGCTCAGATTCGCCAGAACGCCCTTCATTCCGTGGCAGATCTCGAAAGCACGGCTCAGATCTCCTTCCCCCAGGGCAGCGCGCAGATCATCCGTATGCAGATCCGCCACTGCCTTATCCACCATTTTCAGATAGAATGCTTCGTTGTTGACGCACCTTCTCACGCCGTCCTCCACATCCGCTCCCAGCTCGCGCAGCGCTTCGATTGTCAGCATGATCAAACGCTCCTTTCCTGTCACACTTTTGCAGTCTATTTTACCACGAAGAAATCCGGATATCAATACAGATGCCTCCCTCGGCACTGGAAGCAGCCTTTTCACTTCAGCCGCTGATGGATCCGCCTGCGCATTCTATTCTCCGCTTGTCCCGGCTCCTCCAAAATGGTATGATAGCATATCTTTTTCAATTGCTTCAGGAGGCGATCTGTGGATGAAAGCGCTTGTGAACGGCCGTATTCTCCTTCCGGATCAGGAGGTGCGGGATCAGGTCCTGCTCTTTGACGACAGGATCCTTGAGGTTTCCTCCGGGGTGCCCGAAGGCGCCGAGCGGATTGACGCGGGCGGGAGGTATATCTCCCCGGGCTTTGTGGATGTACACATTCACGGCTATCTTGGAGAGGACGCCTCCGACGGAAAGCGGGAGGGGCTCCGCCGGATGGCGGAGGGGATTCTGAAAAACGGGGTCACCGCCTTTCTTCCCACGACCATGACCGTCCCCTGGCCGGAGCTGGAAGCCGCTTTCCGGACGATCCGTTCCCTGCTGCCCGACTCCCGGGCGGCGGACTTCCCGGGAGCCGAAATACTGGGCTGCCATGCGGAAGGTCCCTTCATTAACCCGCAGAAGAAAGGCGCGCAGTCGGAAGAGGCCATCCTTCCGCCCAATGCCGATCTCATGCTTCCCTGGGCGGATCTGATCCGGCTGATCACCATCGCCCCGGAGATGCCGGGGGCGATATCCTGCATTCAGGCGCTCCGGGGCCGGATGTCGGTTTCCGTCGGCCATACGGCTGCAGACTTTGACACGGTCCGCCGGGCGGTTTCCGCCGGCGCGGATCATTTCACCCATACCTTCAACGCCATGACCGGACTGAATCACCGGAGCCCCGGCGTAGTGGGCGCCGCCCTGACCGGACCCGGCTGGTGTGAGCTGATTGCGGACACGTTTCATGTCCATCCGGCCCTGTTCCCGCTGATGCGCGCCTGCGCGGGAGACCGGCTGGTGCTGATTACCGACTGTACCCGGGCCGGCGGCCTGGGGGACGGAGAATATACCCTGGGCGGCCAGCCCATCTTCGTCCGGGGAATCGCCTGCCGGCTGGCGGACGGTACCATCGCGGGCAGCGTGCTGAAAATGAATGAAGCCGTCCGGAATTACCGGATCCACGCCGCGGCGCCCCTGTATGAAGCCGTAGCCTGCGCTTCTCTTCATCCGGCGGCTTCCGTCGGCATTGCGGACCGGAAGGGCAGCCTGCTGCCCGGAAGGGACGCGGATATTCTCCTGCTGGAGGAGGACTGCTCCGTCTCCGCCGTCTGGCGTTCCGGCCGTCGGCTGATCTGAGCTCCCTTTTCCGGGGGACGTCCCTGATCTCCGGCAGCAATAAAGAACCGGCCGCCGCGGCAGCCGGTTCTTTTTGTATGCTTTTTTCGCGGCGGCCCCGCCGCCCGGGAAGAAGCGCCTGTGCCTCAGATGTTGGCGCTGATCAGATTCCGGTAGAAATCCACCGCGCCGGGCAGGCAGCTGATTTCAATGTTTTCATTCAGCCCGTGCATGCCCTTCATCTGCTCCGGGCCGTAAACCACCGGCGCGAAGCGAAACACATGGTCACAGATTTCCTGATAGAACCGGGCGTCGGTTGCCCCCGTCATGACATAGGGGCTGACAGGACAGCCCGGGAACGTCTTCTCCGCCGTTTCCCGCAGGATCCGGAAGGCGTCTCCGGACAGATCCGCGGAGGGTGTGAAGTCCGTTGCGGACAGCACCTCCATGGTCAGGCCGTGCTTCGCGGCCTTTTTTTCAATCACATCCAGGCTTTCCTTCATCCCCTGATGCGGAATGAAGCGCATGTTGGCGCTCACCGTGGCCTCCTGGGGCATCACGTTGCACGCGGAGGATCCGGACTGCATCGTAAAGGCGATGGTGGTGCGGATCATGGCGCCGGCCTGCGCGCTGACGAGCGGCAGCACCTGCAGCAGAACCGGGCGGAACAGCCACAGATTGCCGAAAATCCATTTCATGGGGAAGGAGGCATAGGGAGCCAGCGTTTCAAACATGGCTGCCACCTCCTTCGGCAGGCGGCGGCGGAAGACCCGGTGGGTCTCCACGTCATGCACAAAGGCGGCCAGCCTGGCGATGGGAGAATGCGGCCTGGGGGTGCTGGCGTGTCCGCCGCCCGATCGGGCCGTAAAGCGCACATCCGCCTTTCCCTTCTCAAAGACCCCGATCATGGCAAAGTTTCCCCGGATCCCGCCCATGGGATCGGTGATGATGCCGCCTCCCTCATCGCAGACGAGCCAGGGGCGGACGCCCCGGCGCTTCAGCTCGGCCACCAGCTTCGGGCACCCGTCTCCCGCCCATTCCTCGGTGCAGGAAGAAGAGAGATATACGTCGTTTTCCGGAACATAGCCCTCCGCCAGCAGCTCCTCCGCCGCCTGGAAGAAGGCCATGACGGAGCACTTGGTATCCGAAGCGCCCCGGCCCCAGACCTTGCCCTCGGCAATCTCGCCGGAAAAGGGCGGTCTGATCCATTCCCCCTCCGCCGGCACCACATCCTGGTGGCTCATGAGCACCAGCGGCTTTTCGCTGCTTTTCCCTTTCCAGAAGAACAGCAGGTTGCCGTCGATTTCCGTTTTTTCCAGGGAAGCGTGCACCCGGGGAAAAAGGGCTTCCAGTTCCCGATGAAAGGCCAGGAACTTTTCCCGCTGTTCCTCCCCCGGGCAGGAGACCGTTTCGCACCGGATCATCCGGGACAGTTTTTCGGCATACGCGTCCGCCCGGGCCGGATCCGGGGAAGGCCGATAGGTTGATTTTTTCGAGGGAATCAGGGCCGTCCGGATCAGGGAGATCAGAAGCAGAAGGAGCAGCAGGCCGAAAAGGCCCGCCAGAATCCAGAGTATCACCACGGCTCAGTTCCCCTCCTTCTTTCCCCGGCGCCAGCTGATCCAGCTCAGGGCGATGGCAATGGCTCCGCTGGGGATGATCATGAAGCTGGTGGAGGAAGTGAGGGAAGGAACCAGAACAAACAGGATCACCATCACGCACAGGGGAACCGCCGCCAGGCGGGGATCCTTGCGGTAATACCGGCAGGCCATCGCGCCGAAGAGGGCGGGAACCACATTGTCAAAGGCAGGGCGAAGCACCGGGCTGCGGAGCACGGGCTGCAGGGGAATCATCAGCGCCACGCCGGCGGCCAGCACGAGGATGGTCACCAGGGCGGAGGTGGCGATGGAAAGCGTGGAGATGACTTCATTTTCCGCGGTGCCGGTTTTGGCGCCGGTCAGCTCCCGGGCGTTCATGGCGCAGGGGATTTTCATGTTGATCAGGTTGCCGGTAATGAAGGCCAGATAGCTTCCTCCGGCCCCCAGCATGGGGGTATACACCAGGTATTCCACGACGCTGGACACGGTCCAGACAAGCCCGACCGCCAGGAATCCCCGCCCGGCCGCCGCCAGATCCGGCATGGCGCCCAGAATGCCGCCGATGACAAAGGGAGCGCCCACCAGCATAATCAGCACCAGCACGGAACAGATCCGGCCCAGCCAGTGGGTCCGGTTCAGATAGGTATCATAGGAAAAACCGTTCTTCATCCTGCTCCGCCTCCTTACAGCCCAACCAGCACCGTGGCAATCATGCCCGCCAGCATGCTGCCCGCGATGGCAAAGTTCTCAACCCAGTCCCAGTTTTTCTTTTCCTTCAGCCAGATAAAAACCCCCATGGCCGCGGCTGCCGCGGCGGCCGCCACCAGCGGGGTAAGGCTGCCCTGGAAGGAGAAGCGGGCCGTCACGTATTTGATCCCCTCCGCGGTCTGCTCCGGCCGCTGGGAAACAAATCCGCCGATATAGCTGCCCAGATAGGCGCTGACCATGCCGATAAACATGGCGACCATGGCTCTGTCCCCAAAGCCGCCCTCGGTCTTTTTCTCCAGGTCTCTGCCCTCGAAGCGGCGGAGATACCGCCGGTTGAAGATCGTGGTCAGAATCATGCCCCACATGATGCAGATGCTCATGAGCAGGGCAATGGTGGAAAAGGCCTGAACCGTCATTTCTCCGGCGCTGAGCCGGACCCCGAGCTGCTCCGCCGCGCCCTCCGCCACAGAGGTTTCATAGTGCAGCGCGCCGATCACGCTGAGCCGAAGCCACGGCCAGGGCGTGCCCAGGCTTCCGCTCAGGGCCAGCACCCCCAGCAGAATGCCCACGCTGGGCAGCACGGAAAAGGTGGCGCTGGAGGTCACCGCCCGGCGCATGCGCACCGGATCCATGCCCAGCGCTTTGCCCGCGCGCCAGGCGCGGACGATGAAAATCAGGCAGATGGCCGCAATGGCTGCCACGATGATTCCGCAGACAAGCCACAGGCCCGAACCGTTCAGCTGCTCCAAAACATCGCTTTCCATACTCAATCCTCCGGAAATCAGACTGCGGGTATTATATCACAGCCTGGTTCTCTTTCAAGCTTCTGTCCGGCGCCGTGCCTGTCCCATGCCGCCCGGCGCCGCGCCTGCTTCACGGCGTTCCTTCTCCCTTTTTCCGCTGCTGCAGCAGCCAGGCAAAGGCCTTTGCCGTCCTCTTGTCCGCATCCCTGAAATGATTTCCCTGGTTCCATTCCAGAATGGTGTTGATCCCCTGCCCCTGCAGCAGCTCGTACGCTTCCCTGATCCGGTCTCCGACAGCCGCCATAACGGGATTCCGGGTCTTTTCTTCCCGGTCGCCGAGGCTCAGATATACGGAATTTGCCTGAATCCGGTTCTCCTTCATGTATTCCGAAAACCCGGGAAACCACACCGAAGGCGAGGCGGCCGCAACGCCCTGAAACACGTCGGTCTGATACGCTGCCCACAGCGCAAAAAGCCCGGCCAGAGAGTATCCGCCGATGAACCATGTTTTGCTTTTGTTTTCAGTATACTTCAGAACTTCTGACAGCGTATCGGCCGCGCCGCTTCCGAAATCTTCCCTGCCGAACACGGCGGGCGCGTGCCAGGGGGATAAATCCGTATTCCAGTTCCCGACCTTTACGGCCATCAGATAAAAATCTTCCCCCGTCAGCTTCCGGATTTCCGCCGCCTCTGATTCCAGGCCTTCCAGGTCATGCTCATCGACCATCTGGATCAGAACGGCAGAGGCCTCCGGGTTACCGTATGCAGTTATCATTTCATTTTTCTTCCCATTGATGATATCGTCTGAAAGGTCTGTGCCTTTCCTTTATTCCTGCCTTCTGCCCAGCAGAATCCGCATTTCCGCCCCTTTGGAAAGGTTTCCCTTCACCCGCAGCAGTCCCTGCAGATAAAGCTTGTCAAAGGTGGTCTCGCCCCGGGCCATGGCCATCAGGTGCTCAAAGCTGACGGAAATAAACGCGTCCGCGTCGTGGAAGGTGAAGGGCTCAATCTGGAAGGTGAACTCATCTCCCTTCCGGTCAAACACCAGGAAGAAGAAGCCGTCCGTCTGGGTGGTCATATGGACCTGGATCACCCGGTGATACGGATCCGGGAACCGCTGCAGGTTCAGCTCCCGGTTCGCCTTCTCCAGCTCGATATAGGCGTCCTTCAGCTGCAGATAGGCATCCCGGTACGGAATCTGCTCCACCTCATTGCCGACGGCGATGCGGCTGTACATCCGCTGGTACTGCTGCGCGCTGCGGTCCCAGGAGAAGTCCTTCTCCATGCAGCGCCGGCGAAGCAGCGCGAAGGTCTCCTCGTCGCAGAAGTAGACCCGGAGCGCGCTCATGATGCTCATCATCAGGCTCTGGCTGGTATATTCCGGGAAGGAGAACCCGTCCCCGATTCCGTCAAACTCGCTGTAGGAGCGCACAGAGTCCTTCAGCCCGCCGGTTTCATGCACAATGGGCACGGTACCGTACCGCATGGCCATCATCTGGCTCAGGCCGCAGGGCTCAAACCGGGAGGGCATCAGATAGAAATCCGATCCGGCAAAAACGCGCGCCGCCATGTCCTCCGAATAGTTGCTGGAGAACCCGAACTGGCCCGGCCACCTTTTCAGGCAGTCGTTAAAGTGGTCCACGTAGGCCTGGTCGCCCTGGCCGAAGATGATCACCTGGCACCCCAGATCCATCAGCCGCGGCAGCAGTTCCTTGATCAGCTCAACACCCTTCTGCTCCACCAGTCTGGCCACCAGGCAGAACAGGGGAAAACGGGCTTCCTTTTCCAGCCCGAAGGCCTCCTGCAGCGCTGCCTTGCAGGCCGCTTTTCCTTCCATGTGCTTTTTGTCAAAGGACGCGGGCAGGCGGGGATCCTTCTTCGGATTATACAGCTCCATATCGATGCCGTTCAGAATCCCCTGCAGCTTGTTGTCCACCAGGTGAGCCACGCCCTCCAGGCCCATCCCGTACCGATGGTGGTGCAGCTCCCGCGCGTAGGTCGGGGACACGGTGGACACCGCGTCGGCCACCATCATGGCTCCCTTCATCAGGTTGACATCATGCCTGCCCTCGTATTCAAATCCGAGCCCGCCGTCATACCATCCCTCCGGCAGGGCAAAGGTGGTCTGCAGCTCCCATGCGCTGAACTGTCCCTGATAGGCGATATTGTGGATCGTAAAGACGGACCGGATCCCCTTCAGCTCGGGGCGGGTCACCTGGTCGTTCTTCAGATAGATAACCGACAGGGCGGATTCCCAGTCGTTGCAGTGCAGGATCTGCGGCATCGGCCCCAATTCCGGCAGCAGCTCGATGACCGCACGGCTGAAGAAGGCAAAGCGCAGCTTGTCATCATCATATCCGTAAAGCCGCGGCCGGTCATAGAAGGGATCATATTTCACGAACCAGACGGGAACGCCTTCCCTGTCCCCCCGGTACAGCTCACAGCCATAGGTAACTCCGCCGTGGACGATGTCCACATCCATCACAAACTCCAGCTTTTCCCCATAGTTCTGCCACACGCACTGGTACAGGGGGGTAATGATGGAAATCTCATCTCCCAGCTTGCGAAGCGCCGGCGGCAGGGAAAAAGCCACATCCGCCAGTCCGCCGCTTTTGCTGAAAGGGGCACATTCGCTGGTTACAAAAAGAATTCTCATCCCGGTCTCCTCCATCTGTATTTTCCTGTGCTTCACTGTATCCTTTCCCCGGCGAAAAGTCAATATCCTGTCTGTCAAAGACTCCTTATTGACACGCCCTGCAGCCTCATGTAGAATACGACTAATCTGCTTGCCATTATAAATACGGGGGTTTATTCAGCGTTCGGAGGCAGACCATCCGCAGCCTTTATTTATCAGGGCAGCCCATGCTGCGCAATACAGGGAGGAAAGCAGCCATGTCAGAAAAGGATTATGTTCCTCACCCCATCGACACCTCCGGCGTTTCATTGCCGTCGGATCTTCAGGCGCTGGGAGAAGATCTGGCCCGAAATACTCACGAAGTCTGGGCGCAGCAGCGCATCCTGGACGGCTGGAAGTACGGTCCCTTTCGGGATGGGGATCAGAAAACCCATCCGGATCTTGTTCCGTATGAAGATCTTTCCGAAGCCGAAAGGCAATATGACCGGAATACTTCCATGGAAACGCTGAAGGTCATTCTGTCCCTGGGATACCGGATCACCAGAGAATAAACGAGATCCTCTTCCCTCACTCTTCCCTTTGGGCCGGCGCAGGCATCGGCCTGCAATCCGTCCCCATTTGCTCACGCTGTCAGGAGGTAGAACTTGAGTCCTCGAATTGCAACCCACCTGGTC
>CAMNKK010000042.1 GCA_946542235.1 uncultured Clostridia bacterium | reverse complement strand
CTTCCTCAGCGGCCTTCCGGGCGGCTTCTTCTTCAGCGGCCTTCCGGGCGGCTTCTTCCTCAGCGGCCTTTTTCGCTTCGTCTACCTCAATGGTCGCGCTCTCGCTGTAGACCTCGGTAGACTCCTGGCCTTCCTCCGCGACGGCAAGGAAGCCAGTCGGCACAGCACTGCCAAACAGCAGCGCGATCGTGCACAGTACTGCGACAAAGCTCTTGAACCTACTCATTTCTCTCTCTCCTCCTTGAGTTCGTGAGTATTATCTATGCTGAACTGATCTGGGATCTGCGTTCCCGCCCTCACTATGAGGTTCTCGATCAGTTTCACCCAACAAACCATACGTGTATAGGAAAGCCACCTATTTATACGCGTTAATTGTAATTGACGAAGCCTTATTTGTCAAGGATGACGCCGAATCAACGGATTGTCTTTCCCGGTGCAGAATAATGCTCTCCCAGCCAGGAAATTCTGAGTTGATAGAGTTTTGCTTTATTGTGCATTTGTTCTAAATATTGTGGTTTTGTGACGCTTTTTCAACCATTTATATATATTTTTTGTAATAATTTTGATAGTATCAGACCAAAGTCTGATATGATCTTTTGTTTTCCCCAGCTCTGATTATACCGCAAAACGTTGTTTTCCGGAACAAAATCATTTTCTATCTGTGTCGTAAGAATTATGATTTTTTTATGTTTTTTCCTGATTTTTTAAGTTTAAACTTCGGTATGCATCTCTGATAATGAGCAACTCTACTCTAAAATGGTCAACTTTCCTGCCTTGTATACAATCTGTCAGCTGTTCTGCTGCCAGATTTTACATCATTTTCGAGCTGATTTCTTCCTTCTTCCCCTTCACCCCTGCCTCATTCATCCCGGCATGAATTGCAGGATTTTTCCCTGAAATGTGGTAATAGAATAGAGGTAGAGGAGCTATTTGCAGAGGGGTGGGGTTTGAGATGACCATTCGGGAACGGACGGAGCAGAATGAGCGGCTGCTGCTCTCCCCTTTCGCGGCTCATTCCGCGGAAAGCCGCGGCCGGGAAAAGGAGATTACGCCCTGCGAGCTGCGGACGGACTATCAGCGGGACCGGGACCGGGTCATCCACTGCAAAAGCTTCCGCCGGCTGAAATTCAAGACGCAGGTTTTCCTTTCTCCGGAGGGAGATCACTACCGGACGCGGCTGACGCATACCCTGGAGGTTGCGCAGGTCGCCCGTACCATCGCCCGGTCCCTGCGGCTGAACGAGGATCTGACAGAGGCCATCGCCCTGGGGCACGATCTGGGGCACACGCCCTACGGGCATATCGGAGAGCGGACGCTGGACAGCCTGCTGTCGGGGGGATTCCGGCACAATGAGCAGAGCCGCCGGGTGGTGGAAAAGCTGGAAAATGACGGGGCGGGGCTGAACCTGACCTGGGAGGTTCGGGACGGCATCGAGCACCATTCCGGAAAGGTCATGCCGGCCACGCTGGAGGGAGAATGCGTCCGGAGGGCGGACCGCATCGCCTACCTGAACCATGATCTGGACGATGCCCTGCGGGCCGGCGTGCTGAAGGACTTCGAGCTGCCGGGGGACTGCATGCGGGTGCTGGGAAAGACCCATGCGAAGCGGATCGATACCATGATCCGGGATGTGGTGGAAAACAGCGAGGGCAAGCCTCATCTGTCCATGAGCCCCGTGGTGGGAAACGCCATGGACGCCCTGCGGGAATTCATGTTTGAGAAGGTATACCGGGACGGATGGCGGGATCCGGAGGAGCGCCGGTGCGACTACATCATCCGGGCGCTGTTCGACTACTTCTGCAGCCATCCCGGCGAAATGCCGGAGGATTACATCATGATCACCTACCGGGACGGGCTGGAGCGGGGCGTGGCGGATTTTCTGTCCGGGATGACGGACAGATATGCCACCCGGAAGTTTACGGAGCTCTTTGTTCCCTCCTCCTTCCAGGCGTTCTGACCGCCGCGGGAAGAGAAGGGTATCGTATGATCGTCCCGGGCATCCGGGGCTTTTGGGAATAACTGAAATATACAGCGTTTTCGCGGATCGGAGGTGAAGGAAGGATGGCAGGACGTTTTCCGGCGGCCTGGCTGGATGAGCTGCGCGCCAGGAGCGATCTGGTGCAGACTGTATCCGGCTATGTCGCCCTGAAAAAGAACGGGAAGAAATACTGGGGTCTCTGCCCCTTCCACGGAGAGAAGACAGCCTCCTTCTCCGTCGACGCGGAAGCGCAGCTCTATTACTGCTTCGGCTGCAAGGCCGGCGGCAGCGTTTTTACCTTCATTGAAGAGATGGAGCACCTCACCTTCTACGAGGCGGTGGAGCTGCTGGCGGAACGGGCGCACATGCCCCTGCCGGAGATGATCGAGGACGAGGACTATGAAAAGCGTCGGACCCAGCGGGAACGGCTGCTGAACGCCAACCGGGAGGCCGCGAAGTTCTATCATGAGACGCTCTTCACCCCCGCGGGCGCCGCGGCGCTGGAATACCTGCGGGGCCGGGGGCTGAACGATTCCGTGATCCGGAAATTCGGCCTGGGGGCCGCGCCGGACCGGTGGGACGCCCTGACAAAGCATCTGACGGAGATGGGCTTCTCCCTCCAGGAGCTGCAGCTGGCCAACCTGACCGCCATCCGGGAAGAGGAGCCCGCCACGGAGGATATGCCGGCCAGACCCCGCCGGGTCTACGATGTCTTCCGGAACCGGGTCATGTTCCCCGTCATCAACCAGTTCGGCAACGTGATCGCCTTCAGCGGGCGCATCCTGGAAAAGGGCGGGGAGCGAAAGTATGTCAACACCTCCGACACTCCGGTATACAACAAGCGGAAAAACGTGTTCGGAGCCAATCTGCTGAAGAAGGAGCGGCATCTGGACCGGGTGATTCTGGTGGAGGGCAACCTGGATGTGGTCAGCCTGACCCAGTTCGGCATCCGGGGCGTATGCGCCACGCTGGGCACCGCCCTGACCCCGGAGCAGGCGCAGCTGCTGAAGCGGTTCGCGCCGGTCATCTGCCTGGCCTACGACGGGGACGCCGCGGGACAGCACGCCATCCTGAAGGGGCTGGACATCTTCCGGGAGGAAGGGATTCCCTGCCGCGTGATCGATTTCCCCGCGGGGATGGACCCGGATGACTTCATCCGGAAGGAAGGAGCGGAAGGGTTCGGCAGGCTGCCGGTGCTGACGCCGGAGACCTATCGGATCCGCCGGCTGAAGGACGGCTCCGATCTGTCCACCCGGGACGGAAAGGTAACCTATGCCCGGCAGGCCGTGGCGATTTTCGCGGGGCTCGATCCCCTGGAGCGGGACGGATATATCAAGGATCTGATGGTGCAGACAGGATTCAGCCGGGAAGTCATCGAGGAGCAGATCCGGGAGGAAATCCGGAAGCAGCAGGCGCAGGCCGGCGATCCCTGGGCAAAGCGGGACGCGGCCCGGAGCCCCAGGGTGGATCCCCTGGAGGCCGTGGGGGTGGAGGCGGAAGAGGCGAAGTCCGCTCCGGTCCAGGCGAAGAAAAAGCTGTCCGAGGCTGAGCTGAAGCTGCTGCGGGCGGAAGAGCTGCTGATCAGCCTGACCGCCACGGGGCGGCTGCCGGAGGAGCTGACCCAGGAGGAGGATTTCGAGGATCCGGATCTGAAAGCCATCTATCTGGATCTGAAGAAGGGAGCCTCCCCTGCCTCGCTGATTGACCAGGCGGTGGACGGGGACAGCCGCTCCAGGCTGACCCGGCTGCTGATGACCCCGCAGGCAGGCACCACGGACGAGCTGATCGCCATGGCGCAGGACTGCGTAACCACCATCCGGCGGGCAGGTTATGAAAAGAAATTAAAGGAGATTCAGGACCGGCTGGCGAATTGTAAGGATGTAGCGGAGCAGATAGGGCTCGCCGCGGAATTTCAGGCGGTCTCCGCACAGCTGAAAAAGATGTGAACAGCCGGATCAATCATCTGAAAGGGAGAGGTTTTCTTTGGCACAGGAAATAGATAATAAGGCAAACAGACTGGACGAGCTTTATACGCTTGGCAAGAAGAAGGGCATCCTGACCTCCAAGGAGGTTATGGATCACCTGACGGAAGCCGAGATGGAGCCGGACCAGCTGGACAAGATTCTGGAGACGCTGGAGGCCTACGGGATTTCCGTGGTCAACGACGAGTCGGACATTCCTCTTTCCGAGGAAGCCGCCGCCGAAAGCGCCGCCGAAGTCGCCGCCGTGACGGAGAAGGAAATTCCCCTGGACGAACAGCTGGATCTGTCTGTGCCGGAAGGAATTGCCATTGACGACCCGGTCCGGATGTACCTGAAGGAGATCGGCAAGGTGCCGCTGCTGACGGCGGACCAGGAGATCGAGCTGGCCAAGCGCCTGGAAGACGGGGACGAGCAGGCCAAGCAGCAGCTGGCCGAGGCAAACCTGCGGCTGGTGGTCTCCATCGCGAAGCGGTACGTCGGCCGGGGCATGCTGTTCCTGGATCTGATTCAGGAGGGCAATCTGGGGCTGATCAAGGCCGTGGAGAAGTTTGACTACCGGAAGGGGTTCAAGTTCTCCACCTATGCCACCTGGTGGATTCGCCAGGCCATCACCCGGGCCATCGCCGATCAGGCGAGGACCATCCGGATCCCCGTGCATATGGTCGAAACCATCAACAAGCTGATCCGGGTATCCCGTCAGCTGCTGCAGGAATACGGCCGGGAGCCCACGCCGGAGGAGATCGCGAAGGAAATGAACATCTCTGAGGCCAAGGTGCGGGAAATCATCAAGATCGCCCAGGAGCCCGTGTCCCTGGAGACGCCGATCGGCGAGGAAGAGGACAGCCATCTGGGAGACTTCATTCCGGACGAGGATGCCCCCGCTCCGGCGGAAGCCGCTTCCTTTGCCCTGATGAAGGAGCAGCTGATGGAGGTGCTGGATACCCTGACCCCGCGGGAGGAAAAGGTCCTGCGGCTGCGGTTCGGGCTGGATGACGGGCACCAGCGGACGCTGGAGGAGGTTGGCCGGGAGTTCAACGTGACCCGGGAGCGGATCCGGCAGATCGAGGCCAAGGCGCTCCGGAAGCTGCGCCATCCCTCCCGCAGCAAGAAGCTGAGGGATTATCTGGACTGAGCAAAGCAGGGAGTCAGCTCTTTTGAATATCAACAGCGGCCGGCGCAGGAATGCGCCGGCCGCTGCTGATATTGGGCGGAGGAAGCGTTCCCTGCCTTCCCGCTACATCTCTCCGACGGCAGTATAGAGCATCTCCACATAATCCAGCAGTTCATACACCGTGGTATTTTCCAGTCCGTAGACGCTGAGCAGCAGCCAGGTACCGTCCTTCCCGGGAAAAGCCAGATGGGTGAATTCCGACACGTCGGGATTGATCCGGCGGTATTCCCAGCAGCCGTAGGAGTTGGACTGGAAGATCTCGTACTCACGGGATGTAAAGCCTTTCATGGACCCCAGTTCCCCGATCGTACACCTGTAGAGTCCCACCAGCAGATGGCAGATTCCGTCCGTAATATGGATGTATCCCTCTGTGCCGTCCTCTGTCATCACCTTTTCCATAACCATGCTGTCCGGCAGGACGAGGGCCAGTCCGAGCTGCCCGAAAGGAGCATAGGAATTCCACGCGGCCGGATCGGAGATCCGGGACCGGACTTCCGCCAGAGAGCGGATACCGCGAGCCACCTCCCTGGTTTTCTCCCGGACGTCCACTTGCTCGTCCTTCCGGAGGACTGTGATCTCAAACAGCGGCACTTCCGGCTTCTGCGGATTCCAGACCGCGATAAAGGCAGGATAGCTCGGGTGATCAATCCAGTTGATGTCCGCCTGCAGATACGCCGAATCCAGGACCCGCTCTGTTTGCAAGGAGAGGTCGCCGAAGCTTCTGCTGAATTCCTCCAGGCTGGTCTGATCCGAATAGGTCAGCAGCAGGGCCACATCCCCGTCCGCGTGGCGGTAGCCACGGACGCCCTCCTGATATTCCCCGATGTATTCATAGGCCGAAGGGATCGCCAGCGAGATCTCCGATTCCTGCAGCACCAGAAGCGTCCCCTGCTGAATCTGTCCGTCCGCCAGAGACAGGCCGCAAAGCAGAAGGCAAAGCGGAAGCAGCAGCATCAGGGCTGTTTTTTTGATCATCCGGCTCACCTCCCTTCTTCTTCCATGCTCATATAGTCCGTCAGGGGCACGGGCGGCAGGGTCATCTTCTGTCCGTCCGCGTCCGTGATATCAAAGAGAACAACCAGATGGTCCTTCGCCGTCGGCTTCCGGATTCCCAGCTGCAGGGCGGAGCCCTCCAGCGCGCAGGTCTGATATCCCTCCGCCGCCGGCCAGCCGTCCGAGGCGGTGCTTTTCTCCCGGGCCTCCTCCGGCAGGAACGGCCAGGGGCCATTGATCCGCATGGTATCAAAGGCCGCGTCCGGCGCGCCGTATTTCATCCACAGCGCTCCGGAGGAAAAGACCCTGCCGGCCCGGGGCATGATGCCCAGGGAAAGCTCCCGCACCTGATCCGCGTAATATCCGCTGCCCGTGGAGAAGAAGGTCACCGGCTGCATGCTTTCCTGATAGATCAGGTCCTCGGCGAGCCAGGCGCTCATCACATAGAGGATCATCTCTTCCTCGCCTCCGGCCCGGAGGGTGGTCATCCAGGGCAGGCACCGGGCCTGCAGCACCCCGTTTTCCTCCTTCAGCATGCCCGTCTGCACCGGAATCATCAGCGGGGTATCGGTCAGGGACATCAGCATCCGCTGACGGTCTTCCAGCGTCAGGTGCATGTACCGGTCATACAGCTCCTCCTCGCCGCTCACCAGGGAGACGATTCTGTAATACGCTTCCTGCGCCCCCTTCACGCCCTCCGGCAGCCTCAGGGTGATCAGGTCCGCAGAGGAAACCTCCGGCGAGCGCACCTCCCGCTCCAGAGAAAGGTTGTTGATCCCGTACAGCTCCTCCCCGGCGGGGGAAGGCAGGCTCACCTGCCCGGCAGGCACGGCGGCGCTTGTATTCTCCGACACAGCCAGCCCCGTGGGGAAGCTCAGCCGGATCTCCTCCGTGATCAGATTGAAATCATCCAGGTCGTACAGGTGTACCCGGAAGGCCAGCTCCCGGAGGTTCGTGCTGCCGTCTTTCCCGGGGGTAACCTGCACATAGTCCGTCAGCGTCTTCCCCGCCGGAACCTCCAATAGCGGCGGGGCATAGGCGCTCTGACCCCGCAGGGGACGCAGCCCGTTTCCGTCAAACCCGTTGTCGCCGGAGAACTGGATCACGCCGTGGTTCCAGGCTTCCCCGTCTCCCCGGAACAGATCCGGACAGAAGTACCGCGGGCTTTCTCCCCTGTTTTCATACTCCAGCGTCAGCACAACCCGGCCTTCCAGGCTGGATATGCCGCGCAGGGAAACCCGCCAGGATTCCCCCTCCGCGGCCGTCACCGCCTCGCTCCAGTCCGCGTCCTCCGCCGGCAGCGCCGTGGTGCTCCGGTACAGGGACGCCAGGCTCATCTCCATCCTCATCGAATAGGGTTCCCCCGAAGCGGGCGGCTCCTGCCCTTCCTCCCAGCACAGGAAGGTGCCGGAAATCTCCCGGAGCACCCGCTGTGGCCGCAGCCAGGGAAGCCAGTCCAGATCCACCGGGAATTCCGCGACGCCCTTTTCTCCGGGCGCCACCTGAACGCCGATCTCGACCTCCGTGGGAACGCCGTTCAGATGCGTGCCGTTCATCAGAATATTCAGCGTCTTCTCCGTCCGGTTGGTGATCACCAGCCCCAGCGGGTTTACCCGGACGTTCCTCGATTCATTCCGGTACCCAAAGGGCTGCAGCTCCAGCCGGGGGTCTTCCTTCATCTCCAGGCTGATTTCCAGGGGAGATACCGTATGGGACGCCTGTACGGGTTCCGAGGCCGCCCAGTTGTTCTGGGAGTCCCGGACCTGGAACATGACCTGATAGATTCCCTCATGCACATCATGGGTCACAAACCGGAAATTCAGCTTCTGGATGGCCAGATATATCCTGGATTCCACGTGGTAGTCCCGCTCCCAGTAGGGGTGGGCCATAATTTCGCCGTATTCGTTCCGGCGCATGTTCCGGCTGTATCGTTCGAAGCAGATGCCCCTGTAGCGGCTGAAGTCGATGTCCGCCCGGGAGGTAAAGTTCTGCAGGTTCCAGTCATAGATCTGATATTCCTTCAGTTCCAGATCCCCGGTCTCCTCATTCAGGGTATAGATGCCGAGTATCGTGTCAATGATCTCGCCATCCTCCCCGTAGGGATAGAGGGGAATATAGTATTCGTCTCCCTGAACCTGATACTCAATGGGGCTGGTCAGCTCGTACAGCCCTGCGTCGTCCACCAGGTACAGCGCTTTTCCGTCATAGGTTCCGTGCAGGACATGGTTTTCGTCCAGGGTCACCTGATCCGTGGTGTACAGCTGATACCAGGCCTCATCCGCCCCGTCCTCCAGCTCCCGGCCCATCACCGTCAGCATCCCGTGCTGGAAGTTCTCCGCCTGCTCCTCCGTCAGCTGACAGGTGAATTCATTTCCCTCGGCCTGCGTCTTCAGGTTGCTCCAGTAGACCAGCCGCTCGCCGGTCAGCAGTCCCATAAAGGACTGAATATAGGTTCCGTAAGCATCGCTGAAGCCGATCTGGCTGTAGAGCTGCTTCCATTCTGCCGCGTAGTCCCGGGTATTCAGCAGGGGATGATACACGCTCAGGCCCGTGGCGCCGGGCATGTTGCTGCGGGAATAGACCACTGCCTCCTCCAGCTTTCCCATCAGGTCCCCGTCCGCCTGAAAAAGCTTCAGCAGCCCGCCCAGGTCCACCAGGTCGTAGCTGGAGCTCTCCCCGGCCCTGTTCACGCCGAAGCTCAGGGACTCCGTGCGCAGCCGGGAAAGATTCGGGAAGTTTTTTCTCGTAACCTGCCCGCCCTGCGCGGTGAAAAAGCCCTCCAGGGCCTCGCTGAGATCCCTGGTTCTGCGCAGGTCGATGCAGGAAAGGGTTTTGTCCGCCCGGCCGGCGTCCGGGTTGTCCAGATAGGCGTCAATGATCCTCCGGCCGGTCTCCCCGCCCGTTCTGTCCGTCTCCATCCCCTTCAGGAAGGAATAGGTCCATCCGGTGCCGGGCTCCCGCTCCTGGGAAGCGATCATATAGTTCGCGTAGGGAGCGATCTGGCAGGCCACCTCCAGGGAGGACATCAGGCAGGCGTCGAAGCCGATCCACTCCAGCGGCTGATCCCGGAAGGGGCTGTTCTTCAGCGCGTCCCGCAGCTCAAAAACGGTCAGGTGATCCCCGGAATGGAGCTCGTCCCAGCAGACCCCTGTCATGGGGCCGCCGCCGTGATCCCAGAGGATCAGGGCATATCTGTCCGCCGGATACTTTTCCGCGCCGCAGCGCAGGAACCAGGAAAGGGTTTCCGCCTCCCCCAGATTCATGTTCCGGTTTGTCAGCCCCGTATCCACCAGGGTCATGGAAGGACTGACCCGGCAGACATGGGTCGCGTCGCTGTTCAGCCCGTTGCCCCACTTCCGGCTGCCTCCGGCCAGAATCAGGATTTCGGTGCTGGTCCGGTCATATCCGGAGTTCATCATCTCCTGCAGATCCCGGGAGGCCAGGGCATACTCCGTCTCCAGGTTGCTGCCGCACATGTAAACCATCAGGGTCGTCTTCTCGGCGCAGGCTATGCCGGCCAGCAGCAGGCAGAGCAGCAGAACCGGCCAGAACAAAAACCGAACCTTTTTCATAGAGCTGTTCACCTTCCTTTGGCTTCCGGGCGGGAACGGGGGAAACCTCCATGGCATGATGATGTATTGAATACGCTTTTTCTGTCTGTGAACCGCTGAGCTAAGTGTACACGACGCAGGCCTTTTTGGCAAGTATTGATTGGCCGCTGTTTCATCCCTGTTTCAGCTTGATTTCGGCGGAAAAATCATCTATGATGCTGGGGAAGGAGATGACGCTGATGCTGGATTCCCGGCTTTCCCTGGCGCTGGAAATGTATGATACGGTGGAAACCGGCGCGGATATCGGGACGGACCATGCCCATCTGCCCATCGCGCTGCTGCGGAGCGGAAAATGCGGCCGGATGATCCTGACGGATCTGAGCCCGGACGCGCTGCAGAACGCCCGGGAGAACATCGGGCGGGCGCGGCTGACGGACCGGGTGGACTTCCGCCTCGGGGACGGGCTGCGGCCCCTGGACGAGCCCTGCGGGATGGTTTCCGTGCTGGGCATGGGCGGGCGCACCATCCGGGATATCCTGCTGGCCGCGCCGGAGCGGCTGCGGGGCGCCTCGCTGCTGCTCTCCGCCCATACGGACCTGCCCCTGGTCCGGGAGGCGGTCACCCGGATCGGCTACCGGATCTCCGCGGAGCATCCCTGCTATGACGCGGGGCGGTACTATCTGCTGATCCGGGCCGTGCCGGGAGAGGAAGCCCTCACACCCCGGGAAATCCGGCTGGGCAAGGCGCTCTTCGATTCTTCGTCCCCGGTGCTGGGCGGATATCTGCGCCGCCGGAGGCGCGTGCTGGAGGCCAGGCTGGAAGGGCTCCGGAGGGCCGGGGATCTTCATGCGGACGAGATCGCCGAGCTGGAGGAGGATATCCGGATCCTGGAAGCGGAGGAGAAGCGCGTCCGCGAATGACAGGCCGGAGGCGAAACCGGCGCAAAACCGGATGATAAAAGGAGGAATCACACAGATGACAGTGCAGAATATCTATGACCTGCTGAACGCGGTGGCTCCCTTTGAAACCCAGGAGCCCTACGACAACTCCGGACTGCTGGTGGGCTCCCCCGGCCAGGAGGTCACAGGGGTGCTCTTCGCCCTGGATGTGACGGAGGCGGTGATGGACGAAGCGCTGGCCCGGGGCGCGAACCTGATCGTTACCCACCATCCGCTGATGTTCGATCCCATCCGCCGGGTGACGGACGAAACCTACGAAGGCCGGCTGATCCGCCGCCTGATCCGGGAGGATCTGTCCCTGATCGCCTGCCATACCTGCCTGGACCGGGCGGAGGGAGGCATCAACGATGCCCTGGCGGAATGCTGCGCGCTGCTGGATGTGACCGGCGAAGGCTTTGTCCGGGTGGGCACCCTGCCCCAGCCCATGCCCGCCGGAGAGCTGAAGGAATATCTGGCCGCTGCCCTGAACACGGACGTCCGGCTCATGGGGGATCCGGAGATCACGGTTTCCCGCCTGGGCATGTGCTCCGGCGCGGGCGGCAGCGAGTGGGAAGAGGCGGCTGCGCTGGGCGCGGAGGCCTTCCTCTCCGGCGAGGTGAAGCACCACCAGGCCCTGGCCATGGCGGACGCAGGCATTCCCTGCTTTGAGTGCGGACATTTCGCCACCGAGCAGCCGGGGATCCTGGCCCTGGCCGACGCTTTACAAAGCGCGCTGAATCAGGTACAATACAAGTTGGACATTTATAAGTCCGGGGCAGGTGCCTATTATCGCCGGTGTCCGTAAAGCCTTTGCGGGCGCGGCGATCCGAGGAGGACAGAAATGGATTTTGAAGCATTATGGGCGTACCAGACCGAGGATCTGAAGGCGGAAGCCATCGCGACGGAGATCAAGCGTTCCCCGATCCGGATGAAGCTGGAAAAATCCCGGGATTTTATCGTGGAACGCCAGAAGCAGTATAAGCAGATTGAGGACAGCATCGCCGCCATCGTGGACCGGAAGGATGTGCTTTTCCAGGCGCTGGAGAATGTCATGGCCCAGATCGAGGCCCAGAAGGCCCGGATGGAGGGGCTGGATCCCGAGGATGAGGACGCGGTCAGCGCCCTGCGGGATGAGGTCGCGAAGAGCCGGGAGGAGGTTCGCAGCTTTGAGAAGGAGCTGAACCACATGAACCGGGATTCCGCCGGCTACGACAAGCAGCTGCGCTCCGTGCGGCTGGATCTGGCCAAGGCCAAGCAGACCTTCGACCAGATGAAGATGGATTACGAAAACGAGAGCAAGGTCAAAAAGGAGCAGCTGGAGCAGCAGCGGGCCCGGGTCAAGGCGCTGGAGGGAAATGTGCCGCCGGATCTGATGGCGGAGTACCTGGCCATCAAGAAGCATACCACGCCGCCGGTTGTCCGGCTGCAGTACGGGCAGTGCTCCGGCTGCAACACCAGCCTTCCCTCCGCGACCCTGAGCAAGATTAAAAACGGCGCGCTGGTGGAATGTGAGACCTGCGGCCGGATGATCATTCAGTAACCCAGCATCGCACCCGTCCCCTCCCGGGGCGGGTGCGAAATCACATTTCTGAAGGAGTCAAGTGTTTTCGATGAGGCAAAGCGGTATCCTGATGCATATCACCAGTCTTCCCTCCCCCGGCGGCATCGGCGACCTGGGACGGGAAGCCTATTCTTTTGCGGATTTTCTGCACCGCAGCGGGATGCGGATCTGGCAGGTGCTCCCCATCGGGCCCACGGGCTACGGGGAAAGCCCCTATCAGTCTCCCTCCGCCTTTGCGGGCAATCCGCTGCTGATCTCCCTGCCCCTGCTCCGGGAGGAAGGCCTGCTCAGCTTCGAGGACCGGGAGATCTATGTCCCCGCGGATCCGGAAAAGGTGGATTACGAGGCGGTCCGGAAAAACAAAATGGCCCTGCTGCGCCGGGCCTGGCAGCAGTCCGGCGCCCGGCTGGAGGCGGAGATCGCGGCCTTCCGCCAGGCGCAGCCCTGGGCGGAGGATTACGCGCTGTATTCCGCGCTGAAGGAGCTCTTCGGCGGCGAGATGTGGAGCCGGTGGCAGAAAAAGGGCATCCGGAACCGGCGGATCTGGTCCCGCTGGATCTACCGGCATAAGCTTCAGGAGGAGATCGGGTTTCACCTCTTCTGCCAGTACCTGTTCCGCAGGCAGTGGATGGCGCTGAAAAAGTACTGCAATGAGCGGGACATCTCCCTTTTCGGGGACATGCCCATCTATGTGGCGGAGGATTCGGCGGACACCTGGACCCATCCGGAGGTTTTCCAGCTGGACCGGAGACGCCTTCCCGTCCGGGTGGCCGGCGTGCCGCCGGATTATTTTTCCGAGGACGGCCAGCTGTGGGGCAATCCCCTCTACCGCTGGGATTACCTGAAAAGGAAGCATTTCTTCTGGTGGGTGGACCGCATGCGGGGCATGGCGGAGCTGTATGATATCGTCCGGGTGGATCACTTCATCGGCTTCGCGAACTATTATTCCATTCCCTACGGAGCCAAAAATGCCCGGACCGGAGAATGGATCGACGGCCCCGGACGGGCGCTGTTCGAGGAGCTGCGGAAGGCGGTTCCCGGGCTGCGGATCGTGGCCGAGGATCTGGGCGAGGTGAACGACAAGGTCCGGGACCTGATCCGCTGGACCGGCTACCCGGGCATGCGGGTCATGTGCTTCGGCTTCGACGGGGATGAAACCAATCCCCATTTCCCCGCCAATTACATCGAGCACATGGTGCTCTATACCGGCACCCATGACAACGACACCATCCGGGGCTGGGCGGACAAGGCGTCTCCGAAGGCGCTGAAGTTCGCGGAGAAAACCCTGGACTTCAAGGGCCCGGAGAAGGCGGCGGAGGCCTTTACGGAAGCCTGCCTGCGCTCCCCTGCCGAGACGGCCGTGCTGCCCATGCAGGACGTGCTGGGGCTGGGCGGCGAGGCCCGGATGAACCTGCCGGGCACCACCGGCGGAAACTGGCTCTGGCGGATGAAGCCGGGGGCGGCGTCGGAGAAGGTCGCCGAGCGGCTCCTGCGGCTGAATCGGGAATCGGGCAGAGCCGCTGAATAAACAGGGAACCAATTAATCACAGGAGGAAACCATTCATGAACGCAAAACAGCTGATTCAGGCTACGGAAACCATTCTGCTGACCCAGGCCCACAAGGATCTGAAGGACGCCACCGCCGCCGAGCTGCACAACGCCCTGTCCGCCGCGGCCATGGAAGCGCTGGCTCCGGTGTGGCGGAAAAAGGAAGCCGCCCGCTTCCCGAAGCGCCAGGCCTACTACCTTTCCATGGAATATCTGGTGGGCCGGCTGGTCTACAACAACCTGTACTGCATGGGGCTGCTGGAGGAAACCCGGCGGCTGCTGGCCGAGAAGGGCGCGGATCTCGCCATTCTGGAGGACATTGAGGATGATGCCTTCGGCAACGGCGGTCTGGGCCGCCTGGCCGCCTGCTTTCTGGACAGCGCGGTCACCTGCGATGTACCCCTGACGGGATACGGCCTGCGGTTCAAATACGGCCTGTTCAAACAGAAGTTCATCGACGGCATGCAGGCGGAGGAGCCGGACGACTGGTCCCGCTTCGGGGATCCCTGGTCCATCCGCCGGATGGAGGAGGCCGTGGTCGTGCCCATGAAGACCGGGGACGTGCTGGCGGTGCCCTACGACATGCCCGTGGTGGGCTACGGCATGAAGAACGTGGGTACCCTGCGCCTGTGGCAGACGGAAAGCCTGCACGAGGTGGACTTCCCCCTCTTCAACGCCCAGGAGTATGCCAAGGCCGCCGCCGGAAAGAATCAGGCGGAGGATATCGTCAAGTTCCTTTACCCCAATGATTCGAAGAAAGCCGGAAAGCAGCTGCGGGTCCGCCAGCAGTATGTGCTGGTGTCCGCCTCCATGCAGGATCTGCTGCGGAAATACGAGCAGCGCCACGGAAATGATTATTCCTTCTTTGCGCAGGAGGTTACCGCCCAGCTGAACGACACCCATCCGGTCATGGCCATTCCGGAGCTGATCCGGCTGCTCGGGCTGCGGGGGGTGGACTTTGAAGCCGCCTTCGGCATCGCGCAGAAAACCTTCGCCTACACCAACCACACCGTCATGCAGGAAGCGCTGGAAAAATGGGATCTGAGCCTGCTTTCCTCCGTCTGCCCGGATATTGTCGCCATCATGCGCCGGATTGACCGGCGCTTCAGGGCGGACATGAAGGCCCTGGGCAAGGAGGTTCTGCCGGACCGCTGCATCATCGAGGGCCGGCGGGTGCACATGGCCCAGCTGGCCGTCTATGCCACCCATGCCACCAACGGCGTGGCGGAGCTGCATTCCCGGATCCTGAAGGACGACGTGTTCGCAAAGTGGTATGAAATCTATCCGGATCGCTTCCAGAACAAGACCAACGGCATTACCCAGCGCCGCTGGCTGGGGCTGTGCAATCCGGAGCTGTGCGGGCTGATCGAAAGCCGCATCGGCGGGGGCTTCGAAACCGATCTGGAGAAGCTGAAGCAGCTGATTCCGGAGATCGACGGCAAGCTCTGCCGGGACTTCCTCCGGGTCAAGCGGACCAAAAAGGAACAGCTGGCCGCGGAAATCGAAAAGCGGGAGGGCATCCGCCTGTCTCCGGACATGGTGTTCGACGTCCAGGTCAAGCGGCTGCATGAATACAAGCGGCAGTTCATGAACGCCCTGTCCATCCTGGCGATCTATGACGAAATCAAGGCCGGCCGGCTGAAGGATCTTCCTCCGGTAGCCTTCATCTTTGGCGCCAAGGCCGCGCCGGGTTACGCCCGGGCCAAGGCGATCATCCGCTGGATCAACCTGATCGCCGAAAAGGTAAACAGCGATCCGGAGGTTGCCGGGCGGCTGAAGGTGGTCTTCGTCCAGAATTACAACTGCTCCTGGGCGGAGAAGATCATCCCCGCCGCGGACATCTCCGAGCAGATCTCCCCCGCCGGCACGGAAGCCTCCGGCACGGGCAACATGAAGCTGATGCTGAACGGCGCGGTCACCCTGGGCACCTTTGACGGCGCGAACGTGGAGATCACCGAGGAAGCCGGCCGGGAGAATGAATACATCTTCGGCGCCACCGTGGAGGAGCTGAACGCCATCCGGGAGAAATACAACCCGAAGGCCCTCGTCAAGGCGAATCCCGTCCTGAAGAAGGCGCTGGACACCCTGGATGACGGCACCTTCCCGGAGACCCCCGGCTATGAGCCCACCCAGGAGGGCGCGCTGGCGGAGCTGAAGTCCGCCATCCTGAAGGGCGCCAGCTGGCATGCGCCGGACCACTACTTTGTCGTGAAGGACTTCCCCTCCTATCTGGAGGCAAAGCTGGCCGCCATCACGGATGCCGGAAAGCATCCGGAAGCCTTCGCCCGGAAGTGCCTCATGAACATTGCCTCCTCCGGCAAGTTCTCCTCCGACCGGACCATCCGGCAGTACGCGGAAGAGATCTGGAAGGTGTAAAAAAACGCTGGTAAAGCGCTGGGCCCCCGGCATGATGCCGGGGGCCCGTTCTTTCTGTCCTGCCGGTAAGCGGAGGGACTGTCCTGTTCCGGAATGCTAAAACAGATCCAGCGTGCTGTCCAGATAGATTTCCTCCCGAACCCGGAGCTGATATTCCGGTCTGGTCATGTAATACAGCAAGAATTCCAGAACAACCGCGCTTCCCAGGCTTCGGCCTTCCAGCTTGAAATGGGAGAATCCCCTCGGCAGATAGGCATCCTGTATGTCCGAAATCCCGATAAACGCGGGGCTTTTCATCGCGCTGGAGAAACGGTATCCTCCCGCAGCTTCCGGGGAAACGCACACATGATCCGGGCAGGCTTCCCCCAGGTTCTTCCTGCTCACGTTCTCATAGCATTCCTTCCGTGCCGGGCAGTCAATCCAGCAGCATTCATTGCAAAGGAATTCCGCCTTCTTCCTCTGCGCATCGGTCAGCCGGTCCAGCAGATCAAACTGATTGTTCAGCCTGAAGTCCGGAACCACGAAGCTGAATTCCGGGCGGTTCAGCTCAGCTTCCAGGTCGGGGAAGCGCGTCAGCACTTTCGTCGTTGACGAAACATAGTAAAAGCCCGGATATCTTTCCCGCAAATAATCCAGCAGCAGATCCGAGCTGATAATAATTCCGCTGGAAACAGCCCCGTTTTTCTCAAACAGCGCGCACAGCGCATTGCATTTTCTGTCTTCAAGATGTTCCGCGCGAATCAGCGAATTGCTGAAAGTCAGCCGGGCTGATACCCCGTATTTCCGCGTCAGTTCGGCAGCCGCCTCCGGCGTCGCCTCTCCGAATCCGACGCGGCCGCCGCCCCAGAGGCAGTCCGCCGGCGCACCGTAAATCGAACCGATGTCACACCAGTCATAAAAAAACTCCCTGTGCTCCCTGAACAGAG
>CAMNKK010000041.1 GCA_946542235.1 uncultured Clostridia bacterium | reverse complement strand
CCTTCCCCCGAAGACCGAAAAACGACGGTTGACAGGCGGGGGAAAAATGATATAATGACCTTACCTGCCGGATGAAGAGGGACATGCTGCGATGCGGGATGCGCCAGAGAGCGGGGGCCACAGGCTGAAAGCCCCTGCCGCGGAACCTTCGAAAGTACCACCCGTCCGACGGCTGGCGGCTCATGACCGATATCGCATGGTGTAATGAAGTGGTGTCAGGCAAGCGGGGTGGAACCGCGGATGCATTGTCGCATTCGTCCCAGCAAAGAAGGGATGGATGCTTTTTTATATCCATCCGGGAATCGAAAGCAGAAAAGGAGAGAGCAGCATGAAGATCATCTACAACGACGGCCATGTGGCCGAATGCCCAGAGGAAGAGGAACTGGAGGTTCTCCGCCATTCCGCGGCCCATATCATGGCCCAGGCCGTGAAACGGCTGTATCCGGATGCCCATTTTGCCTACGGACCGGCCACGGAGAAAGGCTTCCACTACGACATTGACCTGGGCGATGTGAAGCTGACGGACGAGGATCTGCCCGCCATCGAGAAGGAAATGCAGAAGATCGTGAAGGAAAACCTGCCCTTCAAGGTCTATCCGCTGCCTCGGGAAGAGGCGGTTCAGCTGATGAAGGATCGGGGAGAGATCTACAAGGTGGAGCATATCGCCGATCTGCCCGAGGATGCGGTCATCACCTTCTATCAGCAGGGAGACTACATCGACATGTGCGTCGGCCCGCATCTGACCTATACCAAGGCGCTGAAGGCCTTCAAGCTGACAGCCCTGAGCGGCGCCTACTGGAAGAACGACCAGAAGAACAAGATGCTGACCCGGCTGAACGGCGTTGCCTTCCGGAACGCGGAGGAGCTGGCCGCCTATGAGAAAGAGGTGGAGGAAGCCAAGGCCCGGGATCACCGCCGTATCGGCAAGGATATGGCTCTGTTCATGCAGGACGATCTGGTTGGCAAGGGACTGCCCATGTTCCTGCCCAAGGGATACATCCTCTGGCAGCAGCTGGAAAACTATATCCGGGAAAAGGAGCGGGATCTGGGCTACGAGCATGTGCTGACCCCCTGCATCGGAACCGTGGATCTGTACAAGACGAGCGGACACTGGGAGCATTACAAGGACAACATGTTCCCGGCCATGGAGGTGGAAGGGGAGACCTTCGTGCTGCGGCCGATGAACTGTCCCCATCATATGCGAATCTATGCGAACAGCCTGCATTCCTACCGGGATCTGCCCATCCGGATCGGCGAAATTGCCCATGACTTCCGGTTCGAAGCCAGCGGCACCCTGAAGGGCATCGAGCGGGGGCGGCACTTCTGCCAGAATGACGCTCACCTGTTCGTGACGCCGGAACAGATCAAGGACGAGGTCAGCAATGTCTGCGACCTGATCTTTGAAACCTACAGGGACTTCCATATCACCAACTATCGCTGCGTCCTGAGCCTGCGGGATCCGGAGGACAAGGTGAAGTATCACCAGGATGACGCCATGTGGGAGACGGCGGAGAACGCCCTGCGGGAGGTGCTGACGGAGCTGGGCATCCAGTTCACGGAGGAGATCGGCGAAGCGGCCTTCTACGGCCCGAAGCTGGACGTGAATGTCAAGCCCGCCGTAGGCGCGGAATACACCCTGAGCACCTGCCAGCTGGATTTCTGCCTGCCGGCCAAATTCAACCTGAAGTATGTGGACCGGGACGGCACGGAGAAGACGCCCGTGGTGCTGCATCGCGCCATCCTGGGCAGCCTGGACCGCTTCATGGCCTATATTATTGAAGAGACGAAGGGCGTTTTCCCGACCTGGCTTGCGCCGGTACAGGTGAAGGTGCTGCCGGTTTCCGACAAGAGCATGGACTACGCCGAGAAGGTGTACCGCCAGCTGAAGCGGGAAGGCATCCGGGCGGAGCTGGATGACCGGAACGAGAAGATCGGATACAAGATCCGCTATGCCCGCCAGGTGGACAAGGTGCCCTACATGATCATTCTGGGCGAGAAGGAAATCGCGGAAAACAACATCTCCGTACGAGACCGCGCGACGGATCAGACCAGTGTGTTCACGGTGGAAGAGTTCGCCGCGAAAATCCGCCAGGATGTGGATGAAAAGAAGTAAACAACCCGGATTTCGGCCGTCCCGGAGGGGCGGCCGATTTGCGCAGGAGGGATGAGACATGTTTTCAGGCAGACAGCCGGCTCCTCCGCCGGAGCGGCGAAGGAGAAGCAGAAGAAGGCGCAGCAGGCCGGGAATCTGGCTGTATCTGCTGGCGGCCATCGGGCTGGTGTCGGTGCTTTTTCTGCTGATCCGATTCCTGATTATTCCGCTGCTGGTGGCGGTGGCCTGAGGAGGGATGACCCATGCGACATTCGCGCGGTGACCCGTCGCCCGGCCGGAGACGTCTGCCGGGTCCGGTCCGCTTTCTGATCCGCATGGTCAGCACCGCGATGATTCTTGCGTTGACCATAGCGTTTCTGCCCTATGTGACCCGCTGGGCGGGCCGGCTGTGGCCGGACCCCTCCAGAACGGAGCGGGTCAGCGAAATTCTGCGACATGAGCTGAAGGAATCCGCCCGGCTGGAAACCATGACGGTGGATGATGACGGGGTGCTGACCGCCACGGTGCAGGCTGCCCTGATCGGGGAGGTACAACGGGTCACCATTGAGTATACTTATCATGCCAGTATCGGGGTGGACCTGGAGCAGGTGCGGGTGACGGCGGAGGGAGGCACGGTTGCGCTGAAGCTGCCGGCGATGGAAATACTGAGCGATTCCCTGACCCCGACGCATATTGACCGGCAGGATTTCTGGTATCCGCTGACGGAAAAGCGGCGGGACCAGCTGCTGTCGGAGGAGCGGGAGAAGCGGGCGCAGGCTGCGCTGGCGGACGCCCGAAACAATCCGGAAATCCGAAAGAAGATGACGGAAAAGCTGCAGCGGCTGATTCAGTCCTGGATAGGTGCGGACACCTGGCTGGTGACCGTGGAGATGACCCTGCCGGAAGAGGAAACGTAAAAAACCGGCGCTGCCAGATCAGAACCTGGGGGATGCCCCGGAAAGATCCGAACGGATCTGACCGGGGCATCTTTTTTTTCAGGCGGCGGAAGGAAAATCCGGCAGCAAAAGAGCCGAAAAGGACAAACGGAGACAAGAAACGACAAGAGGAAACGATGACTTCCCCGGAGGAGCATGATAAGATCTGACCAGAACGGAAAAGCGGGATGCGAAAAGAACAGCAGAAAGGAGAACGGAGATGCCGGAGAACAGGATGGGCGCTTTGCGGAAGCAGGCGAAGAACCGGGGCGGACGGAGACGAAAGAACCTGTGGCTGGACACGATGGTGCTGCCCGGAGCGGTCTGGCTGCTGCTGATCCGGTATCTGCCGATGTTCGGCATTGTGCTGGCCTTCAAAAACTACAAGGCGCAGCGTCCAAACACCTTCTGGAACAACATCTGGAAGAGCAAGTGGGTGGGGCTGGACAACTTCCAGTTTCTGAAGAGCCCGGACACGGCGGTCATGATCCGGAACACGCTGGGATACAACATCCTGTGGATCATCCTGGGGCTGATTATTTCGGTGGCTTTCGCGGTGATGATGAGCGAGCTGTCCAACCGGCTGCTGGCCAAATCCTATCAGACCATGATGTTCTTTCCTTACTTTCTGAGCTGGGTGGTGGCGAGCTACTTTGTCCTGGCTTTCCTGGATCCGACCAGCGGCATGATTCCGGCGATGCAGAAGGCCTCGGGGGGAGCGGTAACCAATTTCTACCACGAAACGGAATGGTGGCCGCTGATTCTGACAATATGCAACCTGTGGAAGAACATCGGGTATTCCTCCGTACTGTATCTGGCGGCCATCACCGGAATCGACGCAACGCAGTACGAGGCCGCGGCGGTGGACGGTGCGACCAAATGGCAGCAGGTGGTGCATGTGACGCTGCCCAACATCCGGACGATGATCGTGATCCTGCTGATTATGAACGTAGGAAAGATATTCAACGCGGACTTCGGCCTGTTCTACAACGTGCCGCAGAACTCCGGATCCCTTTATCCGGTGACGCAGGTGGTGGATACCTATGTATACCGGGCTTACGCGAACACCCACAACATCGGCATGAGCTCGGCGGCAGGCTTCCTGCAGAGCGCGGTGGGCCTGGTATGCATCATCGGAGCCAACGCCATCGTGCGGAAAATTGATCCGGAAAGCAGCCTGTTCTGAAAACGGCATGGACAGACCCCGGAAGAGATCGGGAAGGACGGAAACAAGGAGGGGACACAAGTGACGACAGCAGCCGGGAAGAGGATCCGGGGACGGACGGCCTCCCTGAACCGCTTCGGAGCGGGGACGCAGGCGGCTTTCCACATTGCGCTGGGGCTTTTCGCCCTGCTGTGTATTGTCCCGTTCCTGTTTGTGATCATCATCAGCTTTACCAGCGAGGAGAGCATCCGGCAGATCGGATACAGCTTTCGTCCCCTGAGCTGGAGCACCCAGGCCTATCAGTATACCTTCCGGCTGGGGGACCAGCTCTGGCGGAGCTATTTCAACAGCTTCCTGATCACAGCTGTCGGAACGGCCCTGAGCGTGCTGATCACCTTCCTGTATGCCTATCCCCTGTTCCGGAAGGATTACAGCAGACGGAACTTCTTCAACTTCCTCAGCTTCTTTACCATGATCTTCGGCGGGGGACTGGTGCCCACCTTCGTAATCTGCAAGAGCGTGCTGGGACTCAGCGACAACTACGCGGCGCTGATCGTGCCGATGCTCTTCAGCCCCTTCAACGTCATCATCATGAGAACGTTCTTCCAGACCTCCGTGCCGATGGAGCTGATTGAAGCCGCGACCATTGACGGCAGCGGGGAATACCGGACACTGTTCCGGATTGTCTTTCCCATCGTGACGCCGGGCATCGCGACGATTTCGCTGCTGGTGGCTCTGGGATACTGGAACGAATGGTTTCTGAGCCTGCTGTACATCAACAAGAACATGAACATCATCCCGCTGCAGTATCTGCTGATGCGGATGCAGCGCAACGCGGACTTCCTGGCCAAGAACTCCGCCATGATCGGGGCGGATGCATCGCGGGCCGCAGCCCAGCTTCCCTCTCAAACGCTGAAGATGGCCCTGGTGGTGTTCATTGTAGTACCGATTGCCTGCGCCTATCCCTTCTTCCAGCGGTATGTGGTGGCCGGACTGACGGTGGGGTCCGTGAAGGGATGAAACAGTTTCCCGGAGGGAGAGCCCTCTGCATATATCATTCCATTACCTGAACTTAAAGGAGGTACATTTTCATGAAGCGTTTCCTGTGTCTGGTTCTGTCCCTGGCTCTGGCCCTGGGCCTGTGCGGCTTCGCCCATGCTGACGAACTGCCCACGATCACCATCATGTTCCACGGCTCCAACGTCACGGATGATTCCGCGGTGCTGGAAAAGGTCAATGAGTACATTGCCGATAAGGTCGGCGCAAAGCTGGAAGTAATCTGGGGCACCTGGGGTGACTTCGATGAGAAGGCGACCAACGCGCTGGCCACCGGCGACAGCGAAGTGGATATGCTGTTCACCTGCAGCTGGTCCGCGGACGAGTTCAACACCTATGCGAAGAACGGCTTCTTCGAACCGCTGGACGAGTACTTTGACAAGGATCCCGAATTCGGCGATGCCCTGAAGGCCGCGCTGCCCGAGGCACTGATGCAGGCTGCCACCGTGGAGGGCCCCGAAGGCGAAAAGCATATTTACGCTGTGAACGGCTTTAAGGACACGGCCACCCAGAACACCTGGGACATCAACGTGACCCTGCTGAAGGAGCTGGGATACACCGTGGAGGATGTGCAGAGGCTGGGCTTCTTCGGATGGGGAGAAATCTTTGCCAAGGCCAAGGAAGTCAAGGGCGACAGCTTCTATCCCTTCCTGGTGGAGCCGGCTGTGGCGGAGCGCATGGTGACCAATACCATCATCGTCACCGGAGACAGCGGCAGCGTGAACCTGCTGAGCTACTACCTGGATCCCGCCGATGTGAGCAAGGCGGACGCAAAATACGGCAATGTGCTGCTGAACAAGTTTGCCACCGACGAATACGCGGCCTTCACGAAGCAGATGCGTGAATACTATCTGGCCGGATACATCAATCCCGCGCTGGCCGTGGCGGAAACCTCCAACGATACCCGTACGAATGCCCAGAAGGAAGCCGCCTACCTGATCGGAACCCAGAGCTATGCCTACGGCTATGAGTACAGCGCGGAAGTCATCGCCCGCGGTGTGGAGGTACAGTTCCTGCCCTGCACGGAGCCCTATGTGGACACCACCGTTTCCCAGGGCGCCATGATGGCTGTGAGCAGCGCCTCCCAGCATCCGGAAGAAAGCTTCAGATTCCTGGCCCTGCTGAACAGCGATCCCTACCTGATGACCCTGATGAACTACGGCGTGGAAGGTGTGCACTACACACTGGATGAAGACGGCCTGCTGGTCTTCACCGAGGAGCGCGCCAACTACACCCCCTGGACCAACGGCATGGGCAATGTAACCCTGCTGCCCGACACCCAGGCGGAGGGCAAGGGATTCCGGGAGGCCTTCAAGGAATTCTACGCTTCCGGCAAGGCTGTGCCGGTGCTGGGCTACATTTTCAATAATGAACCCGTGGCCAACGAGATGGCAGCGCTGTCCAACGTAGCCGCCCAGTATTCCCTGGCGCTGGACTGCGGCGCGGTGGATCCGGAAACCGAACTGCCCGCCTTCCTGGAAGCGCTGAACGGCGCCGGTATGGAAGCCTATCTGGCGGAAGCCAACGCGCAGCTGGAGGCTTTCCTGGGCGAATAATCAGGAAAGGAAAAACAAATTCGGCAGGCTGCCGCGGGGAAACCCGCGGCAGCATTTTTGAAAGCTGCGCCAAGAAGCAACAAAGGAGACCAATTTCAGCAATTGCGCAAAGCCCGGATTCCGGGTACAATAACAGGGAAGACGACAGATGAATGCGGGAGGAACAGGTCATGCGTTACGGAAGCTTTGACGATGTACGCCGGGAATACGTGATAGAGGACGTGAGCTGCCCCCAGCCCATGACCAACTATCTGGGAACCCAGCGGATGGGCGCGGTAATCAGCCATCAGGCCGGCGGATACTGCTGGCTGGATACACCGGAGTATGGACGGATTACCAGGTTCCGGCCCAACAGCCTGCCCACGGACGGCCCCGGGCACTGGGTCTATCTGCGGGACGAGGAGGATGGCAGCTACTGGTCTGTCAGCTGGCAGCCTGCGGGCGGGGATGATCCCTCCGGATACCGCTGCCGGCACGGGCTGAGCTATTCCGTCTTTGAGGCAGCCCGGCATGGAATTGAGGCCTCCCAGACGCTGTTCATTCCCCGGGAAAAGGAGCCGGCGACAGATCCGGTGGAGATCATGGACGTCCGGGTAAAAAACGTCAGCAGGAAAACGCGGACCATCAGCGTATACGGATATGTGGAGTTTTCTTTCCACCATATTGAGTTTGACAACCAGAACTTCCAGATGAGCCTCTACTGCGCAGGTTCCCTGTGGGACAGGAATGCCGTGGTGTGCGATCTGCACTATGAGGACGGGGAATTCGAGTTCTTCACCACGGATCAGCCGGCCGACGGCTATGAGGGAACCCGGGATGCCTTTATCGGCCCCTACCGGACGGAGAGAAACCCGCTGGGCGTCGAACGGGGCGAGCTGAAGGGAACCACAGAGCTGGGAGGAAACCCCGTCGGCGCTCTCCGGCGGACGATTTGCCTGCAGCCCGGAGAAGAGAAGAGAATCCTTTTTTTCCTGGGCCGGGGCGATGGGCAGGCCGCCGCCGCCGCGCGGGAAAGATATGGTTTTGAAGCATGCGACCGGGCCATGGCGGAGCTGCGGCGCTTCTGGGATGAAAAGCTGGGAAGCCTGCAGGTGACCGTGCCTCACGGGAATATGGAGCGCAGCCTGAATATCTGGAATCTGTATCAGGCGGAGATCAACGTGCTGTTTTCCCGCTTCTCCTCCTTCATCGAGGTGGGCGGACGCACGGGACTCGGATACAGGGATACTGCGCAGGATGCCATGTGCATTCCCGGCGCGGAGCCGGAGGGATGTAAAATGCGCCTGATGCAGCTGCTGCACGGCCAGGTCAGCGCCGGATACGGGCTGCACCTGTTCGACCCGGCCTGGTTCGAGGAGCGGACGGAAGTGCAGGACAGCAAGTCGCCGACAGTGGTGCCGACCTTCAGCCGGAGCCGGATTCACGGGATTGCGGACGCCTGCGCCGACGATCATCTGTGGCTGATTCCGGCCATCGTGGAATACGTCCGGGAAACCGGAGAGACAGAATTCCTGGATGAAAAGGTTCCTTTCGCGGACGGCGGGGAGGAGACGGTCTGGGAGCATATGAAGCGGGGACTGGACTTCTCCTATGCGCAGGTGGGGAGCCACGGCGTGACCAGAGGTCTCCGGGCGGACTGGAACGACTGCCTGAACCTGGGGGGCGGGGAGAGTGCCATGGTGGCTTTTCTGCTGGTGTGGGCTACGGAGCACTTTCTGGACGCGGCCCGGAACCTGGGACGGAGACAGGATGAAGAAAAGTATCAGCCAATGATGGCACGGATGAAGGAAACCTGCCAGCGGGAACTGTGGGACGGAAAATGGTTCCTGCGGGGATATACCGCGGACGGACGGCCCATTGGCAGCCAGCGGGCAGAAGAGGGAAAGATGCATCTGGAAAGCGCGGCCTGGTCCGTGATTTCCGGGACGGCGGAGCCGGAGCAGGCGAAATCAATCCTGGACGCGGTGGAGGAATGGCTCTACACGCCCTGGGGGCTGCTGCTGAACGCGCCCTCCTTCACGAAGCGGGACGACGGCGTCGGGTTTATTTCCCGGGTTTATCCCGGCATCAAGGAAAACGGAGCTATCTTCAGCCATCCGAACCCCTGGGCCTGGGCAGCGGAATGCAGGATGGGAAACGGATCCCGTGCGATGAAGTACTACGACGCGCTGCTGCCGGAAAACCAGAACGACCGAATGGAGATCCGGCAGGCGGAACCCTATACCTACTGTCAGTTTATCATGGGGCGGGACCATACTGCCTTCGGCCGGGCGAGGCATCCCTTTATGACCGGATCCGCAGGATGGGCTTACTACGCCGCCACGCGGTACATGCTTGGAATTCGGCCGGAATTCCGCTCTCTGACGGTGGATCCCTGCATTCCTGCGGCATGGGACGGATTTACGGCAGTCAGGAGATGGCGCGGTGCGGAATATCGGATCACGGTGGAGAATCCGGCTCATGTGGAAAAGGGAATCGTGAGGCTGGAGGTGGACGGAAAGGCGGCGGATCATATTCCCGCCTTTGCGGGCGGAACGCACCTGGTGCGGGCAGTGATGGGAAAAAAGACGTGACGGCGCAGAACGGGACAGCGAGAAAGAAATGAGAGGAGCAGCAGCATGGTTCATTTCGGAACAGGCGGATGGAGAGCCGTAATTGGAGATCAGTTTACCCGGGCAAATATCCGGATCGTGGCAGCGGCCCTGGCCCGGAGGATGAAGCAGGAGAACAGTGCGGAACAGGGCATCTGCATCGGATACGACCGGCGCTTCCTGAGCCGGGAATCCGCCATCTGGTTTTCGGAAGTGATGGCGGGAGAAGGGGTTTTCGTCCGGTTTGTAAACCTGTCCTGTCCGACGCCGCTGGTGATGTTCACAGTCAGGAAGATGGACCTGCCCTACGGCGCCATGGTGACAGCGAGCCATAACCCGGCCATCTACAACGGGATCAAGCTGTTCACCCGGGGCGGCCGGGATGCGGACATCGGCTTTACGGATGGGATTGCCGCGGCGGCCAACAGCCTGGATCCGGAGGAAATCCGGGACATTCCCTTTGAGCAGGCGCTGCAGGAGGGCAAGATCCGGTTCATCGATCCGCGGGATGACTATCTGGACTCCATCATGGCGCAGATTGACATGGAGGCCATCCGCCGCCGCCGGCCGAGGATTGTGCTGGATCCCATGTTCGGTGTCAGCCTGACCGGACTGCAGACCATCCTGTACACCGCCCGGTGCGATCTGGATGTGATCAATGACCGGCATGATGCCTTCTTCGGCCGGCATCTGCCCGCACCGAACCCGGACACCCTGGCGGATCTGCAAATGGCGGTTCGGGAGCATAATGCCGACCTGGGCATCGCCACGGACGGCGACGCGGACCGGCTGGGGGTCATAGACGAGAAGGGCCGGTATGTCAGCGCCAATGAAATTCTGGCCCTGCTGTACAGCTACCTGCTCGAATATCGCGGATGGCGCGGACCTGTGGTGCGGAATATCGCGACATCCCATCTGCTGGACCGGATCGCAAAGCACTGGGGCCAGGAATGCATCGAGGTGCCGGTCGGATTCAAGTACATTTCCGCCGGCATGGAAGCGCATGACGCGGTTATCGGCGGCGAATCCTCCGGAGGCCTGACCGTGCGGGGGCATATCCTCGGAAAAGACGGACTCTATGCCGCAAGCCTGCTGGTAGAGATGATCAGCAAGACGGGAAAGCCCCTTTCCGGACTGGTGCAGGATTTATATGGGAAGTACGGCCAATGCGTCATGACGGAACGGGACTATGCCCTGACGGAGGAAGGAAAGGCCGGCATCCAGACGCTGCTGATGCAGGAAAAGAAGCTCCCGGACTTCGGCCGGACCGTGGACCATGTGAGCTATGAAGACGGATGCAAGGTATACTTTGACCGGGATGCCTGGGTAATCGCCCGCTTTTCCGGCACAGAACCCAGAATCCGCGTGTTCGCGGAGGGAGAGGATGAAGGGGAAGCAAGCAGACTGGCGGACACAATGGAAGCATTTATCGGAATCGCATGAAAGGGAGGCGCAGCATGGCCGGAGAGAAGAAAAGCCGCCTGCATTCCCTGCGGACGCAGATGATCGTTACGGTCATTCTGGCCTGGCTGGTGCCGACGCTGATCCTGACGCATTTCATTATGACGCTGCTGCCCAGCCTGCAGAGTATGGCGCAGGACGCTCTGACGGACGATGCGGATGACGCCTGGACCCAGGTTTCGGACAGCATGGACAGCCTCATCACCCTGTCCCGGGAAGCAACCTATGACGGTGAACTGCTCAGCGTCTGGACGGAGCGGGATCGGGGTACGATGAGTGACGCGGAATTTGTCCGCCTTTCCCGAAACTATCTGGAGCGCAGATACGGCCGGGAGCCGCTTTGCCGGTGCGCTGTCTATGTGCCGGACGGCGCCTCCGGGCTGATGCTCTATGACCGGAACGGCGCGGAAGCTGCCGCCGCGTACCGGGCGCTGGCGGAGGAGGAGATTCTCCTCCTGCGCGGAGAGATGGACAGCCGATGCCTGCTCCGGCCCGTCCAGGGACATCTGTATCTGGTCCGGAACCTGCTGGATACCCGCATGCAGCCCTTCGGGCTGCTGGTGCTGGAGATTGACGGGGAACGCCTGCAGGCGCCGCTGGAGAAGACGGCGGAGCAATGGCACGGCACCCAGAAGCTGGTCATCGGCGCGGATACGGCCGCCCTGGAGATTACCGGGGAAAAGCTGACGGATGGCGGCGGGGAAACACTGGTGCTGACGGAAACCTCGGACAACCGGGACTGGACGATGACCTGGCAGCTGACCATTCCCCGGGACGAGGTGTTCGGCCGGGTGCGGCAGTTCCGAAGGCTGCTGATCGGGCTGTACCTGCTGCTGATCCCGTTCCTGATCCTGATTGCGGCCTACATTCACAGGCGCTTTACCCGTCCCGTTTCCCGGCTGATGGACGCGTCACGGCGGATTGAACAGGGCGAATTCGGGGTTACGGTGCCCATGAAGGGGGAGGATGAGCTCGGAGCGCTGGGACGGACCTTCTCCCGGATGAGCACGCACCTGAAGGAGCTGGTGGATCGGAACTACAAGGAGGAAATTGCCCTGAGGGACGCGCAGATCCAGGCGCTGCAGAGCAGAATCAACCCGCACTTCATCAACAATGCCCTGGAGGATATCAACTGGCAGGCGCGGATCGACGGATCCGAAAATGTCAGCAGGATGGTCAGCGCGCTGAGCGTGCTGCTGAACGCCAGCATGGCCAGCCGGGAAAAAAGGCTGGTGACGCTGGGGGAGGAGATGAAGGTCGCGGAGGCCTATATCTGCTTTGTACGGGAACGCTTCGGCGACCGTCTGAGCCTGCGGATGGAAACGGAGGAAAAGCTGATGGACTGCCGGGTACCGCTGCTGACGCTGCAGCCGGTGCTGGAGAATGCCGTGGAGCACGGCATTGCGCCGGCAGGAGGAGGGGAGATTTCTGTCACCGTCCGGGAAACGGGCGGCGCATTGCAGATGGAGGTGGCCAACACGGGCAGGCCGATCCGCCCGGAGGACAGGCAGCGGATCGACGCGGCGCTGAACGGAGAGATGGCAGGGAACCATGTGGGTCTCAGCAATATTGCCGGCCGGCTGCGGCTGATCTACCGGGGTGAGGCCCTGATGGAAGCGGTGACAGAAGGGGAGAAAACCATCATCAGATTGCGGATTCCCATCAACAGAGAGGAGGGAGAGCCGTCATGAAACGGAGTATGGAAAAACTGTTTCAGACTTTGATCCGCCGGAACGCGGAGAACCGGCCGAACGGAAACAGAAGGCTTCTCCGGCGCATATTCTCCGCCGCGGCGGCGGCCTTTCTGGCGGCGGGCTGCCCTGCCGGCGCCGGGGCGGTGACCCTGTATACCGCTTCCAGCTTTGCGGGGGAGGATGAATCCGCCGTGACCTATGCCAACCTGCTGGAAACCTTTGAAACAGCGCACGGATGCGTGATTTCGGATCATTCCAGCGCGAGCAATGAGAGCTGGAAGCAGAGCATTCTGAACGATTTTGCCGCCGGCAACGAGCCGGACGTGCTTTTTTTCTTTGCGAAGGGCGCGGATTCCGCCCCGATTCTCAGCCGCGTGATCTCCATCGAGCAGCTGAACCGGGAGTATCCGGAGCTTCACCTGCCGGTCAGCGAGGCGCTGCGGGAGCCGGACGGGCAGGTATATGCGGTGCCGGTCCGCCCGTTCTGGGAAGGGCTGATGGTGAATACGGAGCTGTTTGCGCAGGAGGGAATCCCCCTGCCGGAATCCTGGGATCAGCTGCTGGAGGCGGTTCGATCCTTCAGAAGCAGAGGTGTCGTGCCCATTTCCGTTTCGCTGACCGAAGCTCCGCACTATCTGGCGGAAATGGTCATCCAGGCCTGTGCCACCGCGGAGGAACAGCAGGCGAGGCCTGTCTCCTTCGAGGAGGTTCCGGCATCCTGGCTCCAGGGGATGGCACTGCTGCGGGAGCTGTATGAGGAGGGCGCGTTTCCGGAGAATGCCGCTCTGGTCGATGACTCCGCCGCCAGTGAGATGTTTCTCGACGGAAAGGCGGCCATGCGGGTGGACGGAGTCTGGTTTGCCCACCGGATGACGGAAAAGGAAATGAACAGGACGGCGGTGCTGCCTGCGCCCCGGAAGGAAACGGATCCGGCCGGAGTTTCCTATATCGGCGGGGTTTCCATGGGGTTCTATCTGACCCGCAGAGCCTACGAGCAGCCGGCGGTGCGGGAGGAAGCCGTAGCGCTGCTGGCCTGGCTGACCAGCGAGGAGAGTCGGGCGAAACTGTCCGGCGGCAGCCTGACCGGCCGCATGCAGCGCTCCGCCGCGGAGCTGATCGGGTCTGACCACCGGATGCTTAGCCCGATCCAGGACGCGATGAACGCCGCAGCCCGGGAGGTCTGGCTGATGGAGTGCGTGCCGGCGGTGGCCGAAGGGCGAATGACGCCGGAGGAATGCTGGCGGAGGGTCATGCAGATGCATCCCTTCCAGCCTTAGGGGGGAAAACAGGTGTACAGGGTACTGCTTGTGGATGACGACCGGCTGATTCTCCGGGGCCTGCAGTCCATCCTGCCCTGGCAGGAAATGAACTGCGAGGTCATCGGCACGGCGGTGGACGGTCAGGAGGGTCTGAGACTGATCCGGGAGAAGCATCCGGATATCCTGCTGACCGACATCCGTATGCCCAACATGGACGGACTGACCATGGCCGCGGCGATCCGCAGCGAATACCCGGGGATGCAGATGACAGTACTGACCGCATTCCGGGATTTCGAATACGCGCGGCAGGCCATCCGCCTCGGGGTTTGCAGATATCTGCTCAAGCCCAGTGACCTGGAGGAGCTCCGGGAAGCCGTGAAGGAAATGGTCCGGCGGCTGGATGAACTGCGGGGAATGCGGACGCCGGCAGAGTCTCCGGAGGAGCAGGCTGCCCACGGATATGTGGTGGAGAACGCGCTGAGCTGGATGCGGGAGCACTGCACGGAGCATATTACGCTGGAGGATGTGGCCGGCCAGGTGTTTGTGAGCCAGTGGCATCTGTCCAAGCTGATTAACCGTGAAACCGGGATGGGGTTTCTGGACCTGCTCAGCCGGATGCGGGTGGAACAGGCGAAGAAACAGCTCTCAGATCCGTCAAAACGGATCAGTGATGCCGCCTTTGAGTCGGGATTTTCCGATGTGGCGCATTTTTCGAAAACCTTCAAGAAAATTACCGGCCGTACGCCGGGGGAATACCGAAACAGCCCGGACCGCCAGGCTTGACGGACAGACATGGAAAAAGGGGCTGCTTCCCCATGATCCGGTTTTGCAGATCAAGGGACGCAGCCCCTTCCGTATCCCCAAAGGGTTCCGGGCGGGCGCATGAAAGCGCGGGATAATCAGGTGCCGTAGATCCGGGCGGGGGTCCAGTACCGCTGCTGATAATAATCCGTGAAGCAGTAGGTTACCCGGCAGGGAAGGCTGCCGATGGGGGTATTGGCGATTTCAACCTCGTCGCCGAGAATCACCGGGCGGCCCAGATAATAGCTGTCCTGATAGTTCCCTTCATAGTCATAATATTCACAGAGGAACTGCAGCCGGTCGCCCCGGCCGATCTGAATCAGGTTTTTGGCCAGGGCATCCGTCTCCCCGGAGGCGTACACCGGCTGAGCGCCGGAGATAACACCGTAGGGATGCTCATTGTCGAAGAGCAGCATCAGGTTGACGCGGACGCCGTTCAGCAGGGCGGGAGAATAGCCGGTGATGGCATAGTTCTCGCCGTCATCCTCCGTGCCGAGACTGTAATAGGCGATGGGCTGACCATCCACAGAGATCCAGGTGCCGTCGAACTGATCCACCAGCGCGCCGCCTTCCAGGGTGAACTCCGTATCGACTCCCAGATCGATATACCCGGCACCGTCATCCACGAAGACGTTTCGCCCGAGGCTTTCCACTTCGCCCCACTGGGCGGAGGAAAGGGTGATCCGGTCTCCGGACCAGACGAGCGCGGAAACATCAAGATGGTGCTCGCTGAGGTAGTCGGCGACCTGGCCGGCAGTGAGACTGCGGCCGGAGAAGATGCTCAGCAGATCTCCGGCGGAGCCGCCGAAGGAGGAACCTCCGCCGTAGGAGCCGCCGAAGAGACCGCCCAGCAGGTCCGTCATGTCTCCCGCGGAGGAGGGAATACCGCCGGGCAGGCTGCCGGAGGCGTAATTGCCCAGCAGACTGTCAAAGAGACCGGAAGATGCGCCGAACTGATCGGCATAGCCGGAGAGGGAGGTTCCCGCCGCGGCCTGGCCGCTCAGCTCCAGACTGGCAAATTCCTGAATGCATCTGGCGTATTCCGCATCCATGCCGATGGCCTGATAGGTGGAAACCATCTGGGGAACCTTGCTGGCCCGCTTGTAGGGGAAATAGATGCTGAGACCGTAGGCGTTGCTGATGCCTCCGCCGGTGCGGTTGTACTTGACCGCGGACTGCAGGGCCTCTGCCAGGGCGGTGCCGTCCTTCGTGGCCAGATTCTTCGCGAAATGCACCAGGTCAATCTGGTCGATGCGGGTGCTCTGGGCAAACTCCCGGGTCTTGCTCCGGGCGGTGGCGACGGTTTTGTAATCCTGATTCTGGATCAGCTGGTTGGTGGCCTTGCTGAAGGAGGTCAGCCGGGAAGGTACGGTGGCCTGCAGCTCTGCCAGATCCACCACGGACAGGGTGGTTCCCTGACCCCGGCATTTCTGATTGCAGACCGCCACAAAGTCATCCGCGATGAGCTTGCCGATTTCCACCGTAGGCATGCCCGGATTGCTGCCCAGGCGGGACAGCCAGTTGGTGTAATACCAGCCCACGCCGGGCTCGGTTTCCTCGCTGGCGATCATGTAATCCGCATACTGGCTGAGCATCAGGCCGTTTTCCACTGTGGCCATCAGACAGGCGTCAAAGCCGATAAAGTCAAACTTCTGCCCGGCGGATTTCAGGGCGGTGTTGATTCCGGCCAGGGACATGGATCCGCTGGAGGAATACTTTTCGTCATAGCCGTAGCCCGTGGCGGAGCCGCCGCCATGATCCCAGAAGATGAGGCACATCCGGTTGGCGGGGAAATGCTGTGCGCCGTAGGTGATAAAGGAGGCAAGCGTCTTCGGGCTGGTCATGGACGCGGAGCCCAGATCCTTCTCCAGGCAGTAGAGCTTGCCGTCCTGAATCTGATAAATCTGGTTGACCGAACTGGAGACGACATTGTTGCGCCAGCGCCGGCAGCCGCCGGTGTAGACGATCAGATTGATATTCTTTCCCAGGGAGGCGGCGGCCATCTCCTTCAGATCGGAGGTGCCCATGCCGTTCTGGCTTTCCAGATCGGTGCCGCAGAGATAGACGAGAATGGTGACCTCATCCTTCTGGTTTCCGTAGATCGTGGTATATTTTGCCCTGGCCTTCGGGGAGACGGAGGTGTCCGGAGCGGAAACGCTGCCGCCGGCAGCGGAGGATGAGATGGCCGAGGCTCCGGAAGCCGGAGCGGAGGCTGAATAGCCTGCGGAGGAGAACCCGGAAGAGGAGCCGCCTGTCAACAGAGAAAGGGGATCCCCGGTAAAGTCATAAACGGAAGAGCTGCTGGAGCCCAGAAAGGAGCTGAGCAGATCCGTCAGCCCGGAGGAGCCGGAACCGGAGCCGGAGCCGGAAAGAAGATTTCCCATTGCGTCAAGCGCGGAAGACCCCTGAGTTCCGGAGGAAGAGCCTGAATAGGAGGTACTGCCCTGGGAGGAAGAACCGGAATAGGAAGATGTACCGGTCTGGGTGGAAGTGGATCCCAACGGAAGGGAGTCCAGGGGAGAGGAGGTATCGCCCCCTCCCAGAAGGCCGGACAGCTTTCCGCCGCCCAGCAGAAGCACTGCGGCAATAATGATCAGCAGGAACTTGCTTCCGCCCCCGCCGCTGCGGCTTCCGGAACCTGAAGCGGAGGAACCGGAGGAATGGGTGTTCATGGGACGGGAGGAACCCGTCTGGGAAGG
>CAMNKK010000040.1 GCA_946542235.1 uncultured Clostridia bacterium | reverse complement strand
CATCAAAGCCTCCAAGGTGGAGCTGTATGAGCTGGACCGGAAGGGCAATATCATCGGCGATGCGCAGAAGGAGCTGACCTTTGCGGACGGCGAGGCCAACTTCTATGTCAAGCTGCCCGAAGGAACGGAAGGCACGATTCAGTACATTACGCTGGGTTCCATCCGGCTGACTCCGGAAGGGGAAGTTACCGGTATGAGCGTTCGCGGGTGGACCACCAGCGCCACCGTCAAGGCCAAGGTCAGCAAACCCGGTTCCGCCAGAGCCCAGCAGGAAGAAGAGCCCGTGGATGAATCTTCCCTGGTCAATATTACCTGCGAGAACTGCCGTTTCAGCGGCTGGCACAATTCCTTCGCCGCCTCCGGTCAGGTTCCCGCCGGCTCCACCATTACCGTGGTTGCCAGCGGCGGCATGATCCACAAGGGTTATTCCATCAACGGCAGTGAAGGACAGTACAAGGATCAGGCCTCCTTCAAGCTGGTGGTGGAAGGCGATACCACGATCTCCATGGAGAAGCAGAACTGATTCCCCGAAATAATCCTCCGGAAAAAAGCGGACCCGCGAATCATCGCGGGTCCGTTTTCATTTCTGATGAATTCCGGCTTACTCCGGCTGATAGCCTTCCACCAGCGCGGAGGTTCCGATAGCCAGGAATTCGGGTTCCTTCCGGGCGTACCCCTTATGGCTGCTTGCATTCCCGACGGTGCAGATCTGCTTGCCCATGAACAGGATGCAGGAGGTTTCTCCCCCGTCCATGTTGAAGGCCTGGGTGCATCCCCTCTCCTGCAGCATTTCCGCGAGGCGGACCAGCGTACATCCCTTGCTCTGCCTGTGCCGGCCCTCCACCATCACCGCGATGTAATGCCCCGGCTCGATCATTCCCAGGGCCGTGCGCGGATTCCGGTTGTTGGTGGCGAATTTTTTCAGATTCGGGCGAAGGTTTCCGTCCCGGATCAGCCAGGGGCCGAAAGCCAGCACGTCCACAGCTCCCTTTTCCAGATATTCCTCCGCTGTCAGCTCCCGGCTGTCGTGCACCTCCATGTTCCCGTCCGGATAGATCGCCAGCGTATCCAGGTTCGGAAAGGATGTATTCCCGGATTTTCTGGTTTCCGAGCTCATGATCTCCCCGTCCCGCAGCAGGATCCCCACCTTGTACCGTTCCTTGGGATAGTGCATATTGTTCCACCGGTTGCTGGCATAGTCGCCGTTGATCGCCAGCACGGCGCCGTTCCGGGATGCCACCAGCGGCGGCCAGTCCGCGCTGCTGAAGTGCTTTCCCGGCTCGTTGGTAATGAATCCAAAGGTTTCCTTCCGGCTCCAGACCTCCGCCTCATACCAGATCAGCTTGTCGGGCTTCGTTTCCGTCTTCCGGAGAATTTCGATTTTCAGCGTTTCGCTGCAGTATCGCCAGAGGCCGTTGTCCGGATCCTCCGCCACGTATTCCCCGCTGTCGAGAAAGCCCTCCTCGTTCAGCTCCGGCCAGGAGGAGCCGTCCTCCTCCAGCATGAGCCATTCCTCTTCTTCCTCCGCCAATCCTCCCGGGCCCGGGATCAGGACTGCTCCCAGGATTCCGGCCAGAATGCGTTTCCACCCCTGTTTCATTCGGTTATTTTCCATCCTCCTCCAGCAGCCAGCTTTCCGTCATCAAATCCAGCCGCTCGCTGATCCAGTTCTGCAGGAATGCTCCCGCGTCTTCAAAGGACCGGCCGCTGCTGTTCCATACATCGGGAATCGCCCGGGCCGACCATCTGGTAAAGTTCATGGCTGCCGAATCCCGGATCGCGTCCTGATAAGCCTGGATCGGACGTACGCTGCTTTTCTCCGATGGTTCCCTTCTCCCCGCCAGCACTTCCGCCGCCGGCAGGAATACCTCGTCATACAGCTGGCGGGTAATCATCCGGAAATCGTCATGGGTCAGCAGCCAGTGGGGCAGATAGACCTCACTGGAGGAGCGGTTGAACACATAATCCTTCTTCCGTGGGTTCCGTACGCCGTCATCCTTGTTTCCAAAGCTCAGGTCATAGTCCCAGGGCGGGCCGGCATACAGCTTTCCGTTCACCCGGTCCGAATCCTTGTAAAGAAACTGGCTCCCTGCCCGTACCTCGTAATTGGTGGAGAATTCATCCATGATGATCTTCAGGGCGAAGGACCTCATGTCGATGAAGCTTGCGTAGTACTTCCCCGAGTCCTTGCTGGTTCCGTCCTTTCGGAGCACCGCGCTGTGGAAGTCGTTGAACAGGTTGGCCATGTATTCCACAGCCAGGGGACCGGCGTGGGTGGGCTCCTTGATCACGACGCAGGTGCCCTTTTCCGTTACGAACCCGGCCACGTCGTTCATCTGGCTGTAATGCAGTTCCTTTTCGATCTCCAGCAGAAATCCGCCGGTGATATCCTCCGGTTCCTGAATATCGAACCACCTCATGCGGGAAACAATCTTTCCCCGCCCTTTCCTCCAGGCAGCCCCGTCATAGGCGTCCTCCCCGTTCAGCCCCTCCAGTGCTTCCTCCAGATCCGTAATCTCCAGGCGGCCCTTCTTCATCTGGATTTTCTCCGTCAGCAGATAGGTGCCGTAATAGCTTCCGTTGATATACAGCTCCGCCTGGCGGCAGTCCGGCGTATACTTCATTCCCATGTCCCGGTACAGATCAAAAACCATTTGGGTCCGAACCAGGGAAATATCGAACCAGTTGGCCAGCAGAATCCAGGTCTTGTTCCTTTCCATGCCGCACAGAGGAGCCTTGTGCTCCATCTTGAACTGAAATGCCCGTTTACCGGCAAAGAAGGTGGAGTTTCCGCGGGTCTTGAATCCGGGCACCGAATCCTCCGCGCCGATGGATCCGTCTCCGTTCAGCATGATCAGGGATCCGTCCTTCCGGATGGTCAGCTTTGTGTTCGCGTTGATCCGCCTCAGCTCATCCGGATCAATGGTAAAAAACAGCGATGGGATTTCTGATCCCATCATCACCGTCACTTCCCCGATGCGGCGTCCCGTGGCAAAGGCGGCGGTCACCGGCTGTCCCAGAAACTGTTCCACCTTCAGTGTCCCGCCGTTGGGAATGGTCTGATCCCCCCAGACCAGATCCGTATCCTGGTCGATCCGGATCACCGGGTCCTTCCCCTTCAGCGCGGCCGGAACAAAAAGAACCCAGGTCCGTTCCTTTTTTTCAAAGGGAAGGATGGAGATCTCCCTTCCGTCCACATCCCAGCAGAACCGCAGAATCGGTCCCGCGGCGGAAGCCATGGCGGCGATGCCGAAGGTCAGCAGAAGCAGAACACCCGAAAAGATCAGGGCCTTTCTCCATTTCTTCATTCGGTTTTTCCTTTCCTTTCAGCCGTTTCAGCGCCGTGTACCGCAGCCCATCCGGCAGCCAGCATACCGGCGATCGCCAGGGCGTACAGCGTCCAGCAGATTTCCGCGGGACAGTCCGCCACCTTTCCGTCCAGCATGAACTGAACCAGCGCGATCACCCCGGCCAGGGCTGTAAACACCGCGGCCGGCAGCCAGCTCTTCCATCCTCTCAGCCGGAGAACAGCCGCCTTCCTGCAGAGGTAAATCAGCGCGCCCAGGGACACCAGCGCGTACAGCGCCTGCTCCAGCCGCATCATCATGAAGCGGAGATACTCCCCGCTGCGGAACTGCTCCGTCAGAATCTGCGGAATCATCATCAGGAGAAGCGCGAGGCAGAGGGAATTCCCTTCCGCGCGTTCCTTCCTCCTCTTCCAGAGCCAGGTCCCCAGCCCGGCCAGCAGACAGACCAGAACCTCAATCAGGAAGGTGGCCAGCACCGGTTCATCCCAATCGTTCACCATAGCAAACAGGCCGGGGCTGTCCAGAATGGGACCCATTCCGGTTTCCCCCAGCCATCTTTGGGCCAGCCGGGCCGCGGCCATGGCCGCGCACAGGGACACGGCCGTCCCGTCCAGCGTCCGGAGGGGCGAAACGCCTGAAATCCGTGCGCACAGCGCTGTCCCGGCCATCATTCCCAGCAGCCCGCAGGTATAGCACCAGCGGAACTGGGCGTAGCTTTCCTGCGTCTGCAGCGCCTCAAAGCCTCCCTTCGCCGCCAGCAGCCCGGCCGCGGCCGGCAGCAGCAGCGCCCATGCGCGGGCCGCCTTCAGTCGATTCTGCTCTTTCAGCCGCCATGCCAAAGCCGCCGTCTGGATTCCGGCGCCAAGCAGCACGCAGATCCAGGCAGCGGTCTCATTGATGATCAGACGCATTACTGCGCTCCTTCTTCCGGCCAGGCCGAAGCAAAGTAAATCAGGTCTCCGATTTCCCGGATGGAGCTGTTCCGGTTGATCATGGTGTTCCCGGTAAAGATCATGGAGCTGTCGCCCCCGTCCAGATTGTACGCCGTCTTTGCCCCCAGGTTCTCCAGGAGATACGCGAAATCCTGCAGATTTCCGTAGTTGCGGTAGGTTGCGACAATGGCGTACTTCTTCTCTCCCATCTGGCAGATCGCCAGGCGGGGCGTACTGGTCCTTTCGGTCACAATATGCTCATCCGGTTCAATGGTCAGGGCTTTCCCGTTCTCCACCAGCGTCGGTCCGAAGCAGAATCCATTGTAGATCTGTTTCCCGTTGTACATCACCGGTCCTGTGGGTTCCTCCGGCAGCGGAACATTTTCGTCCGTAGCATCATGGATGATGTGAAAATCCCCGTCCTCGTCGATCAGCAGAACGTCCCGGGTTCCCGTCAGCTCATGGAGATAGAGTACTCCCTGGCGCAGCACGTAAGCGCCCTTCCACTTCACATCCCTCCACCAGAAGTCCCCGTCGCAGGAAAGCACCGCGTTCGCCCTCCTGGAGATTCGGGAGCCGTCCGCGTGGGAGGCATAGCTGAAGGAATTGGCCGGCATCGTGCGAAGCTGGGATCCGTCCCGGATTTCCACCTCCGCCACCCACCAGCGCTTCTCCCCGTCCGTTTCCTCCCGGGCTGCCATTTCGATCGTCGGATCCTTGTAATGCCAGCCGTTCAGATAATTGCTCTTCAGAAGGGGCATTCCGGGGGTCAGATCCAGGGGCAGCGTATAATTCTTTCCCTCTTCCGCCGAAGCGGCGGAAAGGAAAAGAAGCAGCGCCGCGAACAGTATAATCAGCCGTTTCATTTTATCCTCCGTCCCGCAGGATCTTCCGTCCTGAAGTGGATTGTTCTTTCCGGCCGGAGCCGGCATTCCTCCGGACCCTCCCCTTTACTTGGAGAAGGGAATATATTCTCCCGTCCGGAAGAAGGAATGCAGTTCCTTGTAATGGGAGTGGTTCCGCCATCCTCCGTCCGTCGGATCGTAAACCATGACAAACTTGCATCCCTTATGCTTTTCCCGCATGATCTTCTTCTGGTCATTGGGAATCTTGTCCATATGCCCCCACCAGAAGCGCTCCAGATTGGGCAGCTCATACAGCGGGCTCAGATCCGGGACCATGCCGTCCCGCGTCAGGTTCAGATCCCGCAGCTTGGTCAGCCCGGCCAGCGGGCTCAGATCCGTGATCGGGGTATGAAAGCACTCGAGATAGACCAGATTTTTACAGTTCGCAACAGGGCTGATGTCCTCCAGGCCGTAATTCGGACTGATGATCAGTACCTCGATATCCGGAAGCCAGTTCAGCAGGCTCAGATCCGTCAGATAGTTATGTCCCAGATCCAGCGCCTTCAGCCGGGTGCACATTCTCAGCGGAAAAAGCTCCTCGGAGGTATGGCGCTCATCCCCCTTCATTTCCCCCGCCAGATGCAGGGTGGAAAAGGCGGTCTGGTCCGTCCGGATCACATGCGGGCCGATGTGCAGGGTAAAGCCGAAAAAGATGTCCGGATAGTATCTGTCGAACAGCCACTCCATGTCCTCCGTCGCCATGGGCGAAGAGAACATCCGGACCTCCTTCAGGCGCGGCATCCGGTCAATAACCTCCGCCAGCTCCTGCCGGTCCGTCATCTGGATCCCGGCCGCGTCCAGGTCCAGGATCTCCGCGTCCGGATCCAGCTGCATCCCGATAATGTCCGGTCCTTCCGCCCGGGACAGGCCCGCGCTTCCCAGCGCCACCAGGCAGCACAGCGCCAGGGCCAGCCACTTTTTCCTCATGCTTCCCGGCCCTCCGATTCCGCGTCCTCTCCGCTTTCCGCTTCAGCCCCGGCTTCCCCTTCGGGCGTCTCTCCGCTTCCGGCTTCCGCCCCGTCCTTCACCTTCATGGTCCAGGGATCCTCCAGAGTACCGGTTCCTCCGGTGATCTCCAGCTTCGTCAGATCCAGCACCAGGGCGGGCCGGACGCCTTTCTGCACGTCCCCGCATCCGGACCAGCTCAGATGCCCGTTTCCGCCGATGATCCCGCACATGCTCGTCCGCATCTTGGCGCTCCAGTAGGGCGAGGAGCTTCCGTATTCCCTGAACAGGAAAAGCCTGTCCCGGGGCTTTCCGCCCCAGTCCGGATACAGCCTCACGGCTTTGGCGTAGGGAGTTCCCCATCCCTTGCGGTTCTTGGCGTTGACGGCGATCACTTCCCCGGGGTTCTCAATGGTGTTGCCCATCGTGTTGTCCGGAAATCCCCAGTCCGTCCGCCGCATTTCCGTGTTGTCCATGATATGGAACTTGCCTCCGCCGGCTTCCACAATCGCGGCGCTGAAGTCCTCGTTTTTCAGGATGGTCTGCGTCATCTCCCCGTTTACCCACGCATACAGATCCGTCTCCTCAAAGGTCACGCCCTTCGGGTATTTATGCGCCTTGGCAGCCTTGTAGTTGTCCACTTCAAACACCTGCCGGACGTCGATGAGATACTCGGTAAACAGGTGAATCGTATCCTCTTCCCGGCCCAGGATCCGCCACAGCAGCGGCGCCTCGGTTCCATCCTCCTCATAGGGATACGTCCCCATCAGCAGGTACTGATACTCCTGCTCCGAATCCTTGTCGTATCCCCGGACCTGGGACATGTCCGCCGCCAGGGCTGCGCCCGTCAGAACCATCAGGAAAAGCATGGCCGCCAGAATTTGTTTCACCGTCTTCATGAGATGCACCTCCAGGTATCCGTCCTGAAAAAAGCATGAACAGATACAGTGTGTACTATACCATAAAGCAGGCCCAAATGACAATAAAAAATCCCCGCCGGAGGGGGCGCCGATCCTGCTCAGTCCATCCCCCCGGCAGAGGTATCCGTCCTCGGAGTCCTTCAAAAAAAGGGGCCGCTCTTTCGAGCGGTCCCCGTCAGGAGATTCAGGATTATTCGGCAGCGGGAGCTTCCTCGGCGGTTTCTTCCGCAGCGGCTTCCGCGGCGGCAGCTTCCGCAGCGGCAGCTTCCGCAGCAGCCTTCTCTTCCAGCATCTTGTTGAAGTCATCCTGCGTCATGTCGCCGTTGAACACCGCGCACAGCGCATCCCAGGTGGGCTTGATGCCTTCCAGCAGAGCGGTAGGAGTATTCCAGGTCATGCCCCACAGATAGTTTCCGTAAGTGTTGGAGCCCAGGATCTTGTTGTTGTCGCCCAGATACAGGGACTTGTCGCCCTTGCCGTGCTGCGGCTCACGCAGCATCGCGTAGGTCTCGTCCACCGCGCGCTCGTCGGAGCAGATGTTGTACTTCTGGCCGATCCAGGCAACATCCTTGTCGATTCCGGGGGCGGTGCTCATGAACAGGGAGTAGAAATACTCGATGTTCTTGGTGGTCTGCTCGTCATAGATGTTGGGCACAACAGCCACGTTGTCGCTGATCACGTAGTAGTAGTCGTCTCCCTTGGGCGCCTTCGGGAAGGCCACGCAGCCCCACGGATCTTCCATGTCGGCCAGCTCGGCGTTCTCGTTGTATCCGCCGTAGGTCTGATAGATGTAGAAGCCGCAGTTGCCGGACTTGAACACTTCCTTGAAGTAGTCCCAGTTCTCGCCTTCCAGAGGTCCGCGGGCGTAGTTGTTCCACAGGTTGGAAGCCCAGGTCAGCGCCTCGGTCACATTGTCGCTGCCCGCGGTCACAACCAGCTTGTTGTTTTCATCGAAATCGAAGAAGGAGCCGTTGTTTCCGAACACGGCAGCCATCCACAGGTCATTGTTGTTGCCGGTCAGGCCGTAGATATCGTTCACGCCGTTCGCGTCGGTGTCCTTGGTCAGCTGAGCACACAGCTTTTCGAAGGCATCCCAGGTCCAGGTGCCGTCTCTCTGCATGTCATAGATGGTGTTCCAGTCGATGCCGGCGTCTTCCAGCACCTTCTTGTTGAAGAACAGGCACTGACGGGGTTCGGGATTGCCGGTGGCCACGCCCAGAACCTTGTCGCCCATGGTCATAAAGTCAACGATACCGGTGTTCCACAGTTCCGTGTCCTTCAGATCGATCAGGTCGTTGTTGGCCCAGTCGGCGAACCAGCCCTGGGACATGGGGGTTCCGACAAATCCCGGAGGCATCAGAATCACGCGCAGGGCGCTCGTGTCGCCGGTGGAAACGATGTTCTGTACTTCTTCAACCTGAGCATCGCCCCAGTCGCCGAGCTTGGCGTACTCAACCTTGACATTGAACTTTTCCATCAGCCAGTCTTCATAGGCATACTGGAGTTCCTGCTCCTCGGTGGGCTCTTCAGAGCGCGGGGGCTGCTCCCAGTAGGGGTTGATGTACAGGGTCGCGCCGCCGAAATCGATGCCTTCGACAACTTCGGGGTAGTCTTCCGCCAGAGACGCAGTGCACAGCATCACCAGCATCAGGGCCAGCAGCAGAGAAACAAGTTTCTTCATGAGGTATACCTCCTTTTTAATATCTATACACGCTCCCCTGGAGCATGTAAAGCCGTATTGAATCGCACTTTTTGTGCAGAACTATTTTATTCTTTTGAACCGGACATTGCAATACTCTGGACAAAAGTTTTCTGGGTGAAAACATACAGGATGATCAGCGGAATGATGCAGATCAGCACGCCGATGTTCAGCAGCTGCTGTTCCCGGGCCTGCGCCACAATCACGGACGAGTTTGTGCCCTGGGAAAAGTACCGGGTCATCTGGGACGTCATCCCCTGCAGCTTCGTGGAATACATGTTGATGGACTTGAAGAAGTTCCGGGTATAGAACAGATCCGTCCACTGCCACACAAAGGAGAACAGGAAGCAGCTGGCAATGGTGGGAACCGCGTCCGGCAGCATGATCCGCACAAAGGTGTGCATGGTGGAGCAGCCGTCCACAAAGGCCGCCTCCTCCAGGGATTTCGGAATCCCCTGGAAATAGGTCCGCAGCATGTAGATGTACAGTCCGTCCTTCAGTCCCATGCAGGTCAGGCTCATCAGCATATAGGGAACCGTGCTGTTCAGCATGTTCAGCGGCTTCCCCGTCAGCGCCGTAAAGAGGCCGAAGGGATCAAAGGCGTTGAAGTTCGCGTACAGGGCGATGGAGATGGTCTGGGGCGGGATGATGATCACCGCGATCACGCAGCCGAACCAGAATTTCTTCAGCGGGAAATTGTACCGCGCGAATCCGTAGCCCACCAGCGTGCAGGCGACCACCTGCAGCAGGCTCACCACCAGGGAAACCCACAGCGTGTTCAGCATGGAGTCCAGATACGGGAAATCCTTCCTCAGAAAGCTGGTCAGATCAAATACGATCTTGTAGTTTTCCAGCGTCACATGCCGGGGGAGCAGTACGATCGTGGAGTCATACAGGTCGCTTTCCGTCATCAGGCTGATTCCGATTCGGGAGAGGATTGGCTGAATGATCATGAAGCAGAGGCCGAACAGAAGCAGCCCCCGGATCACGGAAACCGCGCCCTTCCGCAGCCTGCTCTTCAGCAGGTAGCCGCCGCTCTTCCTGTTTCTGGATACGTTGGCGTCAGTTTTCACTGCTGCTCACCCCCTTGGAAATGATGAAGGAGCTGATTCCGATGAACACCAGCGCCACGCCGAAGTACACCCAGCTCTGGGCGGACGCCTCTCCGTACTGCGCGTTGAGCTGGATCGTGTTGATATGCTCCATCACGCTGTTGCTGCTCTTCATGAAGAAGTCAATGATCGTATAAATGGTATTCACCAGCAGCAGGGGGCTCATGATCGGGAAGGTGATCTTCCAGAAGGCCTCCCAGGCGGTGCAGCCTTCCACATTGGCCGCCTCGTACAGCGAAGGGGAGATCGCCGTCAGCCCGGTCAGAAACACGATGATCTGGATTCCGCTGGCCATCACGATGTCATAGATGGCGTCGATCATGTCAAACACGATCTGGAATACGCCGCTGCCCACGCCGGAAACCGACAGCAGACTCTGCAGCGAAGCGGACAGGTTCACCCCGGAAGCGTTGGCCGCCTCCTCCGATACCGCGCTGAGCATGTTGAAGCTCTGGCTGGTCTGTTCAATGCCCGCCAGCACGCCGGAGGACAGAATCACCGGCAGGAAGAAAATGGCCCGGGCCAGGGTTCTGCCCTTGAAATCCTGGTTCAGAATGACCGCCACCACGAAGCTCAGCACCAGGGTGGCGATGGTATTGATGACCATCTTGCCGCTCTCGTCCAGCAGGTTCTGGGTGAAGGTGGCATCAATGCCGAAGGCGTATTGGTAATTGTAGAAATTGTTCCAGGACAGCGTATAGCCCTGGCCGGGAATCAGGGTCACCTTGTTCAGGGAAAACTGCAGCGACTGGATCAAAGGCATCAGCATAAACACCAGAAAGCCGATAATGAACGGGAGGATAAAACATACGCCCGTCCGGGCATTCCGGGCCCGCATGCTGTGGTAGCTGTCCGACCAGGGAGCAAAGGCGCCGAACCCCTCCTTCAGGGACCACCTGTCCGGATTATTCCGCTTGGCCATCACTTGCCCTCCTTTCCAACGATCACGTAATCCCGGGCAGGCACCTGCGCCTCACCCCGGTATTCCTCCGTGCCGTAGTTGACATATACCCGCGTGCCGTCCTCATAGACAGTCACCGTCACATGGTCGTTCAGGGCTTCATGTCCCGTAATCCGCTGCCGGTTCAGCCCCTTCGCTTCCCGCTGATACCGCAGGATGGTTTCCTTTGCCTCCTGTTCCCAGGAATCGAAGGTCGTCCCGTACAGGCCGGTATAGTTCGTTTCCTGCGTCACGGACGCGTCTTCCGCGGTGAAAGTATAGTTTAGCCCCGCGCCGTACTCGATGGAGCGCAGCAGCTCCGTCCGGTAATCCCCTTCCAGGTTCAGGGACCGGCCCGTATAATCGACCAGGCCGTGAATGGCGATCTGATAGAACGGAATAAACCTGTCGAGCAGTACATAGCGGTTGCCGCTCAGATCCATGTCCGTCACAATGTCTGCGTAGGGCAGGGTGAAATCGAAGCCTTCCTTGACCATCACCTTTTCCCCGGCGGCCTTCGCCGCTGCCAGGGTCTCGATGTTCATTTCCTTCACCCGCTCCCGGTCCGTCACCCGGTTCGGATCATAATCGGCGCTCAGCATATAGCCGATATCCCGGAACGAGATACCCTCCGCGCCCTTTTCCTGCAGCCAGGAAATCAGCCGGCCGGCGTTTTTCTGCGCATAGTCGGGATGAACCAGGTTGAAGGTGGGTCTGTCACTGTCCTCCGTATAATAGATCGGGGAATACTCAAAGAGCTCCGCCAGTTCCCGGGTAATATGCCTCGCGCCGTCCCGGGGTGCCAGGAAGCCGTCAAACAGGCCGCTGTCATAGGCAAAGGCCGTAATGGCGTCAAAATACAGCGGAATATGCTTCTCGCCTGCCGCTTCGATCAGGGCTTTCGCACCGTTCTCTCCGCCCAGTTCGCCCAGCACATGCACGCCGGTCAGCACCTTCTGGCGCACGCCGCCCCGCAGCCATCCGGCATACCGGGCATTGAGATTCACGATGCCGTCAGCCGCCAGCCTGTCAAGTATTTCCTGGCCCTGCCGGAAGGTCGTGGTCGCCACCACCCTGTTGACCGGCAGACCGGCCACTACAACCCGCTTGTCAATCGCGCCGACCAGCTCCACCGATACCGGCACCTCTTCGGAGGCCTGCTTATCCTTCAGCTGCGGATATTTTTCCCGCAGGTAGTCGCCGTAGGAAGCCGCCAGCTTCACGTAATCCCCGTCCTCCGCGAAACGGTAGCGCTGCACCAGCGTCGTGTCGGGAATCTTCTTTTCGTACATCAGCTGAAGCTCTGCCGTCTTGGCGGATACATTGTACTGATCCACGTGCAGCACACTGGCCCTGGCATTGGCGTAATTGTAGCTGCTCCGGTCCGTGCCGACGGTGTTGCCGTTGATATCCGCCCGGATGCTGACAAAGGAGGATCCGCCTTCCACCACGCACAGGAAGCTCTGGTTTTCCCGCAGGATACCGAACACCGGGAACTGCGCCTTGGATTCGGACACAAACTCCAGCCGCTTGATGCCGTAGTCATATCCGTAGGCATCCGCGTAATAGGCAGTCTGCTGCAGCTTCTGATTGTTGAAGCGGATCAGGGCTCCGCCGCCTTCCGGCACCAGCAGGTAGCCGTCCTCATAGGTTCCGTCCTCCCTCGCCCCGACCGCGCCGAACATCGGCAGCAGGGAAATGGCGCTCAGGGAGGATTTCGCGCTGTTGAATTTCATTTCGCCATAGGGCACTTCCGCCACAAAGTCGCTGCCGTCCAGGCGGTAGCGCACCTTGACGTCGAACAGATGCTCCACCGACTTCTCCGCCTTGGCGAAGAGGCCGCCCTCGAGAACCTGATCCTCCTCGGAATAGCCGGATTCATCCAGCAGCTCATCCACCGTATACCATTTCGCCTTTTCCTCCTCGGGGATCGTCACGATGGTATAGGGTTCCGTCTGAATATCCGGATACTGCGCGATCAGCTCATTGGCATAAGCCTTCTGGGCATCGCTGCCGGCCAGCAGTGCTTCCATCCTGCCGGGGGTCACGGCCCGGTCCACCCGCTGCAGGAGATATCCGGCTTTTTCGCTCAGCTCCGGATTCTTCTCCAGGGCCGCCGCTGCGATCTGCTGATCCTCCGCGCTTCCGGCCTGCATTTCCGCCAGGCTTTCGGGCGTGAAGAACCGGTAGGCATACTGATAGCTGCTCCGGGTCAGAATGATGTCCAGGTTCTTTTCCTCGTCCGAGTACCCGATTTCCGCCATCTGCGTTTCCAGAGCGCTCAGGGCGCTTTTGTCCGAAGCCTTGAGCTCATTGATGCCCGCAATCGCGGCGTGCGGATAGTTTTCCACCAGCGCCATGGCTTCATCCCTGTCCTTCCGGCTGGAGCCCGTCAGCGCCTTGGTGATGTCCGCGGCCTTGTTCCGGGTAAACTTGGCGGTAAACTTGGACTTTGCCTTGCTTCCGCCGGCTTCCTTCACCTTGTCGGACAGCGCCTCATAGCGCTCCGTGGTCAGCATCTCCGGAACCAGGTATTCCGCGGCAATATCTCCGATGGAGTAGTTGACCTCCACCGTCGTGTCGTCGATTTTCTCCACCGTATAGGCGGAGCGGGTCACGGAGTAGGTGTAGGCATCGTACATGTTGTCGACGGCCTTCTTGGGCAGGCGGTAATAGACGTTCAGCGGGGAGGCCAGGGCGTTTTTCCTGTCCCCGCTGGCGATGGTCTCGCCCGAGGCCGCCGGGTCCGCAAAGGGATTGGACTTCCATTCGTGGCCGTAGGCATCCGTCAGCACAAACTGCGTGGTCAGCGGATCCAGCTCCAGATGGAGCTTTCCGTTGTCCAGCACCACCGGCTCCGCGGTATCCTCCCCTTCTCTCCGGATGATCTCTGCGGTGTACAGCGGCTCTGTCTCCGGTTTTCCCCAAAGCAGATAGCCCACATAGACGATTCCGCCGATCACCGCAGCGAGCAGCACCCAGGGAAGGATGCGCCATATCCATGCTTTTTTTCTCATCTCAGCTCGCTCCTCTCTAATTCAGGCGGAATTGGATTTCCCGATACAGTGAAGCAAAGAAGGCGTATGCGTCGCTGAGCAGGGAGAAGAACACCAGCACCAGGAACAGGATCACCATCGCGCCGATCACCGTCGCGATAATCGAAATCAGCGTCTTTCCCGGCCCGAAATCATGGATTTCCATCAGGGCGACAAAAACCAGGAATGCGCACCAGATTTCCGAAATGGAGATCAGCACATTGTAGAATTCCGCCTCGTCATAGGCCAGAATGTGGCTCAGCAGGATGCAGGGCAGCTGGATGAGCACATAGGGGGTCAGGGCATAGCACATGCCCATATAGATGTCCCGGAAACGGCCCTTGCCGTCAAACAGGGTGGTCAGCGCCCAGTTGGCGACGCAGAGCACCAGGAAGGGCAGTGCCAGGGAAGCCATCCGCTGATAAATATTGATGTACTGAATCGGCACCATGATGAACTGGAAATTGGTGTACATCAGCTTCAGTACATAGGTCAGCAGAAACAGGATCAGGATCGTGTGCGCCGCAGCCATGGATCCCCGCTTTTCCCTGCTCAGGTCCCAGAACCCGTCAAAGGGATGGGTAATCACGTACAGCGCGTATTTCAGCGAGGCCAGATAACGGCTGAATCCCGCAGCCCGGCCTTCGTTCCGCTCAGTGCCTGCTGAGAGCCTTACGTCTGTCATGCTCGCTCACCTCCCACTTCGTCTTTCGGATGACTGCCCTGCTGATCAGCAGAATCACCAGCACCAGCAGGATCACCGCCACCCACCAGATGTTCTGTTCCATCCATTCCTGCCGGTAGTAGCGGTACGCCTTGCTGTAGTTCACCCGGCTGTGCGCCTTTTTGAAATTGTCCATCGCGCCGATAAAATCATCCTGACGCATCAGGGCCCGGCCGATGCCGATATAGGCCAGAGGATAATTGGCGTTCAGCTTCTGGACTTCCTTCCAGGTTTCCGCTGAGCCCTCGTAGTCCCCCCTGGTATACTGGGCGTTGGCCCTGTAGATCATCTGGCCGTATTCCGTCGTCTTGAACACGGCGATTCTTGCGGCAAACTCATCCAGCACAATCAGGTCGGTCCCGATATGTTCGATGGATACCGCGCCGTTGAAGGAGCCTTCCATGCTTCCCCGGGTTCCGAAGGCCCACAGCATAATGCCCTGGGAATCGTATCCGAATACCCTGCCGCGCATCCGGTCCACCGCGGCGTAGACATCATCCTCCAGCACGGTAATGTCAAACAGCTTGGAGGGGCCATGGTAGTCATTGGCCTGCAGACCTTCCGTCCAGTACAGATCTCCGATGGGGGGATAGCGGTCATTCTTGATCAGGATGTCGTTTCCCAGGGAGTTCAGCCTCCGGATGGGATGCGCCGCATCCCCCAGCAGCTCGCTTTCGTTGAAGTTGATATTCGTCGCGTAGATAAAGCCGTCCCGGTCGATGTAGATATTCTTGTACTCCGTCGGAACAAATGCCGCCTGCTGCGCGCGCTGCTCCTTGGTGGAAAGGAAGTTCTTCCAGATATAGTCCCAGAGGTTGTATGTCACCTTGTTGGCTCCGATGAATCCGGCAAAGGTGCCGTCCGCCTCATACTTGACCAGTCCCTTGTTTACGTTTGTCGCGTTGATGAACACGCGGCCCGCGCTGTCCACCACCAGCTTGTTCGGCAGAAAATCAGAGCTCTGGTCAAAGGTCGTGTCCGTGGGTTTGACAAAGGACTTGAGATAGTTCAGGTCCCGGTCCATCACCACTACCCGGTTGTTGTTGGTATCCGCCACATAAAGGTTGCCATCCTGATCCGCGGCGATATCATTGGGGTAATTGAAGGTCTCGGGCTCCGCGCCGCGGACCCTGTCAATGATCCGGACCAGCGAGAACCTTCCGTCCTTCCTCGCCAGCTCCAGAATTCGGTTGTTTCCCCGGTCCACTACGTACAGGGTTTCTCCGTCCACATACAGGCTCTGCGGGGCATTCATCGGAACCTCCAGGCCGAGGGACGCACTCGTGACCGTTTCCTCCACCCGGTAGGCATCCGGGGATTCCATCATTTCTCCCCAATAGTCAAAATTATAGGTATACACGCTGTTCGTGCCGTCGTTCACCGCGCCCGCAAGCTGCGGCAGCATCAGCACGAAGGCCAGCGTCAGGATCAGAATCCGGCTTCGTCTCTTCACGCGTATCCTCCCCCTTTCCGTCAGTCCTTCAGGCCGGAGCTGGCCATGGTTTCCAGAATCTGGCTCTGGCTGAGCACAAAGATCAGCACAGGCACCGCCACGATGATCACGTTGGCCGCGGCCACCTGGCCGGTCCGGGCGATACCGCCCGCCTGAATCTGCTGCAGGGCATAGACCAGCGTCTTCTTGGCCTCGGAATAGATGACCGTGGCCGCGCTGGTATTCCACAGGCTCTGGACGCTGAAGATGATCATCGTCAGCCAGGCCGGCTTGACATTCGGCATCACGATGCTCCAGAAGATCCGGAACTGGCTCGCGCCGTCGATCGTCGCCGCCTCGATCAGCGCCGTAGGCAGTCCCTCCATGAACTGCTTCATCAGGAACAGGCCGATCGGCGCGGCAAAGGCGGGAAGAATCAGAGCCCAGTAGGTATCGATCATGCCCAGGTTGCTCATGATCAGATAGTTCGGGATGCCCGTCACGTATCCGGAGAACATCAGGCAGGTGGTGACCACCGCGAAGAAGGTCTTTCCGCCGGGGAACTCATACTTGGCCAGCACGAAGGCCGCCATGCTCGCGATCACCAGGTGTCCGAAGGTGCCCACCGCCGTGATGAACACCGTGTTCACCAGGTACCGGCTGAAGGGTACATAGCTCTGGCCCATGGTCACAAACAGATCGGAGAAGTTGTCCATCGTCGGGTTGTTGGGCCACACGGGCGGCGGGAACCGGAACAGCTCATCCAGGGGCTTCAGGGAGGATCCGATCAGGTATACCAGCGGGAAGACCATGGCGATGCCGAAGAGAACCAGCAGCAGATAGATGCCGATATCGCCGGCGATGGAGCGGTTCGGATGGCGCCGGGTGATCAGATGCTTCTTCGGGACCTGAATCTTTTCTCCCCGCCGCTCCGCCTCCTCATGCAGCACATCGCCCCGGGTCCTGGGCTTCACCGGCTTGTCGGCCCAGTGCCCGTCCATGAAGCTGAAAAGCTTCAGCCCGTAGTCCAGCTCAAAGACATAGCGGCTTTCATCCTTCAGGATGACCGTAATCTGGGAGGAGGTGCCGCCCCGCCGGATGTTGTCCATCCGGTGCAGCCGGGAATAGTGCCACCGGACCAGCGGCTCCGTCTTTCCCTTCTGATAGAAGGCCGCCTCCGTTTCGCCGGCTTCCAGGTATCCGCGGTATTTCTTTCCGTCAATCATCCGCAGCGTGCCGTTGGAACGAACATTGCTGACTTCACTCATCTTAAGTACCCACCCTTCCCAGCAGCGCACTGATTGCTTTCTTGCACAGGATCATCACCAGGAACAGCAGCGTCGCGATGGCGCTGGCATATCCCATTTCAAACCGGCTGAAGCCGTAGTCGAACAGGTGGGTCACCACCGTGCGGGCCGCGTAGTCCGTCGAGGGATAGCCGCACAGCGCCCGGGGCACGTCGCAGACGTTGAAGGCGGAGGTGATGCTCATCACCGCGCCGAACAGCAGCATGGGCTTCATGCT
>CAMNKK010000039.1 GCA_946542235.1 uncultured Clostridia bacterium | reverse complement strand
CCGGGCCTGCGGCGCATGAGTCGTCTTCCGGATTCTCCGTTGCTTTTTTATTCCTGAGACACTATAATCAATTCATCGGGCATCCTGTTTTTTTCCATGCCCATGAAAGCACTGAACAGGAGGCAGTTCTTTTCCATGGACCGCACGCTGAAACTGATGGAGCTGGAATCCCTGAACCGGGCTTTTCAAAAAGCTTTTTCCCATACAAATACAAATGAAACGCTGGAGGATCTTCTGTCCTGCCTCGGGGCCGAGCTGGAATGCGAAAGAATCAGCATCTTTGAGCAGGGGGCGGACGGCTCCTTTGATAATTCCTACGAATGGTGCGCCTCGGAATCGGATCATCGCCGTGAGGTCATGCACGCGCTTCCGAAAGATGTCTTCTCCCGGCTGATGGGCAGCCTCCGGGATCAGGAATATCTTTGCTTTCAGGACATCCATGCCCTGAGCCGTCTCAGTCCGGAAGCGGACATGCTGCTCTCCTCCCAGGGAGTCCGGAGCCTGCTGGCGGCCCGGTTGGCCTTCCGGGGCCAGGAGCTTGGGCTTTTCCTGATGGAGAATCCCGGGAAAGGCGTCCTGTCGGAAGCCCCCGTGCTGATTCCGGGCATCCGCTATATTCTTTCCTCTCTCGTATACAATGATCATCTGATCCGTCGGATCGAGCATATGGGCTGCCGGGATCAGCTGACCGGAATGGGCAATCTTTCCAGCATGAAAGCGCGCCTGGCGGAAATTGCTCCCGGCACCCCCGCCGGGCTGTGCTATGTGGAAACCGCCGGATGGAAGGAGGAGCTCTCCGCCGCGGGTTCCCTGAGCACAGAACAGTCGCTGATCCGGACAGGCAGCATTCTGAACGGCATCTTTGGGGAAAAGGCTGTCTTCCGTGTCGCCGCCAACGAATTCCTGATTGCAGTTGATTTCTTTCCGATTCCCTTCGATAAGGCGGTGGAAAACGCCCGGACGCTTCTGCAGAACAGCGGGCTGATCTGCGGCATCGGTTTTGTGTTTACGGACAGCTTTCCGAAGGATCCCGACCCGCTGATCCGCCAGATCCATATGGTCTCCCATCAGGATACCCATCTGCGTCTCCGGGAGGACGCCTCCTCTTCCCCGGATGCGTGCGGGGCAGCGGTCCGGGAGTCCCGGAACGCGGTGAAATCCGCCGCCATCTCCCTCTTCCGCACGGACGCGTTCTTCCACGCAGGGGAAGCGCTGATGGACAGGTATCCGGGCCATCCCATGGTGACCGTGGTATTCGATCTGAACTACTTCAAGCTTTACAATGATATTTTCGGACGGGAAGCCGGCAATCAGTTCCTGGAGGGAATCGCGGAAAGTCTCCGGACGCAGGCTTCGGCGCTGCAGGGGCTGGCCGGCTATCTGGGCGGTGACAATTTTATCCTGCTCTTCCCCAGTCCGGAGCAGGACGGAAGCGAGCTTCGAGGCGTCATCGAGGGATTGATTGCCCGTCTCCCCTATCCGGACGGGTTTTCGCCCGCGCTCGGCGTCTGTGTTTCCTCGGAAAATGAACCGCTGACCGCCATGTATGATCACGCGCTGACGGCGCTGGAGGAAATCAAGGGCAGCTATGTGGAGCATTACCGGTTCTACGATGCGGACCATTTTCTCCGGGACCGGGATAATAAGCTGCTGATCATGGCCATCCGGCAGGGGATCGACCGGAATGAATTCGTGTTTTACCTGCAGCCCCAGGTTCGGGAACAGACGGGAAAAATAGTCGGGGCAGAAGCCCTGTGCCGCTGGCTGCATAAGGGTCAGGTCATCAGTCCGGGTCAGTTCATTCCCACGCTGGAAAAAACCGGCATGATCTATGAAATCGACTCTCTGATCTGGGAGCAGGTGGCTTCCTGGCTTCGGGACTGCAGGCTTCGCGGACTGCACCCCCTGCCCGTTTCGGTCAATGTATCCCGGGTTGATTTCTTCTTCACCGATATCGCGGAGCATTTTATCTCGCTGGTGAAAAAATACGGGATTGAACCGGAGCTGCTGGGCATAGAGATCACGGAAAGCGCGTTTGCGGATAACGGCGAGCTGATGCTGTCCGCGGTGGAAAAGCTTCACAGCGCGGGTTTTCATGTGCTGATGGATGATTTCGGAAGCGGTTATTCTTCTCTCAGTATGCTGCATACCATGAATCTGGACGTTCTGAAAACGGATGTCAAATTCATGTCCCGGAATGAGTCGGACACGAAGGCCATCTCCATCGTGGAATCGGTGGTCAGCATGGCCCATATGATCGGCATGCTGGTCATCACGGAGGGAATTGAGACGGAAGCCCAGCGGGAAAGCCTGATCTCCATGGGAGAAAACTACGCGCAGGGCTTTCTGTTCTACCATCCGATGCCCCCTGCGGAGTTTGAGGAGCTGATCCGGGATCCCGACCTGCTGGATAAGCCGTATATCAGGAATAAGGCCGGTGTCCGGAATCATCTTCATTTCCGGGAGATGGTTCGTTCCGGCCTGCTCAGCGGCTCTCTGCTGGACAATCTGATCGGCCCCGCCGCGGTGCTGAAGAAGGAGAACGGCCGCCTCTTTATCCAGCAGATCAACAACGCCTGCCAGCCCCTGGTCGGCTCATGGAATGTCGGCCCGGAAGGAGCGCCCTGCGAAACGCTGCCCATTGCCGCCGCGCTGGATCGGGCTGCCCGCCGCCCCGGGCAGGGTATTTCCTTCCGCTTTCAGGAAAGCGGCCGCGAAGTATCCGGCCGGGCTTTCCTGCTGTACGGCTTTGAACAGCATTTCCTGTACTTTGTTGCTTTCTCTCCGGAGACGGTTTCCGGAGACCGCGGCAGGGATCAGCTTCAGAAATAGCTGCGCTTCGCCTCTGCGCTCATTGACTGGCCTCTTCCTTTTATGATAAGATTTTTGAACCGGATGGACGGAATACATTTCCGGAAGCATCCTCATCAGGGAGGGATATACAAATGAAAATTGGAATCCGTTTGCATGATACAATCCCGGGTACGCTGGAGCAGCGCCTGTCCTTCGTAAAAGGCCAGGGATACGAATGCGTTCATCTGGCGCTGAGCAAGACGCTGCCGGATTTCGCCATGGCGGACGCGCCGGAAAGACTGATCCGGCCGGAATTCGCGGAGGAAATCCGCGGAGCTTTCGCCCGGACGGAGATGGACTGCGCGGTTCTGGGCTGCTATCTGAACCTGACCCACCCCGATCCGGAGGAGCGGGCCCTCACCCGCCGGATCTATGAAGCCCACCTGGCCTTCGCAGCCCGCACCGGCGCCTGGATGGTCGGGTCGGAAACTCCCGCCCACCCCCAAAGTCCCTTCCACGCCGATGCTCCCCGCAGCGAGGAAGCCTTCCTTTTCTTCCTGGATCAGCTTCGGCCCCTGGTACGGAAAGCAGAGGAGGAAAATGTCATTCTGGCCATAGAGCCGGTCTATACCCATATCGTTTCCACCCCGGAGAGGGCGGAGCGCATGCTGGCGGAGATCGGCAGCGACCATCTGCGCATCATTCTGGACGCGGTCAATCTGCTGGGAGAAGGCAATATCGACCGGCGGGACGAGGTCATCCGCGAAGCGATTTCCCGCCTGGGGGACCGGGTGGCCCTGCTCCATATGAAGGACTATGTCCGGAAGGGAAGCGAACTGCCCGCCCTGGCCTGCGGAGAGGGCGAAATGGATTATACCGATCTGATGGCCTTTGCCCGCGCCCGGGACGTCTCCATGACGCTGGAAAACACCTGCCCGGAAAACGCGGAGCAGGCCCGGAAATATCTGCTTCGGGTCGGGCAGCCGGATTAAGCTCCCTTTACATGTAAAAAGGCCGGTCCCCCATCATCACGGAGGATCGGCTTTTTGTTGCCCTTATCAGACCAGGCGGATTCCCGCTTCCTGCTGCTCTTTTTCATAGCGCTTCAGCAGGCCGTGGATCCGATCATAGGGGTTCAGCAGCTTGGACAGGCTGCGGTCATGGTTCAGGGTGGCAATGATGAAGGAAATGTATTTGCTCATATCCGCTTCAATGAACCATTCCCGTTCATTGACTTCCGGCCTGCGGTAGGTCAGGTTGGTCGAGATCACCCGGTCGATAATCCCTTCCCGGTACGCCTGGTCATACACCTCCAGACCGTTGGTAAACAGCGCGAAGGTGGCCGCGGCAAAGATCCGGTTGGCCTTGCGCTTTTTCAGCTCCCGGGCCAGCTCGATCACGCTTTCGCCGCTGGAGATGATGTCGTCGGCCACGAAGACGTCCTTGCCCTCCACCGTGTTTCCCATGTACTCATGGGCGATGATGGGATTGCGCCCGTTGACGATCCGGGTATAATCCCGGCGCTTGTAGAACATGCCCATATCCAGCCCCAGCACGGAGGCATAGAAGATATTCCGGTCAATGGCGCCTTCATCCGGGGAAACAATCATCATGTGATCCTTGTCGATCCGGAGGCTCTTTTCCCGCTTCAGCAGCGCCTTGAAAACCTGATAGCTGGGCATGAAGCTCTCGAAGCCCAGGGTGGGAATCGCATTCTGAACCCGGGGGTCATGCGCGTCGAAGGTAATGATATTGCTGACGCCCATGCGCTCCAGATCCTGCAGCATCATGGCGCAGTCAAGGCTTTCGCGGCTGGCGCGGCGGTGCTGCCGGCCTTCGTAAAGCATGGGCATGATCACGGAAATCCGTTTTGCCTTGCCGTTGGTGGCGGCGATGATGCGCCGCAGGTTGGCAAAATGGTCATCCGGGCTCAGCGGCACATCCACCCCGTACATCTTATAGGTCTGGTTGTAGGCGCCGGGATCGCTCAGAATAAAAAGATCATACCCGCGGATGCTTTCCTTGATCAGGCCCTTGCCTTCCCCGTTTCCAAACCGGGGGCAGCTCACCTTGATCAGAAAATCCTCCCGCTCGAAACCAGGGGTGGTACGTATCTCATCCCCCATGGATTCCTCGGTATGGTCTCTCCATTTTTTCAGCCAGCTATTCACTTTTTCGCCCATGGCTTCCGTGCCGGGCATGGCGATAAGCCCCAGAGGGCCGACAGGATAGGTCAGAAAGGATTCGGTATTCCAGGTACTCACGAAATCCGTCATGCAAGTCCTCCCATTACATCCCTCTCAGTGGGGTGACACCGTTATTATATCCGGATTTCTACCCCTTGAAAAGAGGAAAAATGCGTTTTTCCGGACAAATTCACAGTTTTTGACAAAATGGTCTGGATTTAAATGTTATCCTACATGAAAATCGTTTACATTCCGTTCATACTCCTGTCAAAAAACTGGTTTATACTTGCCTCGAAATCCAGAAAGGAGGATTTTCAAGATGATGATGAAGAAGATTTGGAATAAGAAAGTACTGGGATATATGGCACTGGCTGTTGCCTGTCTGATGATCGGTTCAGCCTTCCTGTCCGGTCAGCCCGCGCAGGCGGCGAACTCCGTCGCCGCATCCGCCACTGCGGATTCTCCCTTTATCGCGGCCATCGCCAAGGTGAAGGACAGCGTGGTCGGCGTGAACAACTACCAGGTTGTGAAGTACAACTACGGCGGAAACGGATACGGCGGATATTTCCCCTTTGACTTCTTTGGCTACTACGGATACGGCAACGGCGGAAACGGCGGAAACAACGATCAGGAAAGCAAGGAAGTCAAAAACAGCAGCGGTTCCGGCGTTGTGGTCGCGAAGGAATACGTGATGACCAACTACCATGTGGTGGATGGCGCCAGCAGCCTGGAGGTCGCCGTCAGCCGGGAAGGCCAGGACGAGGCGGAGCTCCTGAAGGCGACGGTTGCCGCCTCCGACCCGGACCTGGATGTGGCTGTGCTGCATGTGCCCGGCCTGGATCTGGAGCCTGTTGAGCTGGGCGACAGCGACACCCTGCAGGTTGGCGAATATGTCTTCAACGTAGGCAACGCCATCGGCTTCACCAACACGGTCACCGCCGGCATCGTCTCCGGGCTGAACCGGGAGATCAACTCCGGAACCACCACGGACCGCTATGGCCGCCGGACCGAGGTAATCAATACCATGATCCAGACGGATGCCGCCATCAACAGCGGCAACAGCGGCGGCGGCATGTTCAACCTGCAGGGCCAGCTGATGGGCATCCCGACCCTGAAGTATTCCGGAAGCCGCTATACCTCCGGCGCCATGGTTGAATCCATCGGCATGTGCATCCCTGTCAATGACGCGAAAGCCGTGATTGAAAAAGCGATGAACAATCCCTCCGAGGAAGCCCAGAGCAGCGAATCCGCCGCCGGCCAGGAAGCCGGAAACGGGCTGCGCGGCAAGCCCCGCATGGGTGTCAGCATCACCACGCTGAACAGTTCCATCACCCAGTCCGGTGCTCTCCCCCGCGGTGTCTACGTGCTGGAAGTGGAAGCCGGAAGCCCCGCGGAAGCAGCCGGGCTGCAGGCCTCCGATATCATCGTGGAAGCCAACGGCACGATCATCACGAACACCACGGAGCTGATGGACATTATCGGCGCCATGAAGGAAGGCGACAGCGTAGCCCTGAAGGTGTTCCGGACGGGTGTGGATCTGACCACCGCCACCGAGCTTCCCACCGACGGGGAATATGTGGACCTGACCGTGACCCTGGCCATTGTGGACGCGGTTGCCCAGTAATCCGAACAGATATTTCAATCCCTCTGCCTGCGGCAGAGGGATTTTCCTTTTCCCCGGGTCCGGATCGGGCGCAGGAGCGAGCGGGCAGCAGGAGTTTTGATCCTGTCCGCAGAATAGAATCCGGGAATCCTGCGGCGCGGTACGGAAACGCCGAAAGCAGCCTTTGGAGGTATTCATGAGAGCGGTATATGAGGGAGCGGGCTCCAGTATGTGGGGCATGAACGGCGGACAGCCGGAAAGCCCGGACGGAAAGCGGCTGGTGTATGCCCGGAAGGCGGATTTAAGCCGTCCGGAGACGGAGATCGTCGTCTGCGACCGGGAAAACCCGGCGGACGCGGAAACGGTGTTCCGCGTAAACTGCGGCAATCACAACGGGCCTTCCGCCACCTTTACGGACAATCGGCACATCGTGTTTCGGGATCTCACAGACGGGCTTTCCGCTTTCCGCATCCTGAACGTGGATACGGGCGAAGTGGTGTACGGGCCGATTTTTGCCAAGGAAAGCCACTGCGCCGAGAGCGGCATCTATCCCTTCTCCATCTCGGAGGAATTTCTCGGAAAGAATCCGTCACACCCGGAGCTGGATACCTGCGGCATTTATCTGCTGAACCTTTCCGACGGAAAAATCCGCCGCATTGCGGATAAGGATACGGTATTCCGAATGGTCACGGAGCACGGCTGCACGCCGAACGCCTCCACCACCTCCATGAGCCATGTGCAGCTGAGTCCCGGCGGGACAAAGGTGATGATGCGCCTTTCCGTGGAAAACTGCCCCGTGTTCGGAGCCCTTGGCTGCATCGAGATCGCCACCGGAAAAACCTGGGTCATTCCGGACAAGCCGGTTCATCAGCTCTGGTTCGATGACGACACGTACATGGCCACGCGCCAGTATTACGACGGGGAGAAGATCGAGATGGCCAGCAGCCGGATCGAACGTTTCAGGCCGGACGGTACCTGTCTGGAAATCCTGGGCGGTATCGGGAACCATATAGACGGTTCCCCGGACCGGCAGTGGTTTGTGGGCGACCGGGCCTACCCCGGATATCCCGCCGACATCTTCCTGTACCGGCGGGGGGAGACGGAACCGGCAGCGGTTTTCGGCGGACAGAATTTCCAGGATTGCATCTGGAAACGGCAGATCCACCCGAATCCCACCTTCTCCCGGGACGGAAAACGCATCTATTTCAACCATCCGGTCAGCGAGGAGCGGACCAAAGCCATGTTCGTCACGCTGGAGGAGCTGGGCGTATAGGAGACTGCTTTCCGGTTCCTGACGTCCTGTTCTGTTTTCAGCATCATAAAAAAAGCAGCCATGCGGGAGCGTTTCTGCTCCTGCATGGCTGTTCCTTTGCAGCCCCTCCCGGCGGTTTTCGGCCGGGAGAGACCTTTCTCCTGCTTACAGGATCTTTTCCATGACCATCTTGCGGACGCTGAATCCCATTTTCTGATAGAATTGGAGGGCCTGGTCATTCCCTTCCCATACGTTCAGGGTGATATCATAGCATCCCAGCTTCCGGGCATAATGGGCCGCATAGTCGCACAGCGCCTTCCCCACCTTCTGGCCGCGGCACTTCTCATCCACGCACAGGTCATCCATGTACATGGAAAGGGAATCCCGCAGGTCGTTGGAATGCTCCACCTGCTGCAGAATGCAGAAGCAATAGCCGATCACCCGGCCGGATTCATCCTCCGCCACAAAAACCGGCCGGTTCTCATCCCGGAAGATTTCCTTCAGCTCCGCTTCCGTATACTTCCGCGTTCCCGAAATAAACAGATCCGGACGGATCACCGCGTGTACCTCCAGCACCTGGCTCAGCAAATCCAGCACGCTTCCGAGATCTTTTTCCTCCGCCCTGCGTATGTTCAGCATGTTTTTTCCCTCAATTTCTCTTTATTTTGTTTTCCCTTCGGCAAAAAGCCGGCGCTTTCGGCCCGCGTCCGGAGAAGGCTGCGGACCGGAAACACGAGAAGCAGCCGCACCCTGTTCGGACGCGGCTGCGTTTCCCTCTATTCAGTTCGCTGCGGCAATCCGGGCGTTGATCGCCTCCACCACTGGCTGCGGATCAAAGCCGTGCACCATGCACGCATCCTCCAGGCTCTCCGCCTGGCTCGCCGGGCAGCCCAGGCAATGCATCCCGATAGACATCAGCACTTCGATCGCTTCCGGGTGCTTCATCACAATCTCGCCAACCAGGGTCTTCTCATTCACTTCCATAATCAGGCAATGCTCCTCTCGTGATCGCGGGGGATATCCCCCGGAATGGACAACAGCGGTATTGTATCACTTGCGCTTCCGGTTTGCAAGGATTTGATCAAAGGAGATCCTGCGGATGGCATATCCCAGCAGCGCCGTCATCAGTCCCCACCGGATCATTCCGCTCCAGAAGCGGATTTCGGCCAGTTCCGGCGTTCTGAACTGCAGCGGAGCCGCGGCGGCGGCAGTCAGTTCCCGGAACCGCTGGATCACGGCTTCCGGGCTCACCAGCACCTCCGGCACCCATTCCGGAAAAATCAGCATGGGCTGTGTTCCCCACACCACCAGGGCGATGCAGGCGCCGATGGTGGCCGCGGTCAGCAGAAGCATCTCCGCTCCCCGGCCCAGCAGGGTGCCCGGCATCTGCCGGGGATAGCGGGTCTTCAGCTTCTCCCTGATTTCTCCGATCCATCCCGAAAACCACCTGACCAGCAGCCGGATCCAGACAGCCAGCAGCCGGATGGCAAGTACGATGACCGCGGCCCGCAGCAGGATGGTTCCCCTGCTGCGTTCCTTGTGCAGGTAGATCGCCTGCCCTTTGCCGAAAGCATCCCGCGCTCCGCTCTCGAACAGCGTCTGCAGGCTGCTCCCGGCTTTTCCTCCGGCAGAGAGCACCATCGTCCGGCAGGCAGGCAGTCCCTCCGCGCCCAGGGGAACCCAGGCTGTATAGGCTCCCGTATCTCCGATTCCCCGCCGGTGCTCCGCCACGCCGGCAATCTCGAACTTCTTTTCATCGATCTGGATTTCCCGGCCCACCGGATCCTGATCCCCAAAGAGCGCAAAGCTCAGCGCGTCATCCAGCACAATCATCCTGCTTCCCCGGTCCCCCCGGGACAGCGGCCGGCCGGCTGTAAACCTGCGCGGATACACCTCAAAGTATCCTTCCTGCACCTCGTACAGCGTAACTTCCCCCTGGCTTCTGCCGGAAGCCGTCAGAGAAACCTGCTCCGCCGTACCGTGGAGGGAAATCGCCGGAAAAGCGCCTTCCCATCTCTCTTCCGCCGCCGCCAGCTTTTCCCTGTAATCCCCGGTTCCGGAGTCCGGCAGGAAAACGTACTGGCTTATCTCAGGACCGCTGTACAGCCCGATCAGTCCGGCCAGCAGCAGAAGGATACCGAAAACGGTCAGGATCGGAAAGTGTTTCTTCTTCCTCATTTCGCGTTATCCTTCACATACTCCATCACCGCGCCGCCCTCTGTCAGCGCCCGGTCTTCCATGTACAGCACCTTCATATAGGTCAGATCCTCGCTGACCGAAACCGTGCTTCCCGATTCCGCCAGCACCGTGACATTCATCTTCTGCGCCGTCATCTGGGAGCCGCCGAACAGGGAGCTTTTGTTCTCCCCCACATAGACGTATCGGCTGTCTCCGCTCCCCCGCACGGCGGAGGCGGGCAGCAGGCAGGTCGCCTCCTGGCTTCGGGTGATCAGGGTCGCCTTGATATCGTTCTTCATCATGGCGCTGACCTTGCCCAGTGTGTAGACCACATCGTCGTTGATCTCCGCGTCCGCGTAGGGATGCCCTTCCGCGTTCAGGCCGACATTGATGATCTTTGCGGAAGGCCGGCTCCATCCTTCAGCGTCTATCAGCAGATTCATTCCCGGGTTAACTTCCTGCTTGACCTCGCTCAGGTCCACCCGGATCACAGGAGCGGATCCTTCCGCCGTCAGCTTCAGAAGCACCGTATCCCCGTCCGCCGTGCTTCCTTTTTCCACGCTGATCTGGGAAACATAGGCAGCCCGGGGCGCCGTAATCTTCTCCGTGGTGGCGGAGAGCACCATCAGCTCTGTCATCTGCTCTTCCAGGTCGGCGATCTTCCGCTCGCTTTCCTTTTTCTGCTGCAGGGTGTTCCAGTTTTCCTCCGGAATGGCGTATCTGTCCAGGGCCGCCAGCGCCTTTTCGGCTTTTCCGGCCGCCGCCTGCGCCTGTTTCCAGGCCTCGTACAGCGCCGTAATCTCCTCTCCCGCGTTCTCCGGCAGGGCATCCTGGTTCATCTCCAGGCCTGCCTGGCGCAGGGCGGAAAGCAGCTGCACCCGGGCTGTCCGTTCCGCCTCCCGGGCTTCAGCTTCCGCTTCCCAGGCTTCCTGCCATTGCGCTTCCCCCCGGGTCAGGCGAATGACGCCCGCCTTCTTCTCCAGGTTCCGCAGGTCCTTTTCCGCCGAAGCCAGATCCTTTTTCAGGCCGGCCATGGTTTTCTCCGCGTCCGTCACCTTCGTGCTCAGCAGGGTCGCTCCCGCCTTCACTTTGTCCCCCGCGGACACGTGGACCCGGGTCACCGTCAGGGACAGGCCTTCCGGAACGCTGACCTTCAGCTCCTCTTCCTCGGGAAAAACAACCTTTCCCGTCAGCTTCGTCTCCTGTTCCATTTTGCCCATTTTCGTCTGGGCATAACGCACCTTCGGAGTCGTCAGCGTCCGCACCGTTCCGGAAAAAAAGATGCATAAAGCAACCACAACCGCCAGAGTCACCAGTCCCCGCAGGGCAAATTTCTTCATCTTCATTTCAACTCCGTCAACTGAATCCCGCTGAGTATGTCCTCCTGGAAAAAGAGATAAACAAACAGCGCCGGCAGGATATACAGCGCTGCTCCGGCAAATTCGAACCCCGTGTTTTCGCCGGCCAGCTGATTGAATACGGTGGACAGCGGCTGAAGATCCTGCCTCGCGGCGAGGTACGTAAGCGGCTGCTCCACCAGATTCCAGCTCTCCGCAAAGGAAAGCGCCGCCGCCGCTCCGAGAATGGGGCGGGACACGGGAAGGATCACTCTGAGATAGGTGTCCAGGGTTCCCGACCCATCCATTTCCGCCGCCTCAATCAGCTCGTTGGGCAGTCCGACCATGAACTGCCGGATCAGGAAGATATAGAACGGCGCGAACCACATGGGCAGCACCACCGCCCAGATCGTGTCCGTCAGCCCCAGCGTCCGCAGTGTCAGCACATTGGGCACCATCGTCACCTGGAAGGGCAGCAGCATCAGCAGGATAATCCCAAAGAAGATTGCGTTCCGGCCGGGAAAACGGAACCGGCTCAGGGCAAAGGCCATGGCAGGAATGATCACGGCCTGTCCGGCCAGAATCATCGACGCATACATGGCGGAATTGACAAACAGCCGAAGCACGGTGTTGTCCGCAATCAGAATCTGATAATACTGCCCCAGGGATACCATGTCCGGGATCAGATGCGCCGCCATCCACTGGCTTTCATCATAGCTGCCCCGGGTTTTCATAAAGGCCTTCATTTCCTCCATGGAGGAAAAGGAATACAGGAAGGTCTGAATCATCGGCAGCAGGAGCAGAACCGTCAGGATCATCAGCAGAAACTGCAGCAGCCGAAGGCGGAATCCCTTCATTTTCAGCATCTCATCCGCCCCCTCATGTCAGGCCCCGCTGCGCCCGGTTCTGCAGGAAAAACAGCAGTCCGAACAGCGCAAACACGATCACGGCAAAGCTGTAGGCCGCCGTTGTCACATTCTGATAGTTCAGCTTTCCGTACATATTGTTCATATAGTTCTGCAGCGTATACAGCGGTTCATCCGGATAAGCTCCGCCGATGAAATAGACCTCCTTGAAAATACGGAATGCGTTGACCCAGCTCAGAATAAAAACCAGGAAGGCGGAGGGCACAATCAGCGGCAGGGTGATGTGGAAGGCCTGCTTTCCGAAGGAAGCGCCTTCCAGCGTCGCGTATTCATACAGCGAATCCGGAATCGCCTGCAGCGCCGCAAGAAATATGATCACGCAGAAGCCGAGGTTTTTCCACAGGAAGAGCAGCACGACGGGCAGCCGCAGCTCCATGCCCTGCAGCCAGAAAACCCGTTCTCCCCCCAGCGCGACAATCATCCGGTTCACCGGTCCGCCGTAGTCGAACCACAGCAGCCAGATCATCAGCACCGCGCTGGAGGGCATCAGATAAGGCAGAAGTACGCTGTTCCGGAAAAAGGATCCCGCAGGCCGCATTCTGTTCAGTGCCACGCTGAGCAGAAAGGAAATCAGGAACAGGGACGGCGCGCAGATCAGGCTCAGTTCCATCGTGTTCTTCAGCCCCAGCTGAAACATACGGTTCTGCCAGACATTCTGATAATTCTGAAAGCCTACGAAGGCATTTTCAAAGCTGCCGTCCGTCAGGCTGTACCAGATTCCTCCGAGGAAGGGGGCGGCGTAAAACAGCAGGATTCCCGCCAGCCCCGGCAGAAGGAAAGGCAGCACCAGGCGTTTCTTACGATACAAGAATCATTATCTCCTTTGTCTGAATCCTTCAGTTTCCTTCCATCCTCATCATCTGGACCTTTTTATCGATGAAGCTCAGCAGCTCCGCCGTGGATTTCTCTCCCCGGGCAAACCCGTTCAGCAGATCCCAGTACTGGTCTCCGCCTTCCGCGGAGGACAGCATCCGGTAGAAGTCCCACTTCAGCGGCCGGAGCCAGGCGGCTCTTTCCCGATAGCTCCGGATGGCTTCCGGGCTGATCGCCCAGTTGGTCCGGTCAAAATCCTCCAGCGCCTTTTCATAGTCGCTGACGATCCCCTCCCATTTCTCCCGGTCTTCCTCATCCTCTGCCTTCTCCAGGCTCAGGCGGGCGCTGTCCAGCCATTTCTGGAGCATCTTTTTCTCCTCCTCATGGTTCTGGAAGCGCACAGGTTCGTTCATCCCGGGGTCCAGCGCGTACTTCGTTTCATTGTCCAGATGATCGATCAGGCACTCCAGGAAGGCCATCGCCTCCTCCGGATGCTCGGAGTAGGGATTGATGAAGGCGACCGTCATGGAAACCGGAAGCACCGGCTCCTCGCCCTCTTCCACCGCCATCCGGAGAGGCGTATAGGTCGACCAGCTGCTGATGGCGTATTCCGCGTAGACGCTCAGCAGCGCTTCCTTATTGGCGCCCACTTCCTCATACCGGTTTTCCTGCTCCAGCTGCTCTATTTCCTCCGCCGTCATCATGCCCAGGGCGTCAAAGTCCATCTTCTGGATCCTGTCCAGGATTTTCCGGGTGATCTCCGCGTTCAGCGGCGCGTCCTCCCGCACCATGGAATACTGGGTCAGAACCTGATTCACAATGTTGATAAGGAAATCGCTCCGGGCGCTGTAAAATTCGAAGGGACGGAATTCGCTGCCCTGGAACCGGCCGGCAATCTCCTGCAGGAAATCGGGAAGGGCTTCCCAGGTCTTCGGCAGGTCTTCCTCGCTCAGTCCCAGCTTTTCCAGCACCTCGGCATTGTATCCGAGGCCCTCTCCGCTGCAGGACAGGGGAATGGCCAGAAGCTTGCCGTCCTTCGACAGGGCATCCTTCACAAAGGGATACATCCTGTCCAGCTCGCCTGTCAGCTTTGCGCTGCCGCTCAGGTCCGTCAGGAATCCCCGGTCAAACAGCGCGCTGAACACGCTGGAATCCAGGCTCATCAGGTAGACATCCACCCGGCCGTCCCGGTTCATCATCGCCTGCAGCAGGGTGGACTCGTCACCGTAGTCCTCCCGCACCACCGCGATATCGCTGCGGCGGGAGGCGAAATCATAGACCGCGCTTTCCAGTCCCCTCCCCCAGGCATAGGGGCGGATCCGGAGCGTCACCTCGCTGCGGACGGAGGGATCCGTGTTCCGCAGGAACACAGCGTTGTGGTCCCATACCAGAATTCTGCCGTCCCCGGTCAGCTCAGCAAAGGTTCTTCCGTTCAGCGGGCAGTCGTTCACAGCCGCCGCCTGGGTCAGATCCGTCCCGGGAGCGGCGAAGATTTCCCCGTTCCGCGCAAAGTAGAGGATATCCTTCTCCGCATCAAAAACGACGGAGGAGGGGTTGCCGTCAAGCAGGTTAAAGCGGACCAGTTCCTCGGTCTCCCCGCTCTCCGGATCATATTCGCCGATGATCATCTCCGAGGTTTCATCCCAGCGATATCTGGAGATCAGTACCTTTCCCTCCCGGGTCACTGTCAGCTCATTCACCTCAGGCATCATCTGCTCCGTCATTTCACCGCTGTTCAGATCAAAGTCCGCCAGCATCTGGTTGCCGGAATCATCGCTGGTGATCACCAGCAGGTGGTCGCCGATCACTCCGGAGCTGCCGACATATCTTGAGTTCTGCCAGCTTCCCGCGGTCTCGGTCATGCCGGTCCAGTCCAGCCTGAGGGCGTCTTCCTTCTCCAGATCCGCCTTGCCGTCCGCCAGAATCAGCCTGCGCACGTGGCCGCCGTCCAGGGTGCTCCCTTCCCCTTCAAAGGTCATGTTGTTGACCAGGGCAAAGATATCATCCTTCCAGGCAAACCAGCACAGGATGCTTTCCGAGCTGATGCCGGGAGCCTCTTCCTCCTGTTCCGTCCCCTGCTCGCCGGCCGGGTCCTCTTCCCCGGTCAGGCCGTTCATCCGGTCTTCCAGTTCCTGCATGTCGTATTCATCCAGGGCGCCGGTCTCCATGTCATAGACCTTCAGCTTCTGGCTCATGCCCGAAATGAACAGATATATCTTTTCATCCGCCCGGATGAGGTTCTGAATGCTGCCGTTGGTATAATCATCATTTTCGTTCAGCAGCAGGATCATCGCGTCCCCGGCTCCCGCCAGCGCGCTTCCCGCGCACACCATCATCAGTGCCGCCAGCAGCAGGCTCAGCAGCTTTTTCATGTTCTTTCTCTCCCTCTGGTTCTTCTTTATTCCGCTTCATGCCCTTCCGCGGCCGGTTCCTTCGCGCCTTCCACATACAGGATCACGCTCATTCCGGCGCGGATCCGCTCATCCGCGTTGATCGTCGCATAAGCCTTGTAGGTTTTCCGATCCGTCTCAGTCTTCTGCTCGGTGTTCACATGGGCGATGGAAACGATCTCCCCGCTGTAGGTCTTTCCGTTTTCCGTCTCCCAGTACAGCTCCATGCTGACCTTCTGCCCCTCCTGCAGGGTAAACAGGTCCGCCTCCGGCACGTCGAATTCCACCTGCAGGCTGCTGGCCGGCATGACATTCATCAGCGTATCGCCCTTGCCGATGGATTCGCCGTTTTTCTTCTCCACGCTGGCGACAATGCCCGTTACCGGAGAAAGCACCTGGTTGTCCGGCGCGTACAGTCCGTCCAGCACGCCCTCCACCGTTTCAAAGAGCAGCTCGCCTCTCTCAACAAAGTCCCCGTTCTTCACATGGATCTTCAGCACGCTGCCCGCGCCCTTCACCGCCACCGGCTTGGCCCGGCCCACGACACCCCGGCCTACGCAGCTTTCCTTGCTGTAGTCTTCCTTCCGGTAGATGTCCACCTTTTCGCCCATGTAGAAGTCGCCGCCCGTGACCTCGATATTGAATCCCTTCTCTGTCAGGGCCGCGACCATCCCGGTTCCCTTGTGGCTTCCGTCCGTCACGCAGCGAAGATGTACCCGCTCGCCCAGATGGATATATCGGTTTTCGCTGGCCGTAAAGGCCTTCTCCGAGGTTGCTTCGATCAGATACCGGTTGGTCGGCTCAATGTACAGGCTCGCTCCGTAGCGCTCCGTCACATCCTCCGCCTTATCCCCTTCCTCAATGTACAGGCCGGAGATCGTACCCTCGATGGGGGCAAAATTCAGGGTCGTCTGGATCTTTGCCAGCACCTCCCCTTCCGTCACCTGATCCCCCACCCGCTTCCGGCTTTCAATCACTTTTCCGCCGAAGCCGACCTGAATCGGAACAGTCTCTCCGGCTACGATTTTTCCTTCATAGGACAGTTCCGCCGCGGCGCAGCCCGCCAGAAGAAGCAGGACAGCCGCCATTGCTGCGCTCAGGATTCGCTTCATCTTATGACTCCTCCTCCGATTGTGTCTCCGGTTCTGTTTTCGGTTCTTCCTCTTTTTCTCCAATCCAGGTCTCGATCCCCTTCAGATACATGGCTGCCAGAGGATCCTCTTCTATTTCGTACTTCTTCCCTTCCACCGTCACGGTCCAGCGCGGTTCCGCTTCTTCCGTGTCCATCGTCAGCGTGTATTCAAATCTCCGGCCTGCCGTTCCGCGGCTTTTCAGCTCATCATAGGCCCATCCGGCCAGAAATCCTTCCGTGGGAACTGCCGTGTACTGCTTTCCGTGCCGGAATACCAGGTATTCGATTCCGCTCTTGTGAAGCACCCGCAGGGCCGCGCCGTTCATCTCCCAGGTCACGCTTTCCGGAATAGCCTGTTTCTCCGCCTGATCTCCCTCCGGTTTTCCTTCCGCGCTCAGCAGCATGACGCTGGCCTTCTGCTCTCCCGGGATCAGTGCGCCTTCCGTGCTCAGCCCACCGTACAGGGATACGGTAAATACGCTTTCATTTCCCGCTCCGTCCGCCAGCGTCACATCCAGTTTTTCTCCATCCAGCGTCAGGGTATGCATCAGCTGCGGCTCTGAATCCATGACAATTCTGACCTGGTCATAGTCATGCTTCATTTCCGTACGGCTCCGGCCATGGGTCTGCCGGGTTCCGCCGCTTCCCCGTCCGCCGCCGGACGGGACCCAGATGATTTCCTCGTAGGGATCCGGCGTCGGGTCCGGCGTCGGGGTCGGTGTAGGCGTCGGGGTCGGGACAGGCGTCGGGGTCGGTGTAGGCGTCGGCGGAAGATCATCAAACGCGTCCGGCGCTGTATCCGTTACGGATGCCGCAAATTCCCGGTCAATCTTCCCGCAGTTCCGGAATGCCTTGGATTCAATCCTGGTGAGTCTGCTTTCTGAGGTGACCGCAACCGTTTTCAGGGCTTTGCACCCGTAGAATGCCATCTCCCGGATCTCTTCCACGGAATCCGGCAGTACGACTGTCTGAATCACCGTATCATCCTTGAAAACCTCCCGGTCAATCACCCGAACCCCATCCGGGATCACAATCTGACTGTGCTGTTCAAAT
>CAMNKK010000038.1 GCA_946542235.1 uncultured Clostridia bacterium | reverse complement strand
AAAATTTTTTTTCAGTTCCTCTTAATGCGCAGCCGAAGGGCCAGGGTCGTATACCGCCTGGCGACATGATTGTTCTGAACCATTGACTGGATGACCCCTTCGGAGCCGACAAGCACCACCAGTTTTCTGGCCCGGGTGAGCGCAGTGTAGAAAAGATTTCTGGTCAGGAGCATGGATGGGCCGCCGGTGACCGGCATGACTACCGCCGGGAATTCGCTGCCCTGGCTTTTGTGCACCGAGAGACAATAGGCCAGACTCAGATCCGCCAGATCCTCCGGCTCATAAGACACTTCCCGGTCCTCGTCAAAGCGAATGATCAGGGAATGGCCTTCCGGATCCACCTGAACGATGAAACCGATATCGCCATTGAAGATGCCGCTTCCGTCCTCCCAGCCGGAAGCGGTTTTTCTGTGCCAGATCAGATCATAATTGTTCCGGGTCTGAATCACCTTGTCTCCCAGCCGGAATACAGTATCTCCCCACTCCATCTCCGGAATGGAAGGACGCGGCGGATTCAGCGCTTCCTGCAGCAGCTCATTCAGATGATGGACGCCGCATTCCCCTTTTTTCGTGGGGGAGAGCACCTGGATATTCCGCATGGACAGGACGGAGGCCTCCCGGTCCGGAAAACGGAAATAGCCCGGGAGGCGGGTTTTCACCAGGGAGACGATGGTGGCTGCCGCTTCACGCAGAAGCGGCTTGCGCTCGAAAAAGAAATCCGATCCCTTTTCATTGAGAACCGGCATATTTCCATGGTTGATCAGGTGGGCGTTCAGGACAATCCGGCTTTCCCCGCTCTGGCGGAAAATGTCCGTCAGCCGGATACAGGGAACGCAGCCGCTCTCCAGAATATCCCCCAGCACGTTGCCGGGGCCGACGGAGGGAAGCTGGTCTGCGTCTCCCACCAGAATCAGCCGGGTTCCCGGAACGATGGCCCGCAGAAGCGCGTGCATCAGGGGCAGATCGATCATGGAGGCTTCGTCGGCGATAATGCAGTCCGCTTCCAGCGGATTCGTTTCGTTCCGCATGAAGGCGCCTTCCTCGCCGCTGTATTCCAGAAGGCGATGAATCGTTCTGGCTTCCGCCCCGGTGGCTTCCGTCATCCGCTTGGCAGCCCGCCCGGTAGGCGCGCAGAGAAAGGTTTCGTTTTCGGGCTGAAGCAGGGATAGAATGCAGTTGATGATTGTTGTCTTTCCGGTTCCGGGGCCGCCGGTGATGACCAGCACTCCGGTTTCCAGCGACTGAATAATGGCTTCCTTCTGACTGGCGGAGAAAGAAATCCGGTGCTTCCTTTCAAAACGGGCAACCGCTCTGTCCGCGTGCGGAAAGGAACCGGGGGAGATTGCGGCGATCAGATTCCGCAGACAGGAAGCGACCTCCTTTTCCGCCTCCAGGAAAGGGAGAAGATAGATCCTTCGGGAGGACCCATCCTCCGGCAATTCCGCTGCCGCCTTCCGCGATACCAGAAGCGCGCCCAGACACCGGCTGCAGGTTTCCGCGGGAATGCGCAAAAGGGAGGAAGCCTCCTTCAGCAGATCCTCTTCCGGAAGATAACAGTGGCCGAAGCCGGCCGCTGCTTCGCGAAGCAGGTGCAGAATGGCGCTGCTGACCCGATGGGGATGATCCGCCGGAATGCCAAGAGCCAGCCCGATACGATCCGCAGTCTGGAATCCGATTCCTTCCATCTCATCACAGAGACGGTACGGATCCTGCCGGACGACATCCTGGGCAGATACTCCGTAATGTTCGCTGATCCGGATGGCCAGCGCGGAGGGAACCCCGTAGGACTGCAGAAAAATCATGGCCTGGCGGGCCCCCTGCTGGGAAGCAAAGCTTTCGGCAATCATCCGGGCACGCTTGGGACCGATACCGGGGATTTCCGTCAGGCGCTGAGGATACTCCGCCAGGACAGTCATGGTCTCCTCTCCGAAATGCCGGACGATCTGACGGGCGGTGGAGGGGCCGATGCCCCGGACCGCGCCGCCGGCCAGGTAGCGCTCGATTCCGAGAACTGTCGTGGGAGCCAGTATTTCACAGCTGACGCATCGGAACTGAACCCCATAGGATTTATGTTCTACCCACTCTCCTGTAAAAACAGCCTGCTCGCCCGGATTCAGCTCCGGAAGAGCACCCACCACCGTGTATTCGCTGCGCCCGGAAAGGACGGACAGCACGGAGTAGCCGTTCTCTTCGTTGCGAAAGATCGTTCCCTGGATACTGGCTTCCAGCCTTTCCATGAGGCACCTCCTTTTTCGATGTATCGGCCCGCTGCCCCGGGAAGGGGAGCCCAGGCGGTTCTCCGCGGGAGGGAACGCCTGTGAACAGGGGATGAATGCAGGTTACGGGCATTCTATCATAAATTTCGTCTATTGTCATGGATTGAAAGGTTTGGTATAATACAGACTGATCTTTAGGGGGAGGAAGTGCGCGACTGATGGATTTTCTGAAAACCCTGCTGGCCTATATGGCAGCGACCCTGGTAGTGGCGGTGGAAAGCACATCCACACCTTCTGTAACCCCTGTTCCGACCCCTGCCCCCACGCCGGAAGGCCCCGCGGCAGTGGAAACCATGACATCCATCCCGTCCGCGGAGGAAACCCCTTCCCCAACGGCGACGGTTTCCGTGACTCCGGAACCGGTTCCTGCGATTACCGCGAACACAAAGGCTTACCACAATCTGGGAATGGGAGACAAGGGGGAGGAAGTACGGCGCCTTCAGGAGAGGCTGATAGAGCTGAAATACCTGCCGGAAGGATCGGCGGACGGAGCATACGGCGGTCAGACACGGATGGCGGTTCGCCGCTTTCAGTATTATAACGGGCTGACGGTGGACGGAATCGCAGGCCGCATGACGCAGACTTACCTGTTTGAGAATCCGGACGTGGTTCCCTATCCCAACGCGGAGACGCCCACCCCGGAAAGCACGGAGACTCCCGCGCCGGAAGGAACGGGGGAGACCCCGGAAACGGCTTCCCCTGCGCCGGAATCCTCCGAAGAGCCTACGGTTACGCCCTATGTGGCGGCGACGCCGACCCAGACCGTGACCGCGCAGCCGACCGAAGAGGCGACGGAGGAAATCACAGCTGAGCCTGCGGAGACGGAAAGCGCAGCGCCCACGGAGACCCCCACCGCTCCCCCGGAAGAGACGGAAGCGCCTCCCGAGGAGACGAAGACGCCGGAACAGAATCCGGAAACCGCAACGCCCGAGCCCTCAGCCGATCCGGAGGGATCCGGAAACACTCCGGAAGCCCCGACGGAAGCAACGGTGACGCCGAATGCGACGGAACTGACGGAGAACATCGATCTGGATGCCCAGGAGGAAACACCCACGCCGGCTCCGACGGAAGAACCTGTGAAGATCGAATATGAAGATCTGGCCGGGTGGATCGTGCTCAACGACAGCGGCGAGAGCATGCAGTGGACTGAGCTGGAGGACGGTGTTCCCGTGGTTCGCTCACCGAGGATGCAGCGCAACGGCGAGGACATCCGGGTCAGCCTGGACGACCTGTGCAAGAGCGTGGAATCCTGGCATCTGACGGATGAGGGAGACTCCGTGGTGCTGGAAGCGGCCGGCTTTACGCTGGCTCTGCTGAATGAGGAGGCCGGGTTTGTCTCCACGGTGGACGGACTGGAAATGGTGACGGAATACGGAGACTTTGATTTCTCGGAGGGGCATTTTATCCGGGTTCACTTCCTGACCAGAGCCCTGGACGGATCCTGGGAATGGGATGAAGAAGAAGAAACCCTGATGATCCGCATTCCGGAGAAGGATTCCGCAGCCTACACAGACTAAAAAGCGAGGTACAGGATGAAAACAGTTATGATCCGGTTAAGCCTGGTGGAAAACGTGAACAAGTTTGTAAACATTGTGGGGCATTATCCTTTTGAAATGGATCTTCGGGCGGGCCGCCATGTCGTGGATGCCAAATCCATTCTGGGGATCTTTTCCCTGGACCTGAGCAGGCCGATTACGCTGGAGATCTATACCGATGAGTGCGACGACCTGCTGCGGGAGATCCAGCCCTTCATTCTGAAAGAGCCCGCCGCGGATGCTTCTGCCGGCGTGTAATCCGGATGGGGAAAAGCATTTTCCGCACATTGACAGCACTGACCGGATACAAATACCGCAAAAAGACGAACTTTCCATTGATAATTACTTGCATTATTCGTAAATTATGATACAATAGCCTCCGGCTGCCTCAGCCGGAGGCTATTGTATGTCTTCAGGCCGGAGTGGAAAATGAGGAGGAACGACATGGAAAAAATCCGCCGCAACGAACGCATGAGCGTTCTGATGAAAATTCTGTCCGGGACGCCTGGGAAAATGTTTACGCTGAATCAGTTCTGCGAGCTGTTCGGCGCGGCGAAGTCCACTGTCAGCGAGGACCTGGATGCACTGCGGAAAGTAGCGAGAGATTTTGACCTGGGAGAGATCGAAACGGTGACAGGCGCTGCGGGCGGCGTGCTTTTCAGACCGCGGAAGAGCAGGGAATCGGCCCGGGCGTATATTGAAGAACTGTGCCGGCAGCTGAGCGGAACGGAACGGGTGCTGCCCGGTAATTTTCTTTACTATTCCGATATCCTTTCCAATCCGGAGATTGTGAACCGGATGGGGGAAATCCTGGCGACAGAGTTCGGAGGGGAGCCCCTGGATTTTGTCCTGACGATGGAGACGAAGGGGATTCCCGTAGCCTTCGCCACGGCCAATGCCCTGGGGGTCCCGCTGGTCATTGCCCGGCACAGCTCCAAGGTGTATGAGGGATCAGCAGTGAACATCAACTATGTTTCCGGCTCCGGAAACATTGAGACCATGAGCCTGAGCCGACGGGCAGTCCGGGAGAAGCAGCGGGCGCTGATCGTGGATGATTTTCTCCGGGGCGGCGGCACCGCCAGGGGTATGGTGGAACTGATGAGGGAATTCAGCGTGTCTGTGATTGGGATGGCTTTCGTGATGGCCACCGTGACTCCGGAAAAGAAAAGGATTTCCGGGGAAAAGAGCCTGATGACGCTGGAAGTCCGGAACGGAGAGATTCCGGAGGCGACGGTCCGCCCGGCAGCCTGGCTTTGCGAATAAGCATCTGAACCGGGAAGCAGGGCGCAGCTGCCCTTCCGGAGAAACGGGACCGGATGCCGCGGTACAGGATATTCAGAAATCATTCGGGAATCCGCCAGATCTGCGAAAAGGAACTGGCGGATTTTGCTTTGTGCACCGGGCTGCATATACCGGAGGACCCCTTTCCGGGTGGACTGAGCGCGGGGAGCGGATTTGCAAAGCATTGAGCGATGTGGTATTATACAGGGTAACCGTTCGGGAAAGGAGAGGGATGCTGTGTATCAGATGACGCCGCCACAGCCGGTCCAGCCGGTCGTGCCGCCGCCGGAAGAGCCCCGCCGCATGAGCGTGACCCAGATTGCGCTGATCGTGGTGGTACTGGGGTTCGTGGTATGGTATCTGGTCTCCGCCCTGACTCCGGAAGCGGAAGCCTTTGGCAAAATCAGCGCCGGAACGCTGGGCTCCCGGTATTCGGGGGACTGCCTGCTGATCCGGGACGAGACGCCCTATGACGCGGAAGGACTGACGAGCATTGACTATATTGCGGAGGAAGCATCCACGGTCTACCGGGGAACCACGATCTGCAATGTATACTCGTCGGGTTTCAGTACCCGGGAGATGAACACGCTGCAGGACTATCGGGATCAGATCAAGGAATACCAGATGAAGCTGCTCCGGTCCGAAGTCGCGACGGACGCCCGGATGGAAAAGCTGGAAAGCGAGGTCATGACCCGGGCGCTGGAGGTTCGGGCCATTGTGGGCGGAGCCCGGGGAAACATGAACAATCTGGAGGCTCTGCTCAAATCCGCGATCCAGGCACGGCAAAGCTATCTGAAGCAGAAATACAGCGAGGACCAGCGAATGACCCGGCTGTATGACGATGAGCAGAGCCAGATGCAGCGGATCAGTTCCTGGACAAAGCAGTACGCGGCCATGACGGAGGGCGTGGTCAGCTTTTATTCGGACGGATATGAATACGGGCTGACGATCAACAACTATGATCAGTTTACGCCGGCACAGGTGCGGAGCATGATGAACGGCAGCAAGCCGGAACAAAGCGCTCTGCAGAAGGGAAAGACCACAATCTACCGGATGATCAGAGACGGCTACTGGTATGTGCTGATGATGGTCCGGGACAGCAACTGGAATCCTGTGGAAGGGGCGGTCTACGAGCTGAAGCTGGAAAGCTTCAAGGACACCACCGTACAGGCGACGGTGCTTTCCTTTACCCGGAACGGCGGGGACCTGGTGGTCCGGCTGGCGGTGCAGGCGCCGGTGCAGCCTATTCTGTATATCCGGACCTGCACCGGAGAGCTGGGGGACAATATTGCCACGCTGATGGTGCCGGCCCGGGCGATTTACTATCAGGACAACATGCCCGGCGTGGTGGTGGTGGATGGACAGTATCAGACTTTTATTCCGGTGAATATCCTGGACAAACGGGACGGCTCGGTTTACATTTCTGCGATTCAGCAGGGGGTTCTTGCGGAAGGGCAGACAGTGCGCCTGTTCTGAGCGGTATCGGAGCAGAAGGAGGAAAACGGGATTATGGCATGGAAAGAGCTGCAGGGATGGTTCAGAAGCGTGTTCGGAGGGAAAGCGGGAACTGCTTCCCATCGGCCGGACGGGGGAACCAGCTGCTATCGGCCTGTGCAGCGCAGAAACCGACAGGAAGAGAATGCGGCCAGGGAAAAGGCAGCGGAGTATGCGGCCAGCCAGCCTTCCGTGGCCTATGCCCATACCGGGTTTACCGGGATGAATCCGCCGGCGACAGGCATGGCTCCGGTTCAGAGCACGCTGACAGCGGATCCCTACGGATACGGCGCCGCGCAGGCGGCGCAGCAGATGTACAAGGCTGACTACTACGCTGCGCAGAACAATCCTCAGCGGATGGACCAGGGAGCGGGACAGCAGGCCTTCTGGGGCGGAAGCGCGCCTCAGTCTCCGGCCGGCCAGATGAACAACATCTCGTACATGCCCGGCGTATATATGCCGGATGCCGGGAACAGCTTTACCCATGTGGAGCACATTATGGCCATCACATCCCTGCAAAGCTGCTATGAAGCCATCGAATGCATGAAGAACGGGGAGACCCTGATTGTGACGATGGATGTGCTGGGAAGCGAGGGAGAGCGGATCCGCTGCCAGGATATGCTGGCCGGAGCTGCCTTTACGCTTCAGTGCGAGGTCCGGCCGGTGTCCGGAAACGGGGTGACGGTGATCGCTCCCTCCGGCGTAAAGATTCTTCCGGAACAGCAGACCAGACGCTTCGAGGAGCCGGATCCGTACCGCGCGCCGGTTCAGCCCTATCCGGCGGAAGACTATACGCCCCGAAGAGAGAGAAGGGTCAGCCATAACTCGGTGGGGTGGGAAACGGCCAACCAGAGCGGCGCGCAGGGTTTTAATCCCTATACGGGCAGCATGCCGGCCGCCGCGGGAGACTACGGAGCCTACGGCGGATACTGAAAAAATGAATTTTACCCCCTGAAGAGGGGGATCTGAAAAGATTGAAAGGAGACAGGACCATGGAAAGGATTACGGTGGATCTGATCAGCACGAAGGAGTTCTCTCATGTCAACAAGGGATATAATCCGAAGGAAGTGGATGAGTTCCTGGATGACATCTGCGATGAGATGGAGCGGATGGAAGCAGAGATCAAAGACCTGCGCCAGAAGACCACGAACGTCCGCCCAACCGTTCCTGCGGCTGAAAAGGCGCAGCCTGCCGCCGCAGCTGAACCCAGCGAGGATCTGACCAACTCTTTCCGGGAAATCCTGGTGACAGCCCAGCAGGTGAAGGATGAAACGATCCGCAAGGCGAAGGAAGACGCTGAAGCGATCCGGGCCAAGGCGGAAGCGGAGGCTACGGAGCGGCTGGACGGGCTGGCTGAGGAGAGGGACTCCCTGACCCGGCAGATTACGGAGCTGAAGGCTGCGGCGACCAGCTATCGCCAGAAATTCGAACAGCTGCTGCAGGCGCAGCAGGAAGCCCTGGAGAAGGCAACGGATTTGTTCTGAGCGCGGTGAGCCCGGCCGCTGAACCGGGAAAAACCGCTGCCGGATCATAAATCATTCCGGCCTCCCGGAGGGAGAGACTTTGCCCGGAAGGGTGCGAAAAGGAAAAGGAGAGAAGGATCATGTTTGGACGAAGACCTGACGGCCGCAGACTGAAGGGCATCGATCCCATTGTGCAGATAACTCCGTATCTGATGCCCATGCGCTGCGACGCGCAGGTGTTTCTGGAGCATAAGCTGGACTATGAAATGCTCTCACGCTATATCGCGCGCAAGGGGGCGGAGGGGCAGAAGGTGACCTTCATGCAGCTGATCGTCGCGGCGTATGTCCGGGGCGTAAGCCAGCATCCGGAGATTAACCGTTTTATCAAAAACAAGCAGTACTACAGCCGCAATAATCTTTCTGTATCCTTCACGCTGCTGAAGGACAGCCAGAACCATGACAGCCCGGAATCCACGGTCCGGATCGAGTTTGATCCGTCTGACACACTGTTCGACGTGCGGGACCGGATGATTGCCGCCGTGGAGGCCAACCGCGGAGAGAGCTCGGACGGCGATGCATTTGTGGACAAGCTGGCCGGCGGTCTCCTGGCCGTACCCGGACTTGCCAATCTGGTGGTCGGGCTTGTGCGGCTGCTGGACCGCTATGGGCTGGCGCCGGGCGCCCTGGTGAAGGAGCTGCCTTTCTACAGCAGCATGTTTATTACCAACAATGCTTCCATCGGCCTGCATCATGTATGGCATCACATCTATAATTTCGGCACGGTCAGCGCCTTCTTCGGCATGGGAAGCATCCTGAAGGAAGCCACGGTGGATCCGGAGGGAAAAACACGGATGAAACGCTGGCTCCCCATCGGCGTCACGGTGGATGAGCGGGTGACATCCGGGGCGCATTACGCGGCATTTTTTGCGGATGTGGTTCGCTGCCTGAACCATCCGGAGCTGATGGAAACGCCCCCGGAAAGCGTCCGGTATGATCCGGGGATGGAGTATCATGTTCCGAAGCTGAAGCAGTAATGAAGGAAGGACTGGCTGCAGAGCCGGCCTCGAATGGAAAAAAGTGCCTCTGAACCATTGCTTTCAACGGTCAGAGGCACTTTTTGCATGATGACTGACGGAGCTGCGTTTTTGCGGTCTTTTTTCATGCTCCGGACGATGTCAGACGAAGCTGGCATCCTCATTGAAGAGGGGAACGAAGTCCGGATCCGCGGCTTCCGGTTCCTGCAGAAAACCGGGAAGCCCCAGGGCCAGCATGTGATCCCGGACCCGGGCATATTCCTTTTCCGTTATGGTGCGGTCCAGCCCCGGAATCTGCACATTGTTGCAGGGGATATATTGCCGCATGAGGCTGACAGGGGTGCCCTCCGGAAGACTGTCCCGGATCCAGGTCAGCAGCTTCATGCTTTCTCCGGTCAGGGAAGGGAGAATCAGATGCCGCACCAGCGTGCCCCGGATCATGATCCCTTCCTGATTATACCGGGGAGCGCCGGTTTGGCGGCACATCTCCTGAATGGCCCGGGAAGCAGCTTCAAAATAGTCCGGCGCCTTTGCACAAAGGGAGGACATCCGGGCGGAATAGTGCTTCAGGTCGGGAAGATAGACATCCATCACGCCGTCCAGCAGCTTCAGGGATTCCACTGTTTCGTAGCCGGAGGTGTTCCAGACCAGGGGAAGGGAAGGACGGTAAATCTCCAGCGTTTCCAGAACCTGCGGCAGAAAAGGAGTCGCTGTAATGAAGGAAATGGACTGCATGCCCAGATCCTCCAGACGCTTCAGGCTGTCTGCCAGACGGGCGGGGGTAAAAAAACGCCCCTGGTTTCGATGGGATATATCTCCGTTCTGGCAATAGGCACACCGAAGGGTGCAGCCGGAGAAAAAGACGGCTCCGGTTCCCCGGGAACCGGAGATGGGGGGCTCTTCCCAGAAATGGGGCGCAATCCGGGCAATGAGCATCTCTTCTCCCAGACCGCAGAAACCGGTCCGGACGCTGCGGTCTGTCCCGCAGCGTCTCGGACAGAGCGTACAGATCATTTTCAGTAACTTCCCTCTGTGTTGGCGAAAACTGCCTTCGCCGGTGCTTTCCGGCGGGAAACGGCGACGCGCTTCATCAGCTCATCGTGATACAGCTTCTCATCGAAGGGAATTTCGACAGGCCGGCCCAGGAAAGCGGACAGATGCATGGCATTGGACAGCGTCAGGCCGTTGATTCCCTCCGCGCCGCCGGCTACCAGCGGCTCACCCCGCAGAATCGCTCCGGCGAAGGCGGCGAAGACGCCCTGATGCTGGGGATTGAGACCATCGGTTTCAACCTCGATCTCCTTTCCCGGAACGGAGCCGAAGGGCTGGGTGTTTGTCTTTGTCCAGTCCTGCTCCAGCTGATCCAGCTCCATGAGATAGAGCCGGTCATGCTCGCAGACGAGCTGGGCTCCGTCCATCTGTACCTCGAAGCGGTTGGACCCGTGGGGGTCTCCGGTGGAGGTAATAAAGACGCCGGTATGCCCGTCCTCATATTCCATATAGGTGGTGACATCGTCTTCCACTTCAATATCATGCCACTGGCCGTAGCGCATGAAGGACTGAACCTTTTTCGGCATGCCGAGGATCCACTGCCAGAGATCCAGCTGATGGGGGCACTGATTCAGCAGGACGCCGCCGCCCTCTCCGGACCAGGTCGCCCGCCAGTCTCCGCTGTCATAATAATACTGGCTGCGGTACCAGTTGGTAATGAGCCAGTTGGCCCGGCGGACCCGCCCGTACTTTCCGCTCTGAACCAGCTCCCGCATCTTGCGGTAAACACAGTTGGTCCGCTGGTTGAACATCATGGCAAAGACTACCTCCGGATGCTTTTCCGCTTCCGCATTCATTTCCCGAACCTGCTGCGTATAGACGCCGGCGGGCTTTTCACACATGACGTGGATACCGCGGCGGAAGCATTCCATGGCATAACGGGGATGATCGTAATGGGGAATGGAAATGACGCATGCTTCAATCAGCCCGCTGTCCAGCATGGCGATCGCGTCCTCAAAGTAAGCGATGTCGGGGGAAACGTTCTCCCGGGCCCAGTCGAGACGGGCCGGATTGATGTCGGCAATGGCCGCTACCTCAATCTCGGGCACCCAGTTTTCCCTTACGAGACGGCGGGCATAGGTGGATCCCTGATTTCCGATGCCGATGATGCCAAGCTTTACCTTTTCAGCCATACAGCTTTTCCTCCTTTTTTATCACGGGGGTGGATCTATACATTTATTATACCCGATCCGGAGGAAGAAAAACAACAGGTTTTTGCGGAAACGACAAAACCGGGCGGGAGAGGACGGCTTTCCGAAAACAAATCTTGCGAAGCGGGAAGAGTGGATATAAAATGAGAGCAGAGTGACAGCGGAGGGTGAAGAAGCATGCCGATGGACGGACTGATGATGGGATTCGTGGCGCGGGAGCTGAACGAAGCGCTTTCGGGCGGGCGGATTGACCGGATTACCCAGCCGGAACGGGACACTGTGATCATGGTGGTTCGGGCGGGAAATGAAAACCGGAGCCTGCTTTTGTGCGCTTCGGCGAACAATGCCCGCTGCCATCTGACGGGGAGCAGATTTGCCAATCCGCTGGAGCCGCCGGCGCTGTGCATGCTGATGCGCAAACAGCTGCTGGGGGGAAGAATTCTCCATGTGCGCCAGGTGGGCGGGGACAGGATTCTCTACATTGATATGGACACCATCGGCGAAATGGGAGATCATGAGCCCAGACGGCTGGTGCTGGAGGTCATGGGCCGGCATTCCAATCTGATGCTGCTGAACGGGGAAGGGCGCATTCTGGAATCCGCGCATCATGTCAATGCGGAGATGAGCCGGGTCCGGCAGGTACAGCCGGGCCTGACCTATGTGCCGCCGCCGGAGCAGAACCGGCTGGATCCGGAGACCCTGACGGAGGAAGCGCTGAAGGAACGGCTGGAGGAAGCCGGGGAACAGCCCTTTGAAAAGGCGCTCTCCGGAGCCATCCGCGGGCTGAGTCTGGCGTCTGCCCGGGAAATCGCGGTGCGGGTTCTGTCTCCGGGGGAAAAGAAACCGGAAGATCTGCAGGCATGCTGCAGACGGGTCTGCGAACTGATGAAGCGGCTGCCGGAGATGACCGGTCCGCGGGTGGAATACGCGGAAAACGGGGAAGCGTCGGAGGTATATCCGTTTCCCTACCTGAGCGGGAATCCGGAGAAGCAGAAGGAATATCCGACGCTGAGCAGGGCGCTGGAGGCATATTACGGAACCCGGGACCAGCAGGACCGCCTTCGGCAGAAGAGTGCCTCCATGGTGCGGCTGCTGAAGACGCAGATTGAGCGGTGCGAAAAGAAGCTGGCTCTCCAGGAGGAGGAGCTGGCCGGCGCAGCCCGCATGGAAGAATACCGGATCATGGGAGAGATTCTGAACGCGAACCTGTATACGCTGACAAAGGGCGCGGAGGAGGTTTCCCTGCCCAACTGGTATGCTCCGGAAGGGGGAAATCTCACCATCCCGCTGGATCCCCGGCTGACCCCCAGTCAGAACGCGCAGAAGTACTTCAAAAAATATCAGAAGGCCAGATCTGCCCGCCAGGTGGCCTCGGAGCAGAAGGAGAAGACCCTGCAGGAGACGGAATACCTGGAGGGGATGCTGATGGACGTGGGAAAGTGCACCGGGGAAAGCGAGCTGGAGGAAATTCGGGCGGAGCTGGTCCGGACCGGATACATGAAGCGGAACACAAACCGCCGCCAGCAGCGAAATCTTCCGCAGAGCCGGCCGTACCGGTATCTGTCCGCGGACGGTATGGAAATCCTCGTAGGGAAGAACGCGATTCAGAATGACCGGCTGACCATGGAGGCCGCCGGGGACGCCATGTGGCTTCATGCCAAGGACATGCCGGGAAGCCATGTAATTATCCGGACGGAAGGGGAAATCCCCCGCGAAACCCTGAAGCAGGCCGCGCTGCTGGCGGCCTGGTACAGCAAGGGGCAGAGAAGCAGCCTGGTTCCCGTGGATTACACGAGAAGAAAATATGTCAGGAAGCCGTCCGGCGCCGCGCCGGGAAAAGTGATTTACACGCATCAGAAAACGGCATACATGACCCCCGATGAAAAGGAAATCAGGGCGATTCAGCTGGTAGAGGGATAAAATCGGAAACGGGCCTGGCAGAGACGAAGGAGACACGCGCGGGAGGAAAGAAAAATGTATGAGCAGGTACGGATTCAAAGGACGGTGTACGGCCGGGGAGAGAACGTTCTGATCTGCGGAAATATCCGGAAGCTGCCGCCGGAGGTCCGGGCGTTCAACGGGCAGATCCAGTGCGTGTACCTGGATCCTCCCTTCATGACGGGAGACGCGTTTGCGCGAAAGCGGCCCTACGGCGAGAAGGGCTGGAGACGCGGCAGCCCCAGCCTGACTGCGCCGGGCTATGTGGACAGGTTTGATGATGAAAAGGCTTATCTGCGCTTCCTGCGGCGCATGATCACGGTTTCCCGGGAGCTGCTGAAGCCGGAAGGCGTCTTTTATCTGCATCTGGACTGGCGGATGTCCGCCCAGGGGAGAATTCTCTGCGACCGGATCTTCGGGAAGGACCGATTCCTGAATGAAATCATCTGGAGCTATGAAAGCGGCGGAAGAAGCAAAAAATGCTTTCCCCGGAAGCATGAAACGATCCTGATGTACGCCCGGAGCGAAAAGTACCGCTTTGACCTGACCCAGGTGCCGCTGCCCAGAAGCCAGCATCGGAAAAACCATATGGCCAGGGGCGTGGACGAGAACGGAAGAAGCTATTCCAGCATCGTAACCGGGGGAAAGGAATACCGGTACTACGATGATGAGCCGGTATATCCCGGCGATGTCTGGACGGACATCGGCTTCCTGCAGCAGAAGGATCCGGAGCGGACAGGCTATCCGACCCAGAAACCGATGAAGCTGCTGGAAAGACTGCTGAAGCCTGTTGTGCTGCCGGGAGACCGGGTGGCGGATCTGTGCTGCGGCAGCGGGACGACGCTGGCTGCTGCCGAAAATCTTGGATGCAGCTATCTGGGGATGGATTCCTGTCCGGAGGCTGTCTCTGTATGCCAGGGACGGCTGAAGGCAGAAAACCTGACGGTGATCTGTGATACGGGAACAGAGGCCGCGGAACTGCTGGCCGGATACGATCCGGAAGCGGGGCGGCTGCGGATGAACGGCCTGGCCGTCAGGGGAAAACCATATCCGGAGGAAGCGGGACCCAGGGAGATTGTGGAAGCCTGGGAAACCGGGAAAATTGACGGGAAGGATTTTGTTTCAGACAGAAGATACCAGAGATCCTTTCAGTTTCCGGCGCTGATTGACTCCCTGCAGGTGGATCCGGCAAAAATCCCGGATCTGCTGGTGACGGACGCTGCCGGAATCCGGCGGTGTTACCGGTGGATGCCGGAGACGGAAAAGGATGAAAACAGCTGAGTGAGGCGAAAAAAGGGAGGAAAAGCCGGTGACGGAGGACAGGATGGAGATTCTCAGACAGGCGAGGGAGATCCTGGCCGATGTGACTCCTCTGAAGAGGGACTGCGGACGGATCTGCGGAGCCAGATGCTGCGCTTCCCTGGAGGGGGAGGAAACGGGAATGCTGCTCTTTCCCGGGGAAGAGGATTTTTATGAGAACCTGGAAGGCTGGAAGATCATTCCGGCGGGAAGAGAGCTGCTGCTGGTGTGCCCCGGAGAATGCGATCGGCGTGACCGGCCGCTGGCCTGCCGGGTTTTTCCCCTGCTGCCCGTTCCTGCCGGGAACGGGATTTCGGTACGCACGGACGAACGTTCCCGGGCTGTCTGTCCTCTGGCCAGACAGGGAAAAGCCGGGATGGATCCCGCCTTTACGGAAGCCGTGGAGCGCGCAGGGGAGCTGCTGATCCGGGAGGAAAGCCAGAAGGCCTTTCTGGGACGGCTGGCGGAGGAACAGAAAGACCTGAAGGCTTTGCGGAAGAAGCTGCTGGGATAGGAACGCGAAGGACGAGCGGGAAGAATCCGGCGCGAAGGCCGGAAATCCCAAAATGCTTGTGCACAAGAACAAAAAAATTGTTCATACTATCTTGCGCTGGACGGGGAAATCTGGTATGATGATCCCGTCGGAAAAAGAGAGCGCCTCCGGGCGAACGATTGAGAGAAAAGAGGATTGGAGCAATGGCAGCGAAGAAGGCGGCGAAGGCTGAAAAATCAGTAACGGTGACGGACGTACAGGAAGAAAAGCTGAAGGCGCTGGAGCACGCGCTGGCTGATCTGGATAAACAGTTTGGAAAAGGCTCCATTATGAAGCTGGGTTCTGAGGCCATCAGCCGTGATATTCCCGTCATTCCGACAGGCTGCCTGACGCTGGATGCCGCGCTGGGCGTGGGCGGGATTCCCCGGGGCCGGATTGTAGAGATCTACGGGCCGGAATCCTCCGGAAAGACGACGGTCGCGCTGCATATTGTGGCAGAGGCGCAGAAAGCCGGCGGGATTGCGGCCTTTGTGGACGCGGAGCACGCTCTGGATCCCATGTACGCAAAAAAGCTCGGCGTGAACATTGATGAACTGTATGTCTCCCAGCCGGATACCGGGGAGCAGGCGCTGGAAATCGCCGAAGCCCTGGTCCGCTCCGGCGCGCTGGATGTGGTCGTGATCGACTCGGTGGCTGCGCTGGTGCCCAAGGCGGAGATTGACGGTGAGATGGGGGATTCCTTCGTAGGGCTGCAGGCCCGGCTGATGAGCCAGGCGCTGCGCAAGCTGACGGGAATCATCAACAAGACCGGGTGCGTGGCTGTCTTTATCAACCAGCTGCGGGAAAAGGTCGGCGTGATGTATGGCAATCCGGAGACCACTCCCGGCGGACGGGCGCTGAAGTTCTATGCCTCCGTACGGCTGGATGTGCGCAAGGGAGAAGCGCTGAAGAACGGCTCCGAGGTCATCGGCAACCGCACCAAGGTCAAAGTAGTGAAAAACAAGGTCGCGCCGCCCTTCCGTATAGCGGAGTTCGATATTATTTACGGAGAGGGCATCAGCACGGAAGGAACGCTGCTGGATATGGCCGTGGAGAAGGATATCATCCATAAGAGCGGCGCGTTCTTCAGCTATGGGGATCTGCGGCTGGCCCAGGGCCGGGATAATGCCAGGCTCTACCTGAAGGATCATCCGGAGCTGACGGCGGAAATTGACCAGAAGCTCCGCGCGGAGCTTTTTGCCCGGAAGGATGACGCTCCCGCCGTTATGGAGAATGCCCCTGCGACGGAGGAGGAGGACGATCTGGAGCTGCTGGATGAGGATGAAGCCCTGGACGAGGATATCTGATCTGTCCATTCAAAAAGCCCGTCTGCGAGATGAAACGCAGACGGGCTTTTTCTTTGGCAACCCGGGTTGGCTTACGCTTTGGCGACCATGCCCAGCAGCTTCCTGCTGCGCTCGAGGAAGCGGGTGATATCTTCCGCTTCCAGAGGCTGAGCAGCCATGCGGGCCAGATCGTAGATCTGCTGGCAGAGGAGAATTGTCGTCTCGTCCTTCGGATCTCTTCCGGCCAGCGCCTGAATGGTTTCGTTCCGGCGGTTCAGCACCAGCGTGAACCGGTCCGGCATGGGAAAACGCTCACCGTAAATGCGGCTCATTTCCTTGTAACGGCGCATCTGTTCGTCTTCGGTGACCATGGCTGTCATTTCAGGATCTCCCAGAGATTCCAGCTTCACTTCCAGGTTCTCCTGGGAGAGGGCGGAGCGGAAGAGGGACTGCATGCTGTCCGCGTCCAGATCCTTCCCCTCTTCGGATTCCTCCTTCAGGCCGTCTACATCCGCGTCCACCCTGGCGAAGGAGACACGATCCTCCTCCGTGCCGGAATATTCGAGGAAGGACATGAAATTCCCGTCGATCAGGGTATTCATGACGGCGACGTCGATGCCCCGGTCCGTATAGAGCTTGACGGAGGCTGCCTGCCGCTTTTCATCATTGGTGTAGTAAACTTTTTTCTCCGTTTTGTCAAAATTGGCAGCCTTGTATTCCTCCAGAGTTACATATTTTCCGTCGGTTTTCTTCAGAAGAAGAGAACCCTTGACCTGGTCATAGAATTTCTGATCCTTGATGCACCCGTACTTGACGAAGGGAGCGATGTCATCCCAGTATCCCTCGTAGGTCTCCCGCTCCTTATTCATCAGGGAATTCAGCTTGTCGGCGACCTTCTTGGTAATATGGGATGAAATCTTTTTCACATAGCCGTCGTTCTGCAGGAAGGACCGGCTGACGTTCAGCGGCAGGTCGGGACAGTCGATGACTCCCTTGAGCAGCATCAGGAATTCAGGGATGACTTCCTTTATATTATCCGCTACGAATACCTGTCCGGAGAAGAGCTTGATCTGCCCTTCATGGGTGCCGAAGTCATTCTTCAGCTTCGGGAAGAAAAGGATTCCTTTTAGATTGAAGGGATAATCCACGTTCAGATGGATCCAGAACAGGGGATCCTCAAAGTCCATGAAAACCCGATGATAGAATTCCTTATAATCTTCATCCTTGCAGTCTTTCGGGTTGCGGAGCCAGAGCGGGTCGGTGTCGTTGATTTTTTCCGGCTTCGGAAGCTCGGTCACCTTTTCTGTTTTGGGAGTGCCGTCCTCGTTCTTCTCGTCTCCCACGGGAACTTCCTTTTCCACCGGCTTGGCATTGGCATCCTCCAGGAAGATGGGGTAGGCCATGAATCCGCAGTAGCGCTTCAGGACCTCCCGGACTTTCCAGACCTCCAGGAATTCCTTTTCCTCCTTGGATATATGCAGAATGATATCCGTGCCGTGGGAAGCCCTTGCGCCGCCGGAGATTTCAAAATCCATTCCATCCTGAGAAACCCAGTGCACGGGCTCTGCGGCTTCCTCGCTGGAAAGCGTCTCGATTTCCACCTTGTCGGAGACCATGAAGACAGAATAGAACCCAAGGCCGAAATGTCCGATGATGTCGCCCTTTTCCTTCGCATCGTCCCCCTCGAATTGCTTCATGAATTCGGTGGCGCCGGAGAAAGCAACCTGGTTGATGTATTTCTTGACTTCCTCCGCCGTCATACCGATACCGGTATCAGAGATGCGGATGGTTTTCTTTTTCTGGTCTACGGTCACGGTGACCTGCATCTCTTCCCCGGAGTCCGGATGCAGCATGCGGAATTTCGTGATCGCATCACAGGCATTCGAAACCGTTTCCCGCAGGAAAATATCCTTATCGGAGTACAGCCAGCGTTTGATAACCGGCATAATATTCTGCGCGTCGATGGAGACGCTGCCGTTTTCCTTTTGAACCGCCATGGATCATCAACCTCCTGAATCGGCTCCGAAGGGAGCCTCGAATCTGTTTTCAAATGGATTGTATCACCGTAAGTGAGGAAATGCAAGAAAAATTTAGCACTCATCGAAATAGAGTGCTAACAAAACGCCCCT
>CAMNKK010000037.1 GCA_946542235.1 uncultured Clostridia bacterium | reverse complement strand
TTCTGAATATCCAGCATCATTTCCGTTTCCCTCCATAGCTGGCCAGCTTCTTTTCACCCAGTCGCTGCAGCCAGGTCAGAATGGTGCAGAAGGCCAGATAGATCAGCGCCACCTCACAGTAAAGCCCCAGAGACTCGTACACCCGGCCGTTGATGACCTGAGCCTGGCGGAACATTTCCATTACGGTGATGGTCGCCGCCATGGAGGTCTCCTTAAGCATGGAAATCAAGGAATTCCCCAGGGTCGGAAACGCGGTGCGGAAAGCCTGCGGCAGCACGACATGGGTCATAATCTGAAGATAGTTCATCCCCACGCAGTAACCCGCCTCGACCTGCCCGGCGGAGACGCTCTCCAGCGCCCCCCGCATGGTTTCCGCCATGTAGGCGCCTTCGTTGAAGCCCAGCACGATCAGCGCTGCGGGAAAGGCCTCCAGCACAACCCCCACGCTGGGCAGGCCGAAAAATACAATATACAGCTGCACCAGCAGCGGCGTGCCCCGAATAATCCAGATATAGAAGCGGCAGATCTGCCGAAGTATCTTTATATTCGCGTATTGGATCAGCGCAACAATCAGCGCGATGATCAGGGCCAGGGCGAAAGAAAGGACCGTCAGCGGCACCGTAACCCGAATTCCGTAACCAAGCAGTTTGGGAAAGGAATCCACCAGGATCCCCCACAGTCTGTCATCCATGCTTCTTTACTTACCTCTCAGCTGCATACAGAAACCGGCCGCAGCAACCCGCGGCCGGATACGCATTGTCAGAAACGCTTACTGCGGATTCGTCAGATCCGCGCCGAAATATTTTTCGGAGAGCGCGGCAAGCGTTCCGTCTTCTCTGGCCTGCGCCAGCGCTTCGTTCACCGCCGCTACCAGGGTATCGCTTTCCGCTCCCTTCTTCATGGGATAGCAGACCGGATCTCCGGGCACGGTCAGAACAATCTTCACATTCGCGTCCGGATGCTCGCCCAGATAATCCTCCACGGAGCCCTTCGCATTGATCGTCGCGTCCACGCGGCCCTGCTCCAGCATGGCCATGGTTTCGCCCAGGGTATCCACATATACCACTTCCGCCCCGACGGCTTCCGCGCGCTGCGCGTAGGTCGAGTTCGGAGAGTTGGAGGTCTTCTTTCCCGCCAGGTCTTCAAAGGCTTTGATTTCTTCGTTGTCCTTCCGGACAACCAGCACAATCTCCGTGTATACATAGGGATCGGAGAAGGCGTAGCTCTTGGCGCGCTCTTCCGTGTAGTCCACGCCGTTGCAGGCGATGTCGAACACCCGGTTGTCCACGCCGGTCAGGATCGCGTCCCAGGCAGCTTCCTTATAATCAGGCTCCACGCCCAGATGCTTCGCGATCAGGGCGCCGATTTCGATATCAAACCCGGTCAGCTGATCGTTTTCATCATGATAGGTCCAGGGGCTCCAGTTGCCCTCCGTCGCGATCACCAGCTTTCCCTTTTCCTGAATCTGGGTCAGCAGGTCCCCCTCCGCCAGGGCCGCGGCCGCGGAAATGGCAAGAGCCAGTACAAGCATAAGCGCGAAAAGCTTTTTCATGATCTTTTATCCTCCGTATAAAGACGATACGCTTCCCTTTCCGGATCCGGGTTCATCCCGGGCCGCCGGAAGCAAGGTCATCTTAACATGCAAAACATACCGTGTCAATGGGTTTTAGAATTATATTTTACAAAATATTTTCTTTTCAAAGAAAAAACCGGAGCGTTCATTTGACGCTCCGGTGTATTTCCCGTCAGATTTCCTTCTTCTTGAAGTTGAAATACCGTTTCGCATTGTAGTAGCTGATGTCCCGGACGATTTCCTTCAGGGTGTCGAGATCCTCGGGATAGAAGCCTCCCTCAACCCATTCGCCGAAGATCCGGCACAGGATCCGGCGGAAGTACTCATGCCGGGGATAGCTCAGGAAGCTGCGGCTGTCCGTCAGCATTCCCACAAAGCCCGCCAGATAGCCAAGGCTTCCGAGGGACTTCAGCTGTTCGCTCATGCCGTCAAAGTGGTCATTGAACCACCAGGCGGAGCCGTGCTGAATCCGGCCCACGGCACTGTCGTTCTGGAAGCAGCCCAGAATCGTATCAATCGCCGCGTTGTCATTGGTGTTCAGCGAATACAGGATCGTCTTGGGCAGGCATCCCTTTTCCTCCAGATATCCCAGGAACGCCGCTGTCTGAGTCGAAGGAGCGGTATTGTCCACGCAGTCAAATCCGGTGTCCGGACCCATCTTCCGGAAGGTAACGGGGTTATTGTCCCGCCGGCAGCCGTAATGCAGCTGCATGACCCAGTTCCTCTTTGTATATTCCGCGGCCATGGCGGTCATGAAGGCAAACTTGAAGACGGCTTCTTCCTCCGCGGTGGGAATGGCGCCGGCCAGGCGCGCCCGGAAAATCCTTTCCACTTCCTCTTCGGCGGCGGGGGCGTACATGACATAGTTCAGCGCGTGGTCACTCAGCGTGCAGTCGTGGGCGGCAAAAAAGTCCAGCCGGCTGTGCAGGGCCGCTTTCAGGTCGGCAAAGGAGCGGATCTTCATCCCGGCCGCTTTCTCCAGCTGCGCCAGATATTCCGGATAGGTCTCCTTTTCCAGGTTCATGGCCTTATCGGGGCGCCAGGCGGGAAGCACGGTCACCTCAAAGGTCTTGTCAGCGGCCATCTTTTCATGCCATTCCAGGCTGTCCACCGGATCGTCCGTCGTGCAGATGGTGTCCACGTTGCTCATCCGGATCAGGCCGCGGCTGGTGTACCCTTCGCTCTGCAGCTTTTCATTCGCGATTTTCCAGACCTCAGGGGCCGTCTGCTTGTTCAGGATACCGTCATAGCCGAAGAAGCGGCGCAGCTCCAGGTGGCTCCAGTGATGCAGCGGATTTCCAATCGCCTTTCCGAGCACTTCCGCATACTTTTCGAACTTTTCATAGTCTCCCGCGTCCCCGGTGATGTATTTCTCCGGAACTCCGGCGGAGCGCATCAGGCGCCATTTATAATGATCCCCGCCCAGCCATACCTGGGTGATGTTTTCATAGCGAATATCCTCATAAATTTCCCGAGGGCTCAGGTGGCAGTGATAATCGATGATTGGGCACGCTTCCGCAGCGTCGTGAAACAGGATCCTTGCCGTTTCTGTGTTCAAAAGGAAATCTTTGTCAAGGAAGGCCTTCATCTTTTTTCCTCCGGTATCTTATTTCTGCAGTTTTCCCGTGTTTTCTGCAGTTCACCGCTTTTCATTTAACCATATTTTTAGTTTTCTGTACAGAGGTAAAATGATTTTTTCCGCTCTTTTCCTTCCTCTATATTTATGGTAGAATACCAAGTTGTGCCGTTTCTGCGTTCCACGTTTTCTGAGAATCGGTTTTTTCCTCCCGAAAAGAGTACCTTGTTCCTGTATTTTAAACCATGGGAGTTTTGATTCATGAAAAAACTGGCAGTCTGGCTGGCTCCTTACCGAAAGGAATGTATCCTGGGACCTCTGTTTAAGCTGCTGGAGGCCCTTTTTGAACTGATCGTTCCCCTGATCATTGCGCGGCTGGTGGATCAGGCCATCCCCTCCGGAGAGCACGGCGCCCTGATCCAGTGCGGGCTTCTGCTTGCCCTGCTCGCCGTGATCGGCCTGGCCGCCTCGGTCATCGCGCAGTACTTTGCCGCCAGGGCAGCTATCGGCTTTTCCACCTCTCTGCGCCACGCGGTTTTTTCCCATATTCATTCCCTGTCCTACGCCGATCTGGACCGGCTCGGCTCCGCCACGCTGGTCACCCGGCTGACCGGGGATATCAACCAGATTCAAACCGGTGTCAATCTCGGTCTTCGGCTTCTTCTCCGTTCCCCCTTTGTAGTCTTCGGCGCCATGGTGATGGCCTTCACCATTGACAGCCGTCTGGCGCTGATTTTTGTCGGCGTCATCATCGTGCTTTTCCTGATCGTTTTCGGCATTATTCTGGGAACCATGCCCATGCAGCAGCGGGTCCGGAAGGAGACGGACAATGTTTCCGCCGTCACAAGGGAGAACCTCTCCGGCGTCCGGGTTATCCGGGCCTTCCGCAGGGAGGAAAGCGAGTCCTCCCGCTTTGAAAAGCTCAACGGGATTCTCACCCGGGCCCAGCTGCACGCAGGACGCTTTACCGCCGCGCTGAATCCGCTGACCTATCTGGTGCTGAACCTGGCTGTCGTGCTCCTGCTGCACTTCGGAGCCGTCCGGATTGATGCCGGCTCTCTGACGCAGGGGCAGATGATTGCCCTTTACAACTATATTTCCCAAATTCTGGTGGAGCTGGTCAAGCTGGCCAATCTGATCGTTACTCTGACCAAGTCCGCCGCGTGCGCGGGCCGGATCTCCGACTTGCTGGAAATCTCCCCCTCCCAGAAGGACGGCTCCAGAGAACTCACCCGGGAAAACCTGCAGAGCCTGACCTTCCGGGATGTATCCATTTCCTACAGCGACTCCGGAGACGCGGCGCTGGAGCACATCTCCTTCTCCGCTTCCCCCGGTCAGACCATCGGAGTCATCGGCGGCACCGGTTCCGGAAAAACCACCCTCGTCAATCTGATTCCCAGGTTCTACGATCATACCTCCGGGGAAATCCTGTGGGGAAATACGCCAGTGCAGGAGCTGACGCTTTCCTCTCTGCGCGGCGCGATCGGAGTGGTGCCGCAGCACGCGACCCTGTTTCAGGGTACCATCCGTTCCAATCTGCTCTGGGGAAATCCGGAAGCATCGGAGCAGGATCTTTGGAGTGCGCTGGAAACCGCTCAGGCTGCCGAAATCGTCCGCGGTAAACCCGGCGGACTGGATGAACCGGTCCAGCAGAACGGCCGGAATTTTTCCGGCGGGCAGAAGCAGCGGCTGACCATCGCCCGCGCCCTGGTGCGCCGTCCCGCCGTCCTGATTCTGGACGACAGCGCCTCCGCGCTGGACTTCGCTACGGACGCCGCGCTGCGCCGCGCGCTTCGAAGCATGGACAATCCTCCCCTGACTTTTATCGTCTCCCAGCGGACCGCCTCCGTCCGATTCTGTGACCGGATTCTGGTGCTGGAGGACGGGCTCTGCGCAGGCCAGGGAACGCATGAAGAGCTGCTGGCTTCCTGCCCGGTCTACCGGGAAATCCACGAAGCCTCCGCCGGAAAGGAGGAGTCTGTTCATGGCTGAGAAGAAGAACGCCTTTGAGCGCCGTACGCTCCGGCGTACGCTCCGCTATATCAGGCCGCAGCTTCCGCAGATTCTGCTGAGCCTGCTGTTCAGCCTGGTTTCCGTGGTGCTGACGCTTTATGTGCCGATTCTCATCGGCCGGGCCATCGACGGCATGGCCGCCGCAGGCCGGGTGGATTTTTCACTCCTGGGGACCATGCTCTGGCGGATCGTGCTCTGCATCGGGCTCACTTCCCTCCTGCAGTGGTTTACCGGAATGCTGAATAACCGGGTTACCTACGAAACCGTCCGTTCCCTGCGGCAGGACGCCTTCAACCATCTTCATTCCCTGCCGCTGAAATATCTGGACGCCCATTCCTCCGGGGACATTCTGTCCCGGATGATCGCGGACGTGGATACCTTCGCCGATGGGCTGCTGCTGGGCTTTACCCAGCTTTTCACCGGCGCGGTTACCATTCTCGGAACACTGGTTTTCATGCTCTCCCTTTCTCCCCTGATCACACTGGTCGTGGTCGTGCTTACGCCCCTTTCCCTGTTTGTCGCAAAATACATTGCCTCCCATACCTATCAGATGTTCCGGCTTCAGTCGGTCACCCGGGGAGAGCAGACCGCCATCCTGAACGAGGCGGTCGGGGATCTGAAACTGATCCGCGCCTTCTCCCATGAGGAAGCTACCGTCGCCCAGTTTGACGAAGTCAATCAGCGGCTCCGGGACTGCTCCCTGAAAGCCACCTTCTTCTCTTCCCTGGTCAACCCCTGCACCCGCTTCATCAATGCGCTGGTGTACGCAGCCGTAGCGCTGGCCGGTGCCTTCGCGGTGCTCTCCGGCGGGCTGACGATCGGCACCCTGACCTCCTTCCTTTCCTATGCCAATCAGTATACCAAGCCCTTCAATGAGATTTCCGGCGTCGTCACCGAGCTGGAAAATGCCCTGGCCTGCGCCGGTCGAATCTTTGATCTGATGGATCAGCCGCCCATGGAGCCGGATCCCCCCCATCCGGAGGAGCCGGAAACCGTCCTGGGAGATTTTGCCCTGGAGGATGTCTTCTTCTCCTACGATCCCGCCCGTCCCCTGATCGAGCATCTTTCCCTCCGGGCACAGCCCGGCCAGCGGATCGCCATTGTGGGACCGACAGGCTGCGGAAAGACCACGCTGATCAATCTGCTCATGCGCTTCTATGACGTGGATCAGGGAAGGATCAGCCTGGACGGAGTGGAGACGCGTTCCATGTCCCGTTCCGCCCTCCGCAGGCAGATCGGAATGGTGCTGCAGGATACATGGCTTCCCGCAGGAACCATTCGGGACATCATCTCCTTCTCCCGTCCGGAAGCCTCCGAGGAAGAAATCATCGCAGCCGCCAAAGCGGCCCATGCCCATTCCTTTATCCGGCGGCTTCCGCAGGGATATGACACGCCCATCGGGGAAGCCGGAGGGTCCCTGTCCCTCGGACAGCAGCAGCTGCTCTGCATCGCCCGGGTCATGCTGTCCCTGCCCCCTGTCCTGATTCTGGATGAAGCAACCTCCTCCATTGACATCATGACGGAACAACGGATTCAGAAGGCCTTCCTGTCCATGATGGCCGGTCGGACCACCTTTATTGTCGCCCACCGTCTTTCCACCATCCGGAATGCGGATCTGATCCTGGTCATGGAGGCCGGAAAGGTGGTTGAAATGGGGACTCATCATTCCCTTCTGGAAAAGCAGGGCGCCTATGCCCGGCTGTATCATGCCCAGTTTGAACAGTAATCCCTCGCAGAAAACCTGCGCAAATAGAAAACAGGAAGTGATTTTATTGAACATGAACTGGCTCAGCAAGTTTGCCCCCCTGCCGGAAGATTTTTCCGGCATTCAAACCCCGGCGGACCTGGCCCGCTGGGAGCTGTCCAACTGGCTTCCGGAGCACTCCTTTACGCTGGAACCGGATCCTTCCATGGGAGATGGATTCCGGATCTCCGGCAGCACCATCACGGGCGGGGAAACCGGTCTTCTCTACGGGGCATATGCGCTTCTGCGCCATATGCAGGCCGGCGCTCCGCTGCCTTCCGAGTCCTGTCCCCGGTACCCCCTTCGGATGATCGACTGCTGGGATAATATGGACGGCTCCGTGGAGCGCGGTTATGCCGGCAGAAGTCTTTTCTTTGAAGGGAACTGTTTTGCCTATCATCCGGACCGGCTTCGCCATCTGGCCCGGCTGATGGCCTCCGTGGGACTGAACGTGCTCTGCATCAGCAATGTCAACGTGCACGAGCCAGCCCAGGGCCTTCTGGACGAATTCCTGCCGGATCTTTCCGCGCTGGCGGATCTTTTCCGTCCCTTCGGTATCCGTCTCATGGTCTCCGTGGATTTCTCCATGCCCATCCGGGACGGTTTCTCCTCCGCAGATCCCAGAGACGCGGGCGTACAGGCCTGGTGGCAGGCCGCAGCCGCCCGGGTCTATCGGGAAATCCCCGATCTGGCGGGCTTCCTGGTCAAGGCGGACAGCGAAGGCCGGCCCGGGCCCTTTACCTACGGCCGGACGCATGCGGAGGGAGCCAACCTGCTGGCCCGGGCTCTCCGGCCCTTCGGAGGCGTGCTGGTCTGGCGCTGCTTCGTCTACAACTGCCGTCAGGACTGGCGGGATCATACGATCGACCGGCCCATGGCAGCCTATGACACCTATCAGCCTCTGGACGGGCAATTTGATGAAAACGTGATTCTGCAGATCAAAAACGGGCCCTTCGATTTCCAGGTCCGGGAGCCTGTGTCTCCCCTGCTGCTCTCCATGCAGAAAACCCGGATGGCGCTGGAACTGCAGCTGGCGCAGGAATACACCGGTCAGCAGATCGATCTGTATACCATGGCCCCGATGTGGCGGGAGATCTTTCAGGATCTGCCGCCGGAGCGGATCCAGGCGATCGCGGCGGTATCCAACTTCGGCCGGGATGAAAACTATTTCGGCCACCCCCTGGCAGCCGTCAATCTGTTCGGCTTCGGTCTGCTGGCCTGGAATCCGGAGATCACCCCGGAAGAGATCGTCTCCCAGTGGATTCTGCTGACCTATGACTTCCTGCCCGAAGACCAGGAAACGCTGGGGCGCTGGATGCTTGCCTCCCGCAGGATCTATGAGAAGTATACCTCCCCGCTGGGCCTGGGCTGGATGATTACGCCCCACACCCATTACGGTCCCAATCCCTCCGGATATGAATACGATCTGTGGGGAACCTATCACCGGGCTTCCCGCGACGCGGTCGGCATCAATCGAACCTCCGCCGGCACCGGATATACCTGCCAGTATCCGCCGGCGCTGCGGCAGCGCTATGAAGATGCCTCCGCCTGTCCGGATCTCCTGCTTCTTTTCTTCCACCGGCTTCCCTACGGATTCCGCATGAAGGACGGCCGCTCCCTGATTCAGCGGATCTACGATGATCATTTCGAAGGGGCGGAGCAGGCTGCCCGGCTTCTGGAGGCGCTGAAAGGTCTTCCCTTCCCCGAACCGGACCGCCAGGTGATTCTGGATCGGGCCGTCCGTCAGAAGGAGAACGCGGAAAACTGGCGGGACGTAATCAATACCTTCTTCCATCGCCTCTCCGGGGTCCCGGATGCGCTGGAGCGGAAGATCTTCGACTGATCCGACCGGTTTCCGGGAACGGGGGCCCCTGTTTATCCGTCCCGGGGGCAGAAAGTATACGCACCGCATACAGAAAGGACTGAATGCCATGAAATACACAGAGCAGCAGATGATTCACAGCTTCCGGATTGTCAGGATCCGCCGTTCGGAGGAGCTTGGCGGGAATCTGGTCGAAATGGCTCATGAGAAAACCGGGGCCCGTCTATGCTGGCTGGATAACGGAGCGGAAAACAAAACCTTTTCCATCTCTTTCCGTACGCTGCCCACGGATAATACGGGCGTTTTCCATATCCTGGAGCATTCCGTGCTCTGCGGCAGTGAAAAGTATCCGGTCCGGGAGCCCTTTGTGGAGCTGCTGAAGGGCTCCATGAATACATTTCTGAACGCCATGACCTTTCCGGACATGACCATGTACCCCGTGGCCTCCCGGAATAACAGGGATCTTCTGAATCTGACGGAAGTGTATCTGGACGCAGTATTCCGGCCGCGTATCCTGCAGGATGAACGGGTTTTCCGGCAGGAGGGCTGGCATATCGAGCCGGATGAAAACGGCTCCTGGATCTACAAGGGCGTTGTTTTCAATGAAATGAAAGGCGCCATGAGCGATGTCAGCGAGCTCGGAGAACGGGAGATCGCCCGCCAGCTCTTCCCGGATACGGGATACGGCTTCAATTCCGGAGGAGATCCGGAAGCCATTCCCACCCTGACCTATGCCCGGTACAGGGAGACCTATCTCCGTCATTATCATCCCTCCAATTCCTGGATCTATCTGGACGGGGATGTTCCCCTGGAGGAGATGCTCCGGCTGATCGCCTCCTATCTGGATCAATATGAAAAGGAAGCGGATCTTCCCCGCTTTGTCCGTCAGCAGCCGACCGCCTCCGTCCGGGAAAAGGAATTCGAACTGGGTCAGGAGGAAGATCCCGCCAACAGAGGCCATCTGTACCTTTCCCGGATTCTCGGCTCCTGGCAGGATAAGACGCGGAATATGGCCGCCACTATTCTGGGCGATGTGCTGACCGGAAACAATGACGCGCCCCTGAAGCGGCTGATTCTGGAAAAGGGGCTGGCGCAGAATTTTTCCCTGTCCGTGGACGATTCCGCGCTGGAATCCGTCCTGACGCTTCATGCGGAAAACGTCACCGACGGAAAAGAGCAGGAAATCCTGGACTGTGTCTCCGCCTTTGCGGATCGCCTGGAAAAGGACGGGCTGGATCCCGCCGCCGTGGAGGCTTCCCTGAACCGGTTTGCCTTTGCCCTGAAGGAAGAGGACGAACCCCAGGGCATTGACCGGGCCATCCGGGTTATGGGCTCCTGGCTCTATGACGGGGATCCGATGTTTGCCCTGGAGAACGATGTCCAGCTGGCCGAGCTTCGCCGCATGCTGGCTTCCGGCGCCTTCAATCCGCTGGCTGTTTCCCTGCTGAAGGATCAGACCGGGCTGTGCCGCCTTTCCCTGCATCCTTCCAGAACGCTGGGAGAAGAGAAGCGCCGGGAAGAGGAAGCACGTCTGCGGAAAATCACCTCCGCCTGGACGCCCGCTGAGCGGGACGCCAATGATTCGCTGCTGTCCCTCCTGCGGAACTGGCAGGAAACCCCTGACTCTCCGGAAGCGCTGGCGACCCTGCCCATGCTGAAAAAAGAGGATGCGGATATTCCGCCGGAATGGCCGGAAACCGATCCGCAGCAGCTGAAGGGAGTCCCGCTGCTTTTCCATGCCCAGCCCACCGGCGGCATCGTTCATCTGCGCGCCAGCTTCTGCCTGAGCGACTGCACCGTTTCCCAGCTGCAGGACCTGAGCCTGATCTGCAGCCTGCTGGGAAAGCTGCCCACCGCCCATTACAGTTCTGCCGTCCTGCAGCAGGAAATCAAGCGTCATACCGGCCGCCTGGGCTTCACGGTCACAGTTCGTCCCCATCCCCGGGATCCTGGGCTCTGTTCCCCCTCTCTGGTTGCATTTACCAGCGTGCTGAAGGAAAGCGCGGAGAAAGCCCAGGAGCTTCTGGCGGAGATTCTGAGATACACTGATTTTTCCGCCACGGATAAAATCATGGAAATCGTCCTGCAGCTGGAGATGATCTCCCGGCAGCGGATCGTCGGATCCGGCCACGTAATCGGCGTCCGCCAGGTGCTCTCCCATTATTCAGCGGAGCAGGCACTGAAAAACGCCCTGGAAGGAGATCAGGCCGTCTTCTATCTGCATTCTCTGGCTGCCGAGCCGGAGCAGATGCTGCCGGATCTCCGAAAAACCGCGGAGAAGCTGCTGCGGGAGATTGTCTGCAAAAAGCGGCTGAAGCTGAGCCTCACCGCGGGAGATCCCGTTTCTGTTGATTCCTTCCTGTCCTCGCTTCCGGAAGGATCCGCCGTTCCGGAATACGCTTCCTTCACCGCCGGGGGAAATTTCCGGCAGGGATACCGTATTCCCGCTCAGGTTGGCTTTGCCGTCCGGGGATGGCATCTGTCCGGGATGGACGCCCGTTTTCATGGCAGCCTGCTCCTGCTGGCAAATATCCTGACCTATTCCTATCTCTGGAATAAGGTACGGGTGCAGGGCGGCGCCTATGGCTGCGGCTTCCAGGCGGATCGCTTCGGCAATCTGTTCAGCTATTCCTACCGGGATCCCTCTCCCGACCGAACCCTGGACGTGGACAGGGGCGCATCCGCCTTCCTGCGGGAATTCCTGTCCGGGGGCGAAAGCCTGGACAAGTATATTATCTCGACGCTCAATGACCTGAATCCGCTTCTCAGCCCCCGGGAGAAGGGCGCTGTCGCGGACATCAGATATCTGACAGGATATACCCGGCAGCAGGCGGAAGAGCTTCGCAGCCAGATCCTCCATGCCACTCCCGCGGATCTGGAGAAGGCCGCTTCCCTGCTGGACGCCTTTGCGGAAAAGGGCGCCGTATGCGTGGTGGCGCCCGACGCGCTGCTGGAAAAATGCTCCGGACTGACTGTGGCGGATCTGTAATCCATCGATCCCCTTTCACCCTGCCGCGGATTCCGAAAGCCAAAAAATAAGAACTGCCCGCCCGGGCAGCTCTTTTTATGTGTCTCAGAAGATGGTTCCGCATTCCGTAATTCCCGCGGCCAGGTCCTCCCTGTAATCCGCGTCCGCCGGATTCAGGCTGTTCACCGTCACCCAGGGCGTTTTGGCATAAGCTGTGGCATGGATATATTTTCCGTTTCCCAGATAGACCGCCACATGCCCCGGAAAGAAGATCAGATCCCCCTCCCGGATATTTGCCGGCTCGATTTTCCGGACGGGATACTGCGGAAGGATCTGGGCATCCCGGTAGATCAGGATTCCGTTCTCCATCCAGCACATGAAGGCCAGCCCGGAGCAGTCGATGCCTCCGGGCGCTTTCCCGCCCCATCGATAGGGCGCCCCCAGATAGGCCAGGGCGCTGCGAACGACGCCCATGCGCAATTCATACTCCGGTATCTTTTTCAGAATTCTTTCTCTCAGCCGGTGAAAGCAGACCGCCTGCTCCCCTCCGTCCATCAGGAAGCTGTCATCGTCCATCCGAGGCGCGGTATCCCGCTCGTGGACCCAGCCCTCCGCGCCCTGGAAGGTTCTGATCCGGATCCATCCGTCCTTTTCCTCTTCCGCCCGGGAAACAAAGCTTCCCCTCGGCAGCGAAACAATCAGGCGCCCCTGTACCTTCGGTTGGTCATAGATATCCATCCATGCCGAAGCCGCCCTCAGCATCCCGTCCTCCCGGCGGGAAGCCAGCGATTCCTCTGTCAGCGGCGTCAGGGCTTCGCGCCGGATCCACCCCAGGTATCCGTAGTGGGTTTGAATCGGCACCCATCCCGCCTGTTCCGCGCCGGTCGCTGCCACCGCCCATCCCGACATCACCTCGTCTGTCTGCGGACCCGCGGCGTCATCCGGCTGAGCGTAAAGGAACGCGGCGGGAACCGTTACCAGCGCCAGCTCTCCTTTTTTCCATTCCTTCATCTTATTTTTCTCCTTCGGAAAATCCCCGGAGCTGCATTTCAGCCTCAGGCTTTGTCAAATGAAACAGGGATTTCCGTAATCCCGATTCCCGGTGTATCCGGCAAATAAATCATGGCTCCCTCGTATATGGGACCTCCGCGATAGGGGTTTTCCGCGCATAGGGAGGGTCCGTCCAGATCGCACATCCGGATGATGGGGCGGGCTGCCGCCAGATGAACTCCGCCGCTGACGGATACGGCGCTTTCCAGCATGCATCCCATCATGCAGGGAACCTTTTCCTTCTCCGCCAGCTCGCAGATCCTCAGCGCGGGGGTAATCCCGCCGGTCTTCATCAGCTTGATGTTGATCCAGTCCGCGCCATGCTCCCGGATCAGCCGTTCCGCATCCTCCGGCGAGAAGACGCTCTCATCCGCCAGGATCGGCGTCTGCACATGGGCGGTGACATACTGCATTCCGGTAAAATCATGGCAGGAAACCGGCTGCTCCACAAGTTCGATCTCCAGTCCGGCATCCTCCATCATTTCGATGGTTCTGACGGCTTCCTCCGGTTTCCAGCCCTGGTTGGCATCGATCCGAAGCACCGCATCCTTCCCGGCGGTCTTTCGGACCTGCCGCACCCGTTCCACATCCTCCCGGCCGCCTTTGCCCACCTTCACCTTCAGAATGCGGAATCCATCCCTCCGGGCCCGTTCCGCATCCCTGGCCATGGTATCCGGATCGTTGACGCTGATGGTAATATCCGTTTCCAGGCGAGGGCCCGCAGCCGGACCGTCTTCCCCTGCCAGCAGCTGATACAGCGGCTTCCCCAGCGCCCTGCCCCAGGCGTCATATACCGCGATATCCATCGCGGCCTTGGCGCTTGTGTTCTTGGCCATGGCTTTTTCCATCCGGCTCCACAGCTCCGCCGGATGCTGAAACTCTGCGCCCAGGACGGCAGGCGCCAGATAGAAGCGGATGGCCGCCTCAATGGACTGGCTGGTTTCACCCGTAATCACCGCGGTGGGAGGCGCCTCGCCGTACCCCGTTTCTCCCCCGTCCAGCGTAACCCGTACGATCAGATCTTCAATGCTCTCCACCGTCCGAAGGGCGGTCTTGAAGGGGGTCAGCAGGGGGATGGAAATGGTTCCCAGTGAAATATCCTTGATACGCATGCTTCTCAGTCCTCGGTTCTCTTTTGCTTCATTAATAAAATCAGACGCTTCTGCGGATCCGTTTAGTGCCGGGAGCAATAGCGCGCTGCGGGCAGACCAGCAGGCAGAGATGGCATCCAACGCACCGCTTTCCGTTCAGCACGGGCTTTCGATTCTCATTCATGGTGATCGCCTGATGTCCTCCGTCCGCGCAGGAGATGGCGCAGCGCCCGCATCCCACGCATTTTTCCGGATTGAACTGCGGGAAGAGGATCGAGTCCCGCTCCAGCCCTTCCGTCTGGCTGTGCAGGGTGTCCAGCCCCAGTCCAATCACTTCCTTCACGCTGCGGAAGCCTTTCTCCGCCAGATACAGATTCAGACCTGCCTTCAGATCGTCGATAATCCGGTATCCGTACTGCATCACGGCCGTGGCCACCTGAATGGATTCTCCGCCCAGCAGCATGAACTCCAGGGCATCCTGCCAGGTTTCCACGCCGCCCATGGCGCTCAGGTGCATTCCCTTCATCTCCGGATGATGCCCCAGCTCCGAAATAAACCGGAGCGCAATGGGCTTCACCGCGTTTCCGCTGTACCCTCCGATGGCGCTGTAGCCGTGAATGGAGGGCGCCGATACATAGGTATGCAGGTTGATTCCCACCACGGATTTGATGGTATTGATGGCCGCGATACCGTCCGCGCCGCCGCGCAGCGCTGCTTCAGCCGCCGGGCTCATCTCCGCTACATTGGGCGTCAGCTTGGCCAGCACAGGGATGGTGCAGGCTCCTTTGGCTGCGGCGGTAAAACGCTCCACCAGCTCCGGCACCTGCCCGATATCGGATCCCAGGCCGCCCTCCGCCATGTTCGGACAGGAGAAGTTCAGCTCCACCGCGTCAGCGCCGTTCTCCTGGCAGAGGCGGGCCAGCTCGCCCCATTCCTGCTCGTTCTGGCCCATGATGGAAGCCAGAATGAATTTACCCGGATAGTTCTTTTTCAGCTCCCGGAAGATTTTCATGTTTTCCGCCACGCTGTGATCCGACAGCTGCTCGATATTCTTGAATCCGATCAGGCTGCCGCCGTCCCCGCTAAGGGCGCTGTAGCGCGGAGACGCCTCATGAATATCCAGGCTGCAGACGGTTTTGAAGCAGGCTCCGGCCCACCCGGCCTCAAAGGCCCGCGCGCACATGTCGTAGGTGCTGGCAACGACGGAAGAGGCCAGCAGGAAAGGGTTCTCCATCGGAATTCCGCAGAAGGTACAGCGCAGGCGATCCTCATTTTCCGGAGGGGGCGTTTCGCATTCAGGCCGCACCTGATAGTACAGCCGGTTCATCAGATCGCGTACGGGGACCTCGCCGGGTCGGACGCAGGCGCTTTCGCAGGGCGCCTCGCAGGTAATGCACCGGTTCGTTTCCGGAACCCGCTGGGCGGCGGTCTGCTCGTTTTTGAACCAGATGCTTCGCAGCTGCTGCGCGGGTTTCACATCCCAGGGGCATGACGCTTCGCAGGGAGCTTCCCGGCACAGGGCGCATCGGATCATATCCTGCCGGGTAATCATGCTTTCAGCCTGAATCATTTTCTGTTCTCCTTCCTTATTGTTATTATGCGTTTTGTCAGTACGTTGTGCCTCATTTCCAGTATTTTAACATCTCAGACAGTAAAATACAATCTGTTTTTCCGCTGCCGTACGGCGGTTTTCCGGCACTGTTCCGGAATAATCCATATCCCATCCTTATCCGCGTCTTCACTGTCATGGAAGAACCTTATCCATGATTCGCAGCTGATCGTAAAAAGGGAGGCGGTCCCGTTTCAGGAATTTCTGAAAAGGGCCGTCTCCCTCACTTTCATGCCCGGCGCAGAACGCAGGAATGAAGCAATGTCTGGCACATAATCAAGAAGGATCGCCGGCAGAAGCCGGCGATCCCCTGATACTGGCTCAGTATGATTTGCCGGTTATTCCTTGACGCCGCCCAGCGCAACGCCCGCGATAATATATTTGCTGAAAGCAAAGTATACGATAATCAGCGGCAGGGCGGTCAGCGTCAGGCCCAGGTAGATGGAGCCGTACTCTGTGCGGTAGATATCTCCGCGCAGCTCCTGCACCATCATGGGCAGCGTCTTCAGGTCGGGCTTCGTGAACAGCATCAACGGAGTCAGATAGTTGTTCCAGGAACCGATGACGGCCATGATGCCCATGGTTGCCATGGCCGGAATCATAATCGGAAGGATAATCCGGTTGAAGGTTCTCAGTTCGCCGCACCCGTCAATTCTTGCCGCTTCCACCAGGGAAATCTGCAGGTTCGCCTCCAGATACTGTCTGAAGAAGAATACAGTCGCGGCGGAAGAGATGGATGGAATAATCAGCGCCAGCCGGTTATCAACCCAGCCCAGCTGATACATGAACATGAAGAAGCCTGTGCCGGTAACCTGGCCGGGGATCATGATGATGGCCATAACGATCGCGTACAGGAACTTGTTCCCCTTGAACTGATACACCTTGAAGCCGTAGGCTGTCATCGCCGAGAAATAGACGCTCAGAATGGTGGAGCCGAAGGCGATGATGGCGCTGTTCTTGAAACCGATCGCCACGTTGAAGTTCTTGCTTGCCAGCACATTCCAGTTATAGCCCAGATATGAGCCGGGGATCAGGCTGACTCCCTGCTGAATTGCCTGACTGGAACGGGTCGCGTTCACAATCATAATCCAGAACGGAACAATCGCCAGCGCGCTCAGGAAGGTGCAGAAAACATAGATCATGCTGCGTTTTGAATTGTGAACACCCTGCACATGCAGCGCGAAGGCGATGAGCGATCCGCAGAGAATCATTAATACGACCGGCGTGTTGAGCGTTGCGCTGCCATAGGGCAGCATGAACGGGAAGGCGCTCAGGCGGATGACCACATAAACCGACAGGATGAGGCTGATCAGATGCAGGAAGGATGAAACCGTGTACAGCACACTGGTTTCCCTGTTTCCGGCCAGCACAACCAAAAGGGCGGACAGCACCAGCGTGCCGAAGGCGGTCCAGATGCAGGTGTAATATCCCGTATAGTTCCAGTCATACAGCTTATACTGGTTCACCACCGACATGTCTATTTCCAGCCCCTCGGGCAGCTGACCCGGCAGGAAGGAATACGACAGACCGCTCTTTTGCTCCGTGGAAGCCGCAGCCTGCTGGTCCAGCAGAGCCTGCAGCTTATCCTTTTCCTTCTGTACTTTGTCGCGCTGCTTCTGAATGTCGGATTCTGATTTCTTTCCGCCGTCAATCCAGCGCTGCAGCTGCTTCTCGGCACTTTCCACCTTGCCCTGCTGTTTCTCGATATCCGCTTCAATAGCTGCGGAGGAATTATCGTAGAAGGTGGCTACCGGAAGGAACATGCCAATGATGGCGATCGCCATGAACACGAGATAAATGATTTTTCTGGTCTGTTTCATTTGATCGCCCCCTTTCCTGCAGCTTTGCCCGGCTTGGGATCATGATCATTAAGCACGTAGCGGATCACAAGGGAGCCAGCGATGATGATTACAAACAGAACGACGGACGCGGCGCTGGCCATGTTGAAGTTCCTGGATCCGGTGAAGCCCTGGGTATAGATAAACCGGGCCACCGTGTTCGTGGTTTCATTCGGGTTGCCCTGCGTCATCATGTGCGGAATATCGAACATGGTCAGACCGCCGACCAGGGAGGTCGTCAGGTTGTAAATGAGGATCGGCTTGATCAGAGGAAGTGTTATCTTCCAGAAGGTCTGGCGGGAGGAGCACCCGTCCACCAGGGCCGCCTCAAACAGGCTGGGGTTGATGCCGGAAATACCTGCAATCATAATGATCATGGTATTGCCGCACCACATCCACCACTGGATGAAGGAAATCAGGCCGCGGCTCCATTCCACGGAGCGGAAGTACTCAATAGGCATGTTCCCCAGGCCCAAGGTCTGCACGAAGGTGTTTACCGGACCGATGGGATAGGCGAAAAAGCTCATGAACAGCATACCGATCGTAGCAGCGGTAATGATGTTCGGCATGAAGATCGTGGTTTTGAAGAACCCCTGGCACCGCAGGTGAAGGCGGGTGTCCGTGAACCAGGAGGCCAGAATCAGCGCCAGACCGAGCTGCGGAACGAAGTTGAAGAACCACATGATCATTGTGTTCCCCAGCGCGCCCCAGAACTTGCTGTACACAAGGCTGTTCGGGTCAAACAGCTGCCGGAAGTTTTCAAAGCCGATGATGCTGTTGTTCAGGATCTTTTCCCAGCCAACCGCGTCGGTGACTGACGTGCGGAAGGTAAAGATAATCGGATAAAGGCCAAAGATCAGAAAGGTGATGAAGAAGGGAGCGATGAAGATATAGCCCCAGTGGCTGTAGCTGATCGACTTGACCTTCTTCTTCGGCCCGGAGGTTGCCTGCGTCTGCATAAATCCACCCCTTTTTTCAAGATTTCATACCCGGCCTCCGCGAGGAATGAGGGCAGGAAAGGAAGAGCAATAGCACCTTCCCTCTCCTCATACCTCGAAGGGAACCGGAGTTGAAAGAAGGGGCTGCCCCCTGCCTCATCTGGCAAGAGACAGCCCCCGAAGGATTGACTGCTAGCTTTTAACCTGTTGACTTATTATTCGACAGTGATCGTGGTGATCGCAGCAGCAACAGCGGTCTTGAACTCTGCCAGGCAGGTGTCCAGATCCTTCTCGCCCTTGGTGTAAGGAGTGGTGACATAGTCACTCCACAGTTTGTTGATGGTGTCATCATATTCGCTCATCAGAGAGCCGTTGGCCAGAGCCGCGGCGGAAGCGAAGATGGCATAGTGGTCCTGACCGCCCAGGAAGGGGTTGGGCGTGCCGCCTTCGGCCAGAATCTTGTCCACAGCAGTCTTGCTGCCCACGAAGTCGCCGGAATCCTTGGCGTACTGGGTCAGGAAGTCATCATCCAGGGTGAAGAACTTGATCAGGTCATGCATGGCCGCCTTCTTGGCGTCATCAGCCTGAGCAGCCTTTGCGGCGTTGATGCCCATCCAGGTGCCGCCCCAGCTGTAAGCCACGGGGCCGTCCGTGA